>JAFTKX010000004.1 GCA_017453045.1 Clostridia bacterium | reverse complement strand
AATCGACGACGGCATCTGAAAACTGTGGCCAACAATCGAGAAGATTCCACCAAAGTATACCGCTTTTTTGCCATTTATTAAGTCTTGTAAACTCTACGAAAAACTTCAACGCTTCGGCTTGAGAAATTTGAGAGCAAACTGAAAAGTCTTCTAAATTATCGGGAATAAAACCAAACAACTCTCTAACTTGATACGCCATGAGTTTTATTCTATTCCACTCGCTTACCCAACCGCCACCCGGTACGGTTTGATGAACCATCCAGTCGTCGTTTTCCCAATGCCACAAGGACTTTTCGGGAATAAACTTTTTAATACTCTCCACTGAATTGCATCCGTGATAGCCTATTTCGCTAATAAAAACGTTTTTGTTTTCAACGTAAAACTTACTCTTGAAATTGTTTCTCGGTCCCCAAAGATGATTTTCCGCTAAAGCCTGCTCGTCTCTATTTTTCAGGGCTTTGCCTGCAAAAAACGGCGACGACGGAATAAAACGACGGAAAGGATCAAACCTAAAAAACAAGGTCGGTAAATAATCTCTCGTCACTTTATATAAAGACGGATTTATACCATTGAAAAACATACCCAAATCGCATTCGTTATCACCGCAATAGCATGCAAGCGACGGATGTTTTCTTATTCTTACGAGAACGCTTTTTAATTCTTTTTCGAGTTTTTTATAAAAATCGTCGGTTGACGGATACAAATTACAAGCCATCATTACGTCTTGCCAAACGAGAATACCGTTTTCGTCGCAAAAATCGAAAAATTCTTCAGGCTCGTAAATATTACCGCCCCAACATCTTACGGCGTTTGCTCCGCAATCTTTTAAAAGTTCGAGAGCGCGCCCCATACGATTTGCGTCGTTAGAGTGAAAAGCGTCGAGCGGAACCCAGTTCGTTCCCTTTATCATAATAGGACAACCGTTCACTTTAACTAAAAATTTCTTTTCTTCACCGCTTTCGTCAAAGTCGACTTCAACCGTTCTTACGCCGAAATTGAAAGTTTTTTCAGCCAAAATCTCTCCGCTAAATGACTTTACGCAAGCGGTAACTTTATATAAATTTTGCTCGCCGTAGCCGACGGGATACCATAATTTAAGTTGATTTGCAGGGATAGTAAAATTAAAAGTTCCGTGCTTAAACACAACCTTTTCGCTTGCCTTAAAAATAGAGCCTGCGCAGTTACCGTCAAGTTCAAAAATTGCGTTATGGTATAAGGTTGGTGCTGTTTTTAAATCGTAAGAAAGTCTTACGTGTCCGCCGTTATGGTCGATTAAAAGAGTGTGAAGATACACGTCTTCAATTTCAACGGAATTTTCCTTTTCTAAATAAACGTCCTTAAAAATTCCACCGCCTAACGCCCTTGGGCAAATATCCCAACCAAACGAGTGAGGCGCTTTTCTTATATGTACGCTTTCAGCGTTGTATGAAAGCCCCCATTGTCCTGTTTCGTAATCTTTTTGATGGGCGTAAATAACGGGACTTTTTATCCTAACCCAAAGTTCGTTTTCTTCTTTAACGTCTTTTAAATTAAACGAGTGCGGAATAAACATATTGTCCGTTTCGCCTATCTTCTCGCCGTTTAACCACACTTCAGATAAGGTGTCAATACCGTCGAAAACCAACTTATAGCCCGACTTTTCGCCTTTTGGCGCTACAAATTTACACTTGTACCAGTAGTCGTAAAGTTCGTACTTTTCAAGCAATAAAATATTAGTTCCAAAAAATAAATCAGGCAAAAGCCCCGCCCTTTGCATATCAAGTTCGACGTTGCCCGGGACGGTTGCAATTATCGGCTCTACCTCGCATTTTAAAACTTCTTCGGGGGTGTTTACGCTAAATAAAACCGCGTCTATGGGATATAAAAGCGTTTGATTAAATTCAATTTTAATTCTTTTCATTTTAACTAAAAGTAATTTCTCCTATCGAAGGATAGTTATTGTTATATTCTGCAAAAACTATGTATCTGATATAACGGTACGTAAGCGACGTTTCGGAAGCGTACGTCCATACCGCTTGATAGTTGCCCGAAACTTCTTTAATTACTTCAAACGTTTTACCGTCGTTAGAACCCATTATCGTAAACTTTTCGGGTTGATGTTCTTCGTAATAATCCGACGGAGTTTCGCCATAGAAAAGTATTTCGTCAATCGAAGCAACTACGTCTACTCCTTCGTTTTGTTGAACGAAAATCTTTATAAATAAATCTCTAACGGTTATTTCTTCGTCGAGTTCGATTTCAATAATATTTTCGGTGTTCTCGGTTTGTTTATCTAAAAGCGAGTAAGTAGAAACGTCGGTATATTCGTCTTCGTTTCGCCTGTTGTGCGCTGTTTGCGAATAATAAACTTCATAAGAAACGGGAACGGAATTGTTCATCTCGTTATTGAGTTCAAGTTTTTTAACGAGCGCGTCTTCCGCTAAAGATAACCATATCCATTGAGCGTTTTCGCTTGTAGGAATAGCGTCTGACTTCCAACTTTGACCGTCCGCCGAACCGCTTAAAACCCCTGCCAAAGTACCGTCGCCAACAGACGACGCATTGCCGTTTTGATAGGTTACAGTTTTGGGAACGTAATCAGGTCTTCTATTAGTATATCCATCGTTGAAAGAGTCGTCTAACGTAATCGTAGTGAAAGTTTTTTTCTCGCCAAAGTCGATATCAAACACTTGAAAGTTTGATTCCGTTGCTTTTTTACTGCCTACCCAACCGACGTTTACGTCCCCGTCCATTGCCGAGTCTGGCGAAAATCCGTTTTTGGTATTCACCGCCGTAAGCGTAAGTTCGCCTTTTGGCTGTTCGCTTTCTTTTTTGCACGAAGAAACTCCTAAAATGCAAGTTATCGCAAGTAACAAACTGATAAACTTTTTCATAAAACTTTCCTTTTAAAATTATCTTATTATTAACTTACCCGGTATGACTATTTCGTCGTCTATCCAAGTATCTCTTTCTAAAACTTCGGCAATCCGTTTGCCTATACTCTCATAATCGGGGTCAATCGTTGAAACTTCATACTTATCCGACGGCATTTCGCAATTATCGTGTCCCGATAAAAACACGTCTACGCCGACTTTTAAACCCGCTTCTTCAATAGCGTCGTACGCGCCCATAGCAACGCCGTCGTTCACGCAAACTATTGCCGTAGGTCTTTGGCTCGGCACAGCCAAAAGTTCTTTAGTAAGAGCGTATCCGCTTTCAGGCGTCATATCTCCCCATTTGACGAGTTTACTTTCGATAAATAGGTCGTTCATAATCATAGCGTCTTGAAAGCCCATATACCTTTCAACAGATTCCGAAAAAAGATTCGCTCCGTTTATACACGCAATTTTTACGTGCCCTTGCTTTATAAAATGCTCGGTCATAAGTCTAAACTGTAAGCGTTCGTCGTTGTTTACCCTTGTAACCGTTACGTTTTTATCGAAAAAGTTATACAAAACGACGCACTTGCCGAGAGAGTGCAAATACTCTACGGTTTCGGCGCTAATTTCGCCTATTACGAAAATTTTATTAGCCTTGTTTAAAACAGAATTAGGAAACTTGGTTTTTATTTCGTTTGCAGGAATAGTATCTAAAAGCAAATCGTGCTTAAAACCGAGTTCGTTATAGATAGTTTTGTATATTCTTTGAGCGTAAGGGTTTACGTATCTGTACTTTCCGCTTGAAATACTTTCTGATTGAATATCGTCAAAAGGAAGCATAAGTACGCCTATAAAGCGATTTTCGGGGATTTTTAAGCATCTTACCATACTGCTTACAACCGAGCCCTTACCTTTTATCTTAACTATTATATTCTCTTTATAAAGCCTATCTAACGCCCTTCTTACCGTAGTTAAACTAACGTCGAAACGCTCGCAATATTCTTTTTCTGAACACAAAACCGTATCTTTACCCTTTTCTTTGAGTTCGTTTAAAATTTGCTCGTAAACGTAGTCGTAGGCATAGTGAAAATTTATCATATCTTTCTCCGTCAATAAAGTTAGGCGCAAACGGTTTTACGCCTAACTTTATCGTTATTACGATTATTATATCACAAATTATTTATACTCGTCTATTCATAATCGTTTTTTCTTTTATATTGCTCTATTTTATTTTTACAAGTACGGTTTTATTTTTTTCGACGGTAAGCGCGTTTCCGCTTAAAACGCCGTTTCCAACGACTTCTACTATAGAACAAGGCAAAGTTATCGAAACTTCAGACTTCGTAGTATTGTCAATAACCAAAAATCCTTTGCCGTTTGAATAAACTTCGTCTACCCTAACGCCTATAGGAAGATTTGAATATTTAGAATTAGGCTGTCCAACTACTTTTCTTATCCATTTAAGATTTTCGCTTTCTTCGGAAATAGAATATCCGTAAGCAAATAAAGTAGCGATATCAATTATCCTACCCTTGCCGATAGTATACTCGCTCACGGCAGTTCTATCTTGAGAAAACGAAGCAAGTTGCTTACCCTGATTTCCAGTATAAGTAAGCAAATATTTAGCGCCACAAAGGATGCTTTCTCCGTCTTTCATCAAAACCCTTTCGCCGTCTTCAGAAGTAAATACTTTCCAGTCGTACGCGTTTTCTATCATAGTGCTTGAGAAAAATTTATCAATTCTCTTGCCCAAAATTTCACCCATTCCACAACCCGGAATGTTTAACGAGTGTCGTCCGCTATCTTGATTTATACAACCAAATAACGCCTCGATAATAACCGTACCGCCGTTTGAAACGTACTCTTTGACCTTTTCAACCTTATAATCGTCAAAAAGGAACGTTGCGGGGAAATATACAGCCTTATAGCCGTCTAACTTACCGTTTAAAATGCAATTAGAATCAATAAAATCAACCGCATAATTGTTGCGATAAAACAAATTATACGCGCCTATAAGCGAATTAACGAACAATTTTGTATCGTAAGAACCTTCCCATGAATATATTTCGTTAGCCTTATCGCAATAAACAGCAATCTCGCCTTTAGCAGGTTGAAACTCGCAAATTTCGTCGTAGTATTCTTTTAATACGTCGTGCATTTGCATTGCTATTCTATTCCAATCGGTATCTTTTCCGTCAAGCGTAGTATTGCCCCAAGCGGGCGCTTCGTCGCCTAAAATTTCGGGACGGAATTGCCAAAATAAAAATCCTTTACTGCCGTGAACGAGTGGGATAAAAATATGCTTTATCATATCGTTTACGTCAGGCATATGAAATCCATTTAAAGCGTTTCCATAACACGCGTGAATTTCTGCGTTTATGATATTTTTACCTTCCGCAACGCTCTTTAACAAATCCGCCGCCATAGGATTAGAGCCTACGCTATTACCTATTAAATCGCCGTGTTTTGCTATTGAAAAATCGTCGCTACAACAAGTTATACTGTTAAAAAGCGGGATAGGTACTGTATGACACATTGCTTGGTGCTTGGTATCGTACTTTTTAACGACCGCTACTCTCTTTGCAAACTCGTCGGTTATCGTATCGCAAAAGAAAAGTCTCCAGTCAATCATATCCGCAGTCGTTCCAAAATTCTTCGGTGGCTCTACGTCGTCAAACGATAGATAAGGTCTTCCCCAAACTTCGTTTAGTTTTTCAATAGTAACGTACTTTTTCTCTAACCATTTAGAAAAAGCCTTAACCGACTCGTCGCAATAACAAAGCAAATTTTCTATTTGCGGTTCTCTGTAAATACCTTCAGTAAGTTCGGGTTCGTTCCAAAGATCCCAAATATAAAGCGCGGGATGGTTTGCGTATCTTTTTACGCATTCAGCCAAAAACTTCGCCTTGAGTTCGTTTGCCTTTTCGTGATGAAAACAAGGTCCCGGCATACCGCCGATTTGACGGTAAGGCGACGCAAAGCCTTTAACTTTTTCTCCCCTGTTAGAAATCATTGCGCTTTCGGGATATTTTTTATCAAACCAAACGGGAGTAACTTCTAATATGGTATTTAATACGACTTTTAAACCGTATTCGCTCGCCAAATCCATAAGTTCGTCAATATCGGAAAAGTCGTACTCGCCTTCTCTTGGCTCGTTCCAACGCCATTGAATCCAGTATTTAACGGTATTATAGCCCCACTTTTTAATATTTTCAAGGTCTTTTCTCCACTCGCTACGAGCAGGGGTAGGCGCGCGATAATATTGAAACCCCATAGGGATAAAATCGGTTTTCATTTTATTGCTCCTTCTACTAAACTTTCCATAAAACTTCTTAAATTAAGCATAAAGTAAATAAGAAGTGGAATTGACGCTAATATATATCCTGCGAACAAAGCGCCCTTATTCGCGCCTTGTTGTTGATTGAATTCCAAAAGACCTAAAGGTATAGTCTTTATCTTATCGCTGTCTAAAACGAGCATCGGCCAAACGATATCGTTCCAAACGTTTAAAAGCGCGAGTATAGAAACGGTAGTTAAAATGGTTTTTATAAGCGGTATGCCGATATGAACGAAACATTGAAAATCGTTTATTCCGTCTATTTTAGCGGCTTCAAAAACTGTTTTGGGGAGTTGTTCAACAAAGCCCCTTACAAGATATATACCCATTATAGAGCCCGTTGCAAGATAAGGAAGCAATAAGGCGAATTGAGTGTTGTATATACCTATTTTAACTACTACGAGATAACTCGGAACTAAAGTTAAAACGCTCGGTATCATCATATTTACGATAATTAGCATAAAGAAAAAGTTTTTGCCTTTAAAATCGTAATGTCCGAAAGCGTAACCAGTAAGAGCGGCAATCATAGTTATACCCACAGTAGAAACGACAGAGATTGTAACCGAGTTCCAAATGTAAGGGAAAATACGGTTAAACGCGTCGGCGTAGTTTTGGAAATATAACGGAAATGAAAACCACAATACGTTATCTAAAAGTTGGTTTGGCGTTTTAAACGAGTTTACTATCATTACGTATACGGGAATAATCGTAAGAATAAAGAAGAATACGAGAACTACCGTAGTAAGAACGTTGCTCTTACGCTTTTTTATTTTAATATTACTTTTCATTAGTCCGCACTCTCCGTTTTAAACAGTTTGTTGATAGCAAACGACACCAAAAGCATAACTATAAGCATAGTAACGCCTATAGCGCAGGCTTTTCCGTATTCGTTAGAATCAAACGCCATTTTATACATATAAAGCCCCGGAACGTAAGAACTGTAACCCGGTCCGCCTTCGGTAACCGTTTGAATTTTTACGAAATCTTGAATTTCGCCTATTACCGAAAGAGTCAAAACCATTTTAAACTGCGGTTTTGACAGCGGTATATCAATGGCTAAAATCGTTCTAAGCGGACTTGCCCCGTCTATTCTTGCGGCTTCTCTTAAAGAGTTGTCAATAGACGAAAGCCCTGCTATGTAAACGAGTAAGAACGTTCCGCCTACCCATGGAAAGCCCATAAAACGAATTGCCCATTTTACGCTTTCAGGTCTACCTAAAAGGTCGACTTTTGAAAGATTTAATAACTTTAACACGTTATTTATAACGCCGACGTCTACGTCGTAGATAAATTGCCAAAGTAAAAATACTACCATTGACGGAACTACCATAGGCGCGACGAAAGCAACTCTCCACCTATACGAAGTTTTTTCGTTTTTAATTGAGAATATTAAAAGCGCGCATAAAAATGGGAAAACCAAGTTTACGGCTACCCCTGTAAAAACGAAAAATAAGGTGTTAAGCCAACTTTCAAGGAAAATTTTATCGCTAAAAAGTTCAACGTAGTTTTTAAAACCTATAAAAGTATTGATACCCGTATCGTTATCGAAAGTTCCCGACCAACGATAAGTAGACTTTATGATTGACAACGCTAAAGGATAAAACGCGAAGATTGCCAAAAGAACCATGATAGGAAGTATCATGATATAAGGAGCAAAATTTACTTTTTTGAAAATGTTTTTTCTACTTTCCATAAATTACCACTCCCATCCGTTGTCTTCTTTTAAAAGTTCGGTAACTTCCAAATATTTGTTTTGTATATTCTTACAAAACGCCTTGAGCGAAATCTCGTCTATCAAATACATTTGAACTTGTTTAAAGTGATATTCTTCAGCAACGCCGTCCGAAAGGTTTAAAAGATTAAATCTCATACGGATTGATTCGCTGTTTTCGGGCGCTAAATAATCGTACATCTTTTCGTTAACTTCAACGTCTTTAATTACGGGAATTTCAAAAGCGGCTTTTGCCATATATCCCGCCATTTTAGCCGAAGTGAAGAATTGTAAAAAATCTATAACGCCGTCTATTTTATCCGACTCCGCCGTTGCCTTTGGTATACAGAAACAGCCCGACGGCTCGCCTAATTCTTGAAGTGGCAAACCGCTCTTTAAATTTGTAAACGTATAAGACGATTCTGCGTCGATATAATTTTCTTTTTCAAGCCTTGGGAAAGGTAAAGAAATATAATTAAACGCCTTATACGGATTAGTTTTATCGGCTTCGGGGTTTTCGTTGTTTAACGTAAGTTCAACTCCCGACACCGACCAACTACCGCAAAACATCATAGGAACGGTTTGACGAAGGAAATTTTCAGACGTGTCGTCGCGAGAGTTAAATCCCATACCCCAATATTTAGACCAAATTTTAAGAAATTCCATTACTTCTTTTAAATCGGTGTCGTTTGAAAGGTTTAAAGGATTTTCTTCCATAGTAAACGCCCTTACGATTTCTTCAGTTTCAACCTGTCCGTTTTCGTTTACGTCGTAAGAAGTTATATCGTCGTATTTAAGTTGGGACATCATTATATCTATCATCCAACTTACCATATAGTTTATGTATTTTGCATTTGCTATTTCTAAAGCAGTATAACCCTTTGCTTCGAGTTTTTCGCTAATACGTCTAAAGTCTGAAAAAGTCCAGTCTTTTGTGGGTATTTCTATTCCGTTTTCGGTTAAAATATCGGTGTTTATCGCAATTCTTACCGAAACGGTTGAAGTTGGTACGCAATAAAACTTTGAAGTGTCGTTCGCGTACGCTACTTGCGTTAGATACGTTCCTGCAAAATCGTCTTTCCAAGCCCTACCCGATTCACTGTACGGGTTAGGCTCGTTCAAATGTTTCGACAAGTCGTAAAGATAACCGTTCGACGCGTCTGTATTAGCGTATACAATGGTCGTTGCAAGCAAATCGGAAGCGTTACCGCCTGCAAGACGCGCGCCCATCCAAGTACGGTAATTGCCAGCGTCTTGTTTGTCGATAACTACTTCGTATTCGTCTTGAAGTTCGTTATACTGCTCCGCCACGCCTTCAAGCGCAAACTGATACGGCAAATTCGTACCCCAAAACGAAAGAACTATTTGTTTTGCTTTCGTGTTGTCAATCGCTTTAACCGCCATTGAAACGACGCTTGCGACGACTAACACGCACGCTAAAATCTTTTTAATTTTGTTTAACATTTTTTAATCCTATTTTAATTTTCTTCTTATTATGAGCGCGCAAGGAATTAAAAGAGTTAATAAAGCGACGCTACCTGCGACAGAGCCTTTACAACCTTTTTTCTTCTTGCTCTCCGAAGTTTTTTCAGACGAACTTTCGGACGAACTTTCAGACGACGAAACGCTTGAGTCTGGCTCTGAAGTTTGATTATTATTGTTGTTGTTTTCGTTTTTATCCGGAATTTCAAGCCCCGTATGAATACTTACGAGTTCTACGAACAAATCAAATTTACCGTCGTCTGCTAAAATATTCCAGCATTCCGTTTGGTTATGAGATTCCAACGTCCATACTGCAAAGCCTTTAAATCCGCTTTCGGTTGCAAGACGGACGGTTTCTTTCCAAACTTCGTCGGCTTGGGCTTTGTCCTTGAAAATCCTTGCGTTTGGTCCGAATTCACCCATAAATATAGGCTTTTTCTTTAAAAGTTCTTGAACGTCGTCGTTCCAGAAATTCATATAAGTAAGGTCGTCCGCAAACGAATTGAGAACGGTGTTACCGCTTGTGTTCGCGTAATAAATATGAACGTCTAAAAAGTCGATATTAGTACCTAAATATATATCGAAAGTCGCAGGAACTCTATAATCGCCCGAAGTAACGTTTTGCATACCGTAAACGTGGTTGTTACCAACTATATTACGGGTAAACGTTCCTTCGTTTACTAAAACGTTCATATCAACCGACTTGATTGCGCTATAAACTTGATTTATATAATAGGTTACGCCTTCTTTAAAGCAAAGTTCGCGAGAGTCTGCGTCGCCCATATCGTAAGTTTTACCGTTTGCCGTTTGAACAGTACCCGAAGTGAGAATAAACGGCCATTGATCCGTATGAACGGCAAATTCGTTTTGAAGTTCTATAGAGAATATTCCGCTTACGCAATCGGGAGCAAACTGCGTAAAGTATTTAATTACGTTTTTAGCGTAAGTTTTACGAGCGTTTACACCTCTTGAGTCGAAATACATATAGTTTCTTGCAAGGGCTGCTCCGCCTTGAAGATTTATATAATAGTCGTTAGACGGAACGTCCGCGTCGCCCAACGTAAGCATTACGTATACGCCGTATTTTTGAGCCGTACGCAAGAAATGCACTACGTTTTCCATATAAGGTTTGTAAAGACCTTCGTAATAATAATTTGAGTCGTCAATAGCGTAAGTAGGATCACCGCTTATACCGGGGTTAGTTGCAGTTCTACCTATTAAGAATACTCTTACTACGTTGCCGTAATTTTCGGAAAGCGCTCTTAACATCGCTTCAGATTTTACGGGATCGTAATCGGCTTCGGTAAAGGTAGTTGCAGCGTCGAAAGTCGAGTGGTCTCCACCGCGAAGTCCCATATAGTTTCCGCCTACGGGCGTGAATACTTCGTTTGTTCCTTTATATACGAAATACGCTCCATCTTCGCTCTTTTTAACTGCTATACGCTTAACGGCTGAAGTATCTTCAAACAAAGGCGCTTTTTCTTCAAGTTTTAAAAGAGTGGTTTTGCTTCCCGCTTCGGTAAAGCCTACCGTTTTTACTAAAACGTAATCTCCGCTATAACCGTTAAGGCTAAACGTAGTGTTTTTGGGGAATACTCTGCCTAAAAGAGAGCCTTGCGTTCCGCTTTCGTTAGAAGCGTAAATTTCTACCCACTTACTCGTGTAAGAAGCGCTGTCAAAACAGAAATATACGAATTTTTCGCTATCTTCTTCAAAATAAGTAACGAAGTTTACTGCGTCTGCCTTTAAGGTTGAAGCAACGTCGGTTTCAGTTCCTTCGTAAGCGATATCTTTTACGTAATATTTGCTCGAATTAGTAGTATTGCCAAACGCAATAAATCCGTCTAAAGGATAGTTCGGAGCGTAATAGTCGTTATCTACGGCGTAGAAACCAAACTGCTCGTCGTCTACGAAAATACTAATTTTCATTTTATCGCTCTCAAGCGAACGGTAAATCGTAAAGGTATGCCATGCAAGATCGTCAAACGAAATGCCGAAATCGGTTGCGCAGTCCATATTCATAAGAGTACGCATATTCGCTCCGTTATCGGTTTTTACAAGACTGATATTTCCCGACGGTATAATTCTTATCATATAACCGTAGTTAGTGTAATCGGACGCAAGTTTTGCGTCTACGATAGAGTATTGAGTTTTTTTACCAAAAGCAAATTCGGCAATTTGTCCTATTGCGTCAGGTTGGTCAAATTTAAGTTTAAAGGTTATTTTACTATCTTTAATACTGTTTTTGTATGTGATATAACCTTCATTTTCAACTGTCATTACGTCTTCGTCGAAAGAATAATAAGGATCGAAACTGTTTGCGATAATCGCCCAGTCTTCTACTGAAACGTTACCTTTTACGTTGCTTT
>JAFTKX010000026.1 GCA_017453045.1 Clostridia bacterium | reverse complement strand
TTGAATTCTTCGGTAATCGTTTTTAAAATGTCCATTTTTTAATTTTTCCTTATATAGTTTTGTAGGAGAATTTTGTTCTCGCGGGATACCCTAAACGAATCTCTAATTTTTGAAATCGCTTTGTTTAAGGTAAAGTTTGACAGTTTACAGTTTTTTATAAATTGAAAGGTTTGACCTTCAAATTTTACGAACGCAACCGATATAAGCCATGCTATTGCCATATCGTTATAATACCCTTTTCCGTCGCATTTTTCAAGGGTTGAAAAAACGTAGTCTAAATGCTCGCAATCTAAATAAAAATTCATTAGACAAATTATATAAAATCGCAAGCGAAAATCTTTAGCCTCTGAAATTTCCTTTTTTAATTTGTTTAAAAAATCGTCTTTATTTTTCGGAACGCTTTTAATTGCGCAAACGAAACTATCCACGTGCGACCAACTGTCTACCTTTTCAAGATAGGTTGGCAAATAAAACAAAAATTCGTCGTAGTTAAGCCTTGCAATAATTAATCCAAATAAAAGCGTGTCTTCAAAATACTTAAACTTACAATCTTTGAGAAACGACTTGTAGTCTGCTTTTAAAATTTCTTTAGCAAAAACCTTAAGCGTTGGAATTTTAACACCTAACATTTCTTTGTTAGAGTTTGCAATTTTAGACGAAAAATCTCTGTACTTTAAATTTGCAACGCCCTTAAGTTTTTCGATTATCAAATTATACGCGTTCATATTTTCTATTTGTAAAATATTGCAAAATCGTACTTATTTAAAGCGATTTTTGAGCTTTTTACGTTTCTCGCAATTTCTTTATTATAGCCTTTTACCCTTATATCTACAACTTCGTCGCCACAATTTACCGCAACTGTTAAAGATGAACTTTCACACTCTCTCGTAAAGGTGAAAACCCCTTTATAAAATTTTACGTTAGTTACTTTTCCTTCTTTTAAAGCAGGTGTTTCGCTTCTCAATTTTGCAAGAAATTTATACCAAGACAATATTTCTTCGTCGCGTTTTTCAAAATCAAAACAACGCCTGTTAAACGGATCTTTATTGCCCTGCATACCTATTTCGTCGCCATAATATACGCACGGAACACCGTATAAAGTAAACTGTAGTAGCGACGCAATTTTTAGCATTTTCTTACCTAAATCGCACTCGCTTTGATTTAAGATTTCAAACTCCATCTCGTCGCGATTTTGTTTAAGTATTCCCCGTTTTCCAAGTACGGTCAATATTCTCGGCGTGTCGTGCGTGCCCAAAATATTCATCATACAATTTAGCGAGTGAGCGGGATAATTATCTATTTGTTCTCTTACTGTTTTATAAACTGCCGACGCGTTACCTGTTATCAAATAATTGATTATGGCGTTTTTCAAGGGGTAATTCATAACGCTATCGAGTTCTCCGCCCTGAAAATATTTACGCCTTACGCCGTACGCGATTTTGTTCGTAGCGTCTTCCCAAACTTCGCCGATTACGATTTTATCTTGTCCGTAAGATTTAACCCTTTGAGTAATTTTTTCAACGAAACTATCGGGAATTTCGTCAACGACGTCAAGCCTTACGCCGTTTACGCCAAGTTTTAAGCACCTGTCTAAAACGCCGTTTTCACCCGTAATAAATTCTTCGTATTCTCTACAATTTTTGTTTATCGTAGGCAAAATATCAATTCCCCACCAAGAAGTGTATTCGTCGGGAAACTTTTGAAAGGTAAACCAGTCGTAATAAGGCGATTTTTTACTGTTATACGCGCCAACTGAATCGTAACGCTTGTATTTATTAAAATAAACGCTGTCGTCGCCCGTATGATTAAAAACGCCGTCTATAATAAACTCTACACCCTTTTCTTTTCCGCTTGCAATAAGATTTTTAAAATCTTGTTCAGTACCTAAAAGCGCGTCGAATTGCATATAATCGCCTGTATCATAACGGTGATTGCTGTTTGCTTTAAAAATGGGATTGAGATAAACTCTCGTAACGTTTAACTCTTTTAAATAGTCGAGTTTTGAGCGAATTCCCTCAAAATTACCGCCGAAAAAGTCGTCGTTTCTAATTTTTCCGTCCCTTGCTTTATACTCGGGAGTTCCGCCCCAGTCGTCTCTCATTCTCTTGCCCGTTTTATCGCCGAAACCATCGGCTTTGCAAAACCTATCGGGCATAATTTGATACATTATTCCACCGCAAAAAGACTTTGGATAACTTTGACCGTTACTATAAACGAGCAATTCAAAATCACCCGTCCAGTCGCCTTTTTCGGCAAAACCTAAATGATTTTTACCGACTTTTTTTCCGTCGACTAAAAAACTGTACCAATAAAGACCTTTTTCGATTTTAGGCAAGTTACAGATAAAAGTTTGTCGAAAGTTACGCATTTTATAGAGTTTTTCGTCCCCATCGTCGCGTTTTACGACCAAACTGCACGATTTTGCAGTTGATAATTTTATTCTAAACTTAACTGTTTGTTCGGTTGAAACTGCGCCCGTAACGCTTTTACAGGCACAATCTAACGGATCAAAATAAACTTTCATCACTTTATTTGTCTAAGTCCCCAAATTCTTTCGGCGTATTCTTTTATACTTCTGTCCGCTGCGAACACGCCTGCCCCAGCAATGTTGTTTAAGGACATCTTTTGCCATTTAGCAGTATCTAAATAGGTAGCGTCTGCCTTTTCGTGTATTCTCTTGTAATCGCTAAAGTCTGCCATACACATATACGGATCGGCAATAGGCGAATTTACAAGGAGATAGTTTGCTATATCTTCAAAGGTTTGACCGTTAAAGCCCACCTTTAAACTTGCAATAATCTTTTGAAGTATTACGTTTTCGTTATAGAAAGTAGTCGCGCTATATCCGTGTTTCCAAAGCCACTCTACTTCTTTTGCGTTCATACCGAAAATAAAGATATTATCGTCGCCTACCTGTTCTCTCATTTCGACGTTCGCTCCGTCTAAAGTTCCGATAGTTAAAGCGCCGTTTATCATAAATTTCATATTACCAGTTCCGCTCGCTTCTTTACCCGCAGTTGAAATTTGTTCTGAAATTTCACTCGCAGGCATCAAAGTTTCGCTCATAGTAACGTTGTAATCTTCAATATAAACCACAGAGAGTTTATCTCTAATCTTTTTATTCGGATTTTTACGCAAATCTTCGGAAATCGAACAAAGAAGTTTGATTATACGCTTTGCCATATAATATCCCGGCGCTGCTTTCGCTCCAAATATAAAGGTCTTTGGAAGCATCTTTAAATCGGGATTTTCCTTAAGTTCGTTATAGAGATAAATTATGTGCATTGCGTTTAAAAGTTGGCGTTTATATTCGTGAAGTCTTTTTGCTTGAACGTCAAAAAGTGAGTCAACGTTTAAAGATACGCCTTCTTTTTTAAGCATAAGGTCGGCAAGTTGACCTTTTTTAATTGCTTTAATCTCCGCTAAACGCTTTAAAACGCTCTCGTCGTTTTCAAACTTTTTGAAATTTGAGAGCAAAGACGCGTCGGAAATAAATCCGTCGCCAATGCAATCGCAAAGAAGCGAAGTAAGTTCTTTGTTCGATTGACAAAGCCATCTTCTATACGCAATACCGTTCGTTACGTTGGTAAATCTATCGGGATAAGCGTCATGGAAATCTTTAAATATACTATTTTTTATAATATCGCTGTGAAGCGCAGAAACGCCGTTGACACTATGCGAACCTATAACCGAAAGGTTTGCCATCCTTACCTGACCGTGCGAAAGAATTGACATCCTTTCAATTTTGCTCCAGTCTCCCGGGAACAAATTCCACATATCAGCGCAAAATCTTTGATTGATTTCTTTAATAATCGTATAAATTCTCGGCAATTTTCTTTCTACTAAATCTTCGCTCCACTTTTCAAGCGCTTCGGATAAAACGGTATGGTTGGTGTAGGCTACCGTTTTTAAAACGATAGACCATGCTTCATCCCAAGAAAAACCGTGTTCGTCCATTAAAAGACGCATAAGTTCGGGAATACAAAGAGCGGGGTGCGTGTCGTTGATATGAATTGCAGCCCTATCGGGAAGCGTTCTTAAATCGCCGTATCTTCTTACGTGTTCGTTTAAAATATTTTGAAGGGACGCCGAAACCAAGAAATACTGTTGTTTAAGCCTTAAAGACTTGCCTTCGGAGTGGTTATCCGACGGATACAATACCTTTGAAATAAGTTCGGCTTCATTGTCTTCTTGCATACAACGGAAATAATCCCCTTCGGAAAAAGACTTCATATCGAAATTTCTTACGCTTCTCGCTGCCCAAAGACGAAGAACGGAAACGGCTTCGGAGTTTTTGCCCGAAATCATCATATCATAAGGCATTGCTTCGATTTCTTGACAATCGACGTGGCGTATTTTCATGCCGTTTTCAGTCCAGTCTTCTAAAATTTTACCGTCGAATTTAACCCTTACCGACATATCCGCTCTTTGAGTAAGCCAAACTTCGCCACCCGGAAGCCATACGTCAGGAAGTTCGGTCTGCCAACCTTCGACTATTTTTTGTTTGAAAAGACCGTACTCGTAGCGTATAGAATATCCCATTGCAGGATAATTGCCCGATGCTAAAGCGTCCATAAAACAAGCGGCAAGTCTACCAAGTCCGCCGTTTCCAAGACCTGCGTCGGGTTCAAATTCGTATAAATCTTCAACTTTTAAATTTCTCGATTTCAAAGCCTTATTGATTTGTTCTTCAATACCGAGATTGTAGACGTTATTTTTTAAGGATCTACCGAGCAAAAATTCCATACAAAGATAATAAACTCTCTTACCTTTTTGCTCTTTCATTTTGTAGTGATACTTATTGCGTTTTTCAAGCAAAATATCTCTGACCGTCATAACGACCGCTTTATAAAGTTGCTCTTTAGTCGCGTCTTTAAGCGTTACGCCGAAATATCTTGAAAGTTTACCGCTAATAGCGTCTTTTGTTTCCTTTGGGGTAATTTCCTCAATCGTGCTCATTAATAACTCCTGTTGCATGGCTAAAACGCCGAAAATTTCGGCGGTTTAACCTAAAATCGTGTCGTATAATATTTCATAATCGCAAGCCGATTTTTTCCAAGAAAAATCAGTTTTCATTGCGTTTTTGATAAGTTTTTTCCATTGCTTTTTGTCGCCGAAGGTATAAATTGCGTCCTTTACGACGTAAAGCATTTCGTGCGCGTTGTAATTGTAAAATTTAAAGCCGTTTCCGCTGTCGCGTTTTTCGTCGTTAAATGCGGTAATACTATCCGCCAAACCGCCCGTCGCTCTAACTACGGGAACTGTTCCGTATTTACAAGCAATCATTTGCGAAAGTCCGCAAGGTTCGTGTTTAGACGGCATTAAGAAAATATCCGAACCCGAATAAATCTTACTTGCCAAATCTTTATTATAGGCGATTATAGTCCTACATTTCGCTTCGTATCTGTCGGCTATAAACTTAAAGTATTCTTCGTACTCGCTGTCGCCCGTACCCAAAATAACTACTTGAACGTCTTCGGCTAAAATATCTTCAAAAACGACTTTAATAAGGTCGAGTCCCTTTTGAGAAACAAGCCTCGTTATTATTGAAATAACGGGAACGTCCGCTCTTTCGGGAAGATTTAACATCTTTTGAAGTTCGGCTTTACAAATCGCTTTATTTTCGGGTTTAGTCGCAGTAAAGTTAGCGAAAAGTTTATCGTCTTTCGACGCAGAATACACGTCTTGGTCGATACCGTTTAAAATACCCGTCATTTTAAACTCGTTGTCGGATATCACGCCTGAAAGACCGTGAGCAAAGAAAGGATCTTTAATCTCTTGCGCGTACGTTCTACTAACCGTAGAGAATTTTTCGGCAACTTGAATTGCGCCTTTCATAAGATTTACGCAACCGTCGTATTCAACGATACTTCTAACGTCGTCCGAAAGACCGAAAACGTCGCCCAAAACGTCAAAACCAAACTTTCCTTGATATTCAATATTATGAATTGTGAAAAGGGCTTTGATACCGTCGTAACCGTATTTATTTGCAAAAAGCGTCTTTAAATAGATTACTGAAAGGGCAGATTGCCAGTCGTGAGCGTGCAAAACGTCGGGATAATAATCTAAAAACGCAAACATTTCCAAAACGGCTTTAGAGAAAAACGCAAATCTTTCCCCGTCGTCGCCGTGTCCGTAAAGACCGCTACGCTTAAAGTAGTATTCGTTATCTATAAAATAGAAAGTTACGCCTTCGTATTTATATGAGAATACTCCGCAATACTGATTTCTCCAAGCAAGCGGGACGTTAAAGTTGCCTAAAAACTTAAATTGACTTCTAAAATCGCCCTTTACGCTTTGGTAAAGCGGAATAGCCACTCTTACGTCGTATTTACCGTTTTTTGCGAGCGCTTTAGGGAGCGAACCGATAACGTCGGCAAGCCCACCCGTTCCTGCGAACGGATTTGCCTCGCTCGCTACGAAAAATATAGATTTTTTCGGTAAAATTTCTACGCTGACTTTTTTTGTTTTAGCGACTTTTTCAGTCGATTTTTTTACTGCCATATTTCCTCCGATTTAAATGACCGTGCCTTTTGACAAGAAGAACGGATGAGTTTCGTGTCCAGATAAAGTTCTTCCGTCTTTAATAACTACGTTTTTATCTGCGATTACGCAGTTTAAAGTGATATTTTCACCCGTAATAGTATTTTGCATCAAAATACTATTTCTAACTACCGTTCCCCTACCGACTTTTACGCCACGGAAAATAATACTGTCGTATACTTCGCCTTCGATTTGGCATCCGTCTGCAACGAGCGAATTTTTAACTACCGCGTTATCGCCGTATTTGGTTGGAGCGGAGTCTTTAACTTTAGTATATACGTTGGCTTTTCTGAAAACTTCGTCTCTCGTTTCTCTATCTAAAAATTTCATACTTTCGTCGTAGTATTTGCCGATAGAAGTTATTTCTTCATAATAGCCGTCGTGGATATACGCGTGGATTCTACCCGCTTTAATTTCGGGGCGAACTACGTCTTTTAAGAAATGTTTTTTACCGTGAGAAATCGCTTCTACGATATGATTTATAAGCACGCGCCTTTCAACTACGCAAATATTAGTATATAGGGTTACGTCTTCATCTTTGCTATCAAACGCAAAATCGGTAACAACTCCGTCTTTTACCGTTACGAAAGCATTGCTGTTGCCAACGACTTCGTTTCTCTTTTTATTTACGCAAACGAAAGTCATTAAAGCGCCCGATTCAACGTGCTTTTTAATTATTGGCTTAAAGTTGATGTTACATACCATATCCGAGTCGCTCATAACTACGTATTCTTCGGTTGATTTACCTAAAAAGCCTACTATATTTTTAAGGGCTTCAAGTCTTGTGGTATATAACGAACTGCTCTCTAAAACGCCGAACGGTGGAAGTATATACAAACCGCCGTAGTGACGAGCCAAATCCCAGTCTTTACCGCTACCGATATGGTCCATCAAAGATTGATAATTGCTCTTTGTGATAATTCCAACCTTTGCAACGTCGGAATTGACCATATTAGAAAGCGCAAAGTCTATAAGTCTATATCTTCCGCAAAAGGGAATTGACGCTACCGTTCTTTTCGCGGTAAGTTCGGGAACGTTATCGTCGTGTATATTAGAAAAAATTATACCTAATGCTCTACTCATTTTTATCTCTCCTTATACGCTTTCGTCAATTATTTCGCCTGCTTTGACTTGTTTGCCGTCCGCAACCGAAATATCTCTGCCTAAAACACTGATTTTTAGTTCGCCGTTTAAATCGTCGCCTACCTTAGCGCCCTTGCCAACGTGAACGTTTTCGTCGATAATACTGTAACTAACTTGAGAGTTTTCATCAATTACCGTTCCGCTGTAAATTATTGCGTTTTTAACTACCGCGCCCTTTTTAACTACGACGTCGTGAGATAAAATACTGTTTTCAACTACGCCTTCGATTTCACAACCCGACGCAACGATAGAATTGACTATTCTACCGTCTTCGCCAAGATAATGAGGCGGAGCGATAGGATTACGAGATCTAATTCTCCAAGTTGGATCTGCAATATCAAATTCGGGAGAATTACCAAGCAAGTCCATATTAGATTCAAATAACGAATTTATAGTTCCAACGTCTTTCCAGTAGCCGTCGAAAGTGTAAGAAACCATCTTTTCGCCAGCGCTGAGCATTGCGGGAAGAACGTTTTTACCAAAGTCTTTGGAACTGGTTGGATCGGCTTCGTCGGCTTCGAGATATTTGTAGAGTTTTTCAGCCGTGAAAATATATATACCCATTGACGCAAGGTCGCTTTTCGGTTTAGCGGGTTTTTCTTCAAACTGATAAATAACCCCTTCTTCGTCAACGTTGAGTATACCGAATCTCGACGCTTCGGAAAGAGGAACTTTAATAGCCGCAATCGTACAGTCCGCGCCCGACTTTTTATGTCTTTCGAGCATTTTGCCGTAGTTCATTTTATAAATGTGGTCGCCCGACAAAATGAGTACGTATTCGGGGTTATATCTTTTAATAAACGATATGTTTTGATAAATAGCGTTTGCCGTGCCTTTAAACCATTCAGAGCCGTGCTTTGCCTGATAAGGCGATAAAATATGCACGCCACCGTACGATCTGTCCAAGTCCCAAGGCTCGCCGTTACCGATATAATCGTTTAAAATAAGCGGTTGATACTGCGTTAAAACACCTACCGTGTCGATACCTGAATTTACGCAGTTAGAAAGTGGAAAATCAATAATTCTGTATTTTCCCCCGTAAATTACCGCAGGCTTTGCAATCTTGTTAGTAAGAGCGTAAAGTCTACTGCCTTGTCCGCCGGCAAGAAGCATTGCAACGCATTCTTTTTTGTTTATCATATATTTCCTCCATCATATATTTTCATATATTATTTTCTTTTTTTGAGATAGGTGAACGACAAAGCGCAAATTTTTATTTCGGTTGAACACGGTTTGCCTTGCCACTCTACGTTTTGGCTATTATATACGCGTTTTTTATTAACTCCGTAACCGCCGTATTTTATTTTGTCCGAACAAAATACTACGTCGTATTTACCTTTATCAAGCCCTACGCGATAAACCTTGTCTTCACCGCTAAAATTTATCACGCAAACGAGTTCTTCTCCGTTATATCTTCTCTCGTAGGCTAAAACGTTATTATCTGCGTCGTTGGCTTCAAGCCAGTTAAAACCGTTCCATCCGTCGTCGTCGCCGTAAAGACACGGCTCGTTTAAATAGAAATTGTTGAGGTCTTTGAAAAATACTGAAAGACGATTGTGTTTATCGTAATCTTTCATAAAAAATTCAAGCCCTTCTTTATACGCCCACTCTTTAAACTGACCGTATTCCGAACCCATAAACATAAGTTTTTTGCCGGGATGCGAAA
This sequence comes from Clostridia bacterium, assembly GCA_017453045.1. Lineage (GTDB taxonomy): Bacteria > Bacillota > Clostridia > Christensenellales > Borkfalkiaceae > UBA10281. The sequence continues at coordinate 2,718 of JAFTKX010000026.1, read as the reverse complement.
TCATATAACCCATAAACGCCCTAACGCCTGCAAACTTTTGCTCGTAAGAGCCGAACTGCTTGTCAAGCAACGACTTTTTGCCGTGAACTACTTCGTCGTGAGAAATAGGTAAAACGTAATGTTCGGAAAAAGCGTAACAAAGCGAAAAGTTAAGTTTATTGTGGTCGTATTTCCTAAAATACGGATCTAACGAAACGTAAGATAAAACGTCGTTCATCCAACCCATATTCCATTTATAATCGAAACCTAACCCACCTTCGCTCGTAGGCTTGGTTATCATTGAATAGTCGGTAGATTCTTCGGCTATCATAATAGCGTACGGATAAGCGCCGTGAACTGCGTCGTTTAATTTTCTTAAAAACGCAATGGCTTCTAAATTTTTATTATCGCCGTATTCGTTGGGTATCCACTCGCCCGGTTTTTTATCGTAATCGAGATAAAGCATTGACGCAACCGCGTCGACTCTTATTCCGTCGATATGATACTCGTCAAATAAAAAGCAAGCGCTTGAAACTAAAAACGATTGAACTTCAGTTCTTCCGTAATCAAATCTTCTCGTTCCCCAAGTTGCGTGTTCTATCCTATCCCATCCGTGATTTTCGTAAAGGGGCGAGCCGTCGAATTCGTAAAGCCCGTGCTCGTCCTTTGGAAAATGGGCGGGCACCCAGTCGACTATTACGCCTATTCCCGCATTGTGAAAAGCGTTGACGAGATATTTGAAATCTTCGGGAGTTCCAAGCCTTGAAGTTATAGCGTAATATCCCGTAACTTGATACCCCCACGAGCCGTCGAAAGGATATTCGGTAACGGGCATAAACTCGACGTAGTTATATCCCATTTTTTTGACGTATGGAACTAAAATTTTTGCAAGTTCTCTCGCCGTGTATAAACCGCCGTCGTCTTTTTTAACGAAAGAAGTCAAATTGACTTCGTAAACGTTCATCGGGCGATTGTGATGCTCGCCGTTTATCCCTCTGTTTTGAACGAACTCGCCGTCCGTCCATTTAAACTTTTTAAATTTATAAACTCTCGACGCCGTATTCGGCGCTTTTTCAGCATAAAAAGCAAACGGGTCAGCCTTAAGAACTACCCCTTTGCTTGATTTTATAGCATATTTGTAGCAATCGAGATGATTGACTTTTTCTATAAAAGTTTCAAAAACCCCGTTGCCGATATTAGTCATAGGATTAGAGTTTGCGTTCCATCCGTTAAAATCGCCGACTACTGAAACGCTCTCGGCAGAATTTGCCCAAACTCTAAAAGTTACGCCCCTTTTTCCGTTAACCTTGTCCAAACGAGCGCCGAAAAAATCGTACGATTTAAAGTTAGTTCCCTGATGGAATAAATACTGCGGAATAGAATCGTGCATAATCGTCTCCTTACTTTATATAGTATACTATATAAAATATAATATTTCAATAGCAATTTGAAAAATTTTGGCATTTTTACCAAAAGTTAGTTAATTTTGTAGAAAAAAACGGATTTGGCAACTATATCTTTCGCAAAAATCACCAAATCCGTAGTTAATCTATTAAGTTAGCAAGTAAATTCAGCCTTTTTAGCAGGCGCAGAGTTAAGTTCGGCTTTCTTGTCTTCGTAACCCTTTCTACCAAGTAGCGCGTAGGTTGCGTTTTTGCCGTTTTCAACACCCGGTTGATTATAGGTGTTTACGTTTAAAAGTTCGCCGGCGAAAGCAGTTTCCATCTCGAAGAAATACAAGAGTTCGCCGATTGTAAAGGCGTTGATTTCAGGAAGATAAATAGTATGATTTAATCTTTCTTTTACGGTTAAAGCGTACTCGGTTGCAGACCTTTCGGCGTCGATAAGTTCGTTCATAGTGTGTCCGCAAAGGAAATGAACGTCGGGAATATCGTGGCAACCGTCGGAAATAACTACTTCTTCTCTATATTTATCAACCGCAAGGAAAGTTATTACCTTGTCGAACGGACCTTCGGTGTATAATTGAACTTGGCTGTGTTGGTCGGTTACGCCGAGCGACTTAACGGGAGTTTGACCTGCGTTTACAACCTTGCCGTCGTTATCAACTTCTTTGCCGAGAGATTCAGCCCAAAGTTGACAGTACCAGTCTGCAATAAACTTAAGACCGTCGGCGTAAGGCATCATAACAGAAATATTTTTACCCTTTTTCATTGCAATATATTGCAAAGTTGCGTTTACAAGCGCAGGATTTTTGTAGAAAGAATCGTTCATACAAAGTTTATCCATATACGCTGCGCCTGCGAGCATTTCAGCAATATCAATGCCTAAAACTGCCGCGGGAAGTAATCCTACGGGACAAAGTTCCGAAAATCTACCGCCTACTCCGTCGGGTATATAAAAAGTTTTAAAATCTTCGGCTTTTGCAAGTTTAATTAAATTACCTGCGTTTGACGAAGTTGTTGCGATAATATGCTCTTTAGCCTTATCGCCGAGTTTTTGCTTTAAAAGGTCGTAAATAATGAGATACTGCGTCATCGTTTCGCTCGTCGCGCCACTTTTTGTAATGACGTTAAATACCGTTTCTTCTACGTTTATAATGTCTAAAAGGGCTTTCATTCTCTCGGGGTCAACGTTGTCTTCAACGTAAAACTTAGGACCTTTTCTAACCTTGTTTGGAAGGTCGTTATAATGCAAATGGCAAAGCGCTTGGAATACCGCGATAGGACCTAACGCGCTACCGCCTATACCAAGTACTACGAAATTCTTTGCAGTTTTTCT
>JAFTKX010000025.1 GCA_017453045.1 Clostridia bacterium | reverse complement strand
CTTGGTGGTTTTTAGATAATAAAGTAGGTATGGAAAAGCATTTAGACGACCTTACTTCAACGGGACATATCGGCACTTTCGTAGGTATGCTTACCGACAGTAGATCTTTCTTATCCTATCCGCGCCACCATTATTTTAGAAGAATTCTTTGCTCTTTCCTTGGCGAAAAAATTGAAAAGGGCGAAATGACGAGCGATTTACAACTCGTTGGAAAAGTCGTTCAAGATATTTGCTACAACAACTCAATTTGCTACTTTAAGTGCAAATAATCAACCTATAGGCTAATTTATAATATAGAAAAGGCGAGATTTTCAAATCTCGCCTTCTTTTTATACTTATCAATACAATAATACGGCGTTGTCGGGAACGTCTACAACCTTTCCGTTGTCGCCTTTAATTAAAAAGAATTGTTGGTGATACGTCTTGTGCGGAATTATATAAATTCGCTTGTTTTTCCAAATCACTTCAACGTCTTTTTTGAGTAGTTTTTTAGAAAGAATATAGTCGGCAATTTCAAAGTTTAAGTCTATAATCGCCGTTTCGTAGCCGTCGGCAAACAAATCGAGTATTGCCGTTCTAATTCTCATAACGATATAGTCGTTAGATTGAATAACTCCCATTCCTTGACAGTACGGACAAGATTTTACGAGCATAGACGCGCTTTCTCTACGCTTTTTCTTTCGAGTAATTTCTACAAGCCCCAAAGCCGTCATACTTACGACGCTCGTCTTTTCTCTGTCTTCCAAAAGGTGTTTTTGTAGAACTTCCAAAAGTTTATCTTTATGCTCTTGGCTTTCCATATCTATAAAATCTACGATAATTATACCTGACAGGTTGCGAAGACGAAGTTGACGGGCAATTTCCTTTGCGGCGGATAAGTTTGTTTTAAAAACTGTGTCTTCCAAATTATCCACGCCCGTAAATTTACCCGTGTTTACGTCGATAGCGGTAAGCGCTTCGGTTTTGTCGATAACGATATATCCGCCGTTTTCTATCGGAACGGTGTTTCCAAGCAAGGTCGCAACGTCTTCGTCTAAGCCGTAATGTTGGAACATATCTTCTTTCTTTTTGTAAAGTTTAAGTTTTCTCTTTAGTCCGCTGTCGAACTTTTTAGCGTATTCTAATACTCTTTCGTAAGTTTCTTTGTCCGCAACGATAAACTTGTCGATATCCGAATTATAAACGTCTCTTAAAAGTCTTACGGCAACGTTGCCTTCTTCGTAAATGCAAGACGGCGTTGGTTTAACGCTAAAATCTTCTAAAATTTGCCTATACTGTTCGGTTAAAAAGGATATCTCCCTTTTTATATCGGCTTTGCTCGCGTGTTCCGCCGCCGTACGAAGAATTATCCCCTGTCCTTTAGGCTTTAAACTCTCTGCAATTTGGGTTAATTTATCTCTCGTCTTTTCGTTAGTAATTCTTCTTGAAACGCCCAAAAAGTCGATTGTGGGCATAAACACGACGTATCTTGCTGCAAGCGATACGTTAAAGGTAAGCCTAACCCCCTTGCTACCTGCGGGGTCTTTTACGGCTTGCACCATAATCTCGTCCCCTTCTTTAAGGTTTAAAATAGACGGGATTTCGACCTTTCCGACGAGTTCGTTTTTATCCATCAACATATCCGTCGCCGAAAGGTAACCGTTTTTTGCAAGTCCTACGTTTACGAAAGCGGCTTGCATACCGGGCAAAACGTTCTCTACCCTACCTTTAAAAATACTACCTATGGTAACCGTTTTATTCTTTTTTTCAATTCTGTATTCGAGCAGTTTTTTTCCGTCGGCAACCGCCCCTATGACGTTGCCACCATGACTGTCTACGAAAATATTTACCGACATATTATTTCAGTCCGTCCTCAAAATCTTTTTCATCTGCCGTAAGACCGCGCGTCTTTACGACTTCAATTTCCCCGCCACCGTACTCTGCTATCAAATTCTCAGTAAATTTTTCTATTCTCAGTCCGTTTCCAAACCCGATAACACACTTTAATTTTTCGCCAACCCACTCTACCGAATAGATAAGGTCGCGAACGTTTTTAACGCTTCCGTCTTTTTTTGTTACTATAAACTCGTCTTTTTTCAAAAACTCGTTTTCATCAAAAGGGTTTACACCCTTTATCAAATATTCCGCCTTTACGATATCGCTCGCAATTCCGACTTTTTTTTCAGTTTTCCACGCGCCTACGCATCTAAGACCGTTCGGAGCAAACTCGTTAAATTTTTGCAAAACCACTTCGGGACTTTCTTGAGTCTCTATTTGACAATATTCCGCCAAACTTTCAATCCCAAGCCCCATAGGAGCAGAAAGATACACGAGCATATGCGGATTAAACCCTTGCGAAAAAGCGACTTTTATGCCTGCCCTACGCATAGTTCTTCCTATATGCCTTAAGATATCGAGATGGGCTAAAAACTGCGCTCCGCCCGTTTTAGTATACTTTAAAACTATCATACGTCGCACCCGTATACCTTTTGTATACCACAGCCTTTACATCCCGACTTACAACTGCCCGTAACTTCGGCGCTATAAGCCTTTTTTCTCTCTCTTAAAAGGAACTTTTTATCTACGAAAATATCTATAAAATCCCACGGGAGAATTTCGTCTTCACCCCATTCTCTCGTATAAAAAGTCTTGTCAACGCCGACTTCTTCAAAGGCTTCGTTATATAATTTAGCGTTAAATTTATCCGTCCAACCGTCCAAATAACAACCTTTTTCATACGCTCTTTGAATTGCTTTTCCTACCCGTCTATCGCCCCTTGCAAGCACGGCTTCCATTTCGGAAAGAGCAAAGTCGTTCCAACTAATCGTAGTGTTTTTGCTATATAATCTGTTTTTCAGCAAGGCTACTTTTTGCTTTACTTCTTGCTCGGAAATTTGCCTTTCCCATTGAAAAGGAGTAAAAGGTTTCGGTATGAAAGTAGACGCCGAAACGCTTATTCTAAGCCTTCTCGCTCTTTGCGGAGACGCCGAATAAATCTTTCTTATTCTATCTACGATATTACAAATTCCTACTATATCTTCTTCGGTTTCGGTAGGAAGCCCAAACATAAAATACAGTTTTATACCCGTATAGCCGTTGTCGAAAGCCATATTAAGCCCCCTTTCTACGTCTTCTTCGGTAATGTCTTTGTTTATTACGTCGCGAAGCCTTTGCGTGCCCGCTTCGGGAGCAAACGTAAGCGAACTCTTTCTTGATTCTTGCACGAACTCCCCGTCAAAACTGTCGAGCCTGAGCGACGGCAAAGCAAGATGCACGTCTTCGGGTAAATTTTCTTTTAAACTCTTTATTAGTTCTTTAAGGTGGGGATAGTCCCCCGTCGAAAGACTGTTAAGCCCGAGTTCGTCAAACCCCGAATTTTTTACGAGCGAACAGGCTTGTTCGGTCAAAGTTTTTACGCTTTTAGTTCTTACGGGGCGATAAATAAATCCCGCTTGGCAAAAACGGCAACCCCTATAACATCCGCGCATTACTTCGATAACCGCTCTGTCAAAAACCGACTCGCAGTTGGGAACTGCTTGCACCTTTGGGAAAACTGCGTTGTCTAAATCTTTGCAAAGCGCCTTTTTTATAGGTTCTTTTATAGAAAAACTCTCGATTTTTCCGTCTTCTTTGTAATTGACGTCAACAAGCGACGGAACGTATACGCCTTGAATACTCGTAGCCTTTTGTAAAAATTCGGCTTTCGTTTTACAGTTTAATTTTAGGCGAGCGAGTTCTTGCATACTTTCTTCGCCGTCGCCTATTACGAAAATATCAATAAAATCTGCGAGCGGTTCGGGATTTACCGCGCAAGGTCCACCCGCTTGAATTATGGGGAAATCTTCCCCCCTGTCTTCTCTCCTTAAAGGAATTCCGCCCAAATCGAGCATATACAAAATGGTGGTATAACTCATCTCGTATTGAAGGGTAAAACCGACCATATCAAAATCTTTAAGTGGCATTTTAAGGTCGAGCGACTCTAAAAGTTGACCTTCTTTTTTAAGAAGTTCGCCCATATCCGACCAAGGCGCGAAACACCTGTCGCACACCGCCCCGTGAACGCTTTCTATCGCTTCGGCAACTATTCTTATACTCATATTGCTCATTGCGACTTCGTACACGTCGGGAAAGCATATACAGTAATTTAATTTAGATTTTTCCTTTTTAGAAACGCCGTATTCTCCGCCGACGTACCTTGACGGTTTTTCAACCTTTTTGAGAATTTGTCCGTTCAAAACGTATCTCCTAAATAAACAGTCTTTATATAGTTTAACACATTATAAGACTTTTTGCAAGATTTATTTATTATTTTGTCATTGACTTTGCGCTATTTAGGTAGTATAATTGTGTTATAAATATTAAGGAGCAACTATGTCGTCTTTCGTTGGTAAGATTTTTAGCAAACTGACTTCTTCGGTTTTAAATTTAATAGTAATTGCAATTTCTACCGTCGCTATTTTAAGTAGCGTCGTATTGCCACCGTTAAAAATTAACGCGCAAGTAACCTTTACCGAAGAAATTTCAAATATGCTTTTCCCCCAAAAAGAAAATCCGACCGAAGAAGACGAACTAATCTATCTCGTCGCCGACGAACTCGTAAAAGAAAAGGTAAAATTATCCTTTGAAATTAAGTTGTCGGCAATGGACGCCGTTTCTTGCTCGCTCGACGGCTCGGCGGAAAAAACGCGAAATATTCTCCTTTCTTATACCGATACCGTTGCCGAAAGCGTTGACGACGAAGTTTTGGCAAAGGTCGAAATTGCCGTAACTAAGGCGAGCGTTACTACGATAATTAAAAAACAAATAACCGTTCTTTCAGATTCGCTTGACGACAAAACCGACGAAGTAATGCAAAATATCGGCGTTGACGACGAATACGTAGGCGCAAAAACTCAAGACGTTTTAAACTCTATCAAAGCCGAAAACGCTACAGTAGACTCCGTTACCGATACTATCATGAGCGTGGTTGACGACGTTGACGTCAAACTGCAAGACAGCGTATACAAAGACGAAGTTGACAGTTTAGACGAAGAAAGCAGAGCCGAAATTCGCGAAGCCGTTGAACAGCTCGTAAATTCTCTCGCAGACGAAAACGGAAATATTGACGGAGACGCGCTAATCGACTCTTTGTTTGCCGAACTTTTATCAGGCGGTAACGACCAAGCGAGTTTATCCCCAAGCACTAACGCGACCTTTTATCAAAGAAAAGTTCTTTTCAGCCAAGAAAACCCCTCTCAAAATAAGAGCGTTAAAGAATTATTAAAAGAAAAACTTCGCGAACTAGTTACAGAAGAAGTAGTAAAACTTGCTAAAACTCTATTTTTAGCAATCACTTTAGCGGTTGCAATCGTTATAATTGCTTGGGCGTATTTGATTTTAAAAATTCTCTTAAAAATGAGTTCGCCAAATCCGCTCGTCAAACTTAAAACGCCGATAACGGTCAGTTGGATACCTTTCGTCGTTTTGTTCGCTTTGCCAAACGTTATTTTCAAACTGCTTGCAAACCCACCGCAAATGCTTTTGACGGCAATAGAAGAACAAGGGCTTACTCAATTCCTTTCGTTAGGAAAAGCAATAAGCGTTAGCGCAACGTCGTCTACGATAATTCCTTTCGTTCTTTCAATCGTATTACTCGTGTTCGGCGTTATCTACTCGGCGCGTAGAAAGGCGATTGCTAAAGATTTAAAAAAGCAAAAAACCAACGTATAAGTTGATAAATAGGCAAAAAGGCGAGGCTTTCACTTGAAAGCCTCGCCTTTTAACTTTTAGTTTTTCTTCGCAAATAAAACGATACTTAATATACTATGTATAGCACTCTATACTTGCCGTCGTTTACCATTTTGCCGACGATTTTTTGAAGTTTTGCTCGAGTTTCGTCGGGCATTGCCATCGCCTTTTGCCCAACTTCGTCTAAAACGACTTTTCCAAGCGGTCTACCGAACACGCTGGCTTGACTTAAATTTCCCCCGTCGGACTGTTCGGATATAAATTCGATAAAGTCTTCGCATTGTTTCTTTGTTCCCGATACGGGATTAACTACCGCCTTTACGCCCACTTTTACAACGTGTAAACTTTCGGTTTCGGCGCTTACGGTAACGCCGTAGCGGTTGCCGTTTTTAGTTAGCGTAGGCTCGCCTAAACTCACGTCCTTTTCGGTTGGAAGGACAATTCCGTAACCCTTGGCTTCGGCGTCGGATAAGGCTTCTTTAATTTTTTCGTATTCCCACTTTGCTTTTGACAAATCGCGAACGAAACTCATAAGTTTATATTCGCCGTCAATCGTCTCCCCACAAGTTTCGCTTAAAACGTCGTAGAACAAAGTTTTGTCGCAACCTAAATTTATTTTAGCGTTTGCCTCGCCTGCGAAAATTTCAATTCCGTTTGGAATTACCTTATCAACTTCGGCAAGGGCTTCTTCTAAAAGATAACAGTCTTTCATTTTGCAAACTGATTTCGACACGTCCTTAACCTTTTCGATAATTTCCGAAACGGTCTTATTTTCGGCTGGAAGCGCGCGTAGCCAATCGGGAAGATAAACTTCAAACGATTTTAAAGGAAATTCACCCAAAACCCCTTCTATAACACGATTAAACGCGTCTTCATCGCAATTTAAAACGTCGATTGCGGTAACCGTAACGCCGTATTTTTTGGCAAGTTCTTCGGCAAGATTTTTACATTTTTTACTTTCGGGTTCAGACGAGTTTAAAACTACCACGAAAGGCTTTCCTATTTCTTTTAAATAGCGCACCGCCTTTTCTTCGGCAGGAACGTATTTACTTCTTTCTATCTCTGAAAAACTCCCGTCCGTCGTAACGACAACGCCGATTGTAGAATGCTCTTTTATAACCTTTTCCGTACCGATTTCCGCCGCCTTTTCAAAGGGGGTTAATTCGTCTTTCCAAGGTGTTTGAACAAGCCTTGGCTTGCCGTCTTCTTCGTTGCCGATTGCGCCGTCTACCATAAAACCTACGCAGTCGATAAGTCGCATTTTAGCGTGCGTTTTACCAAACGTTACCTTTACCGCTTCGCTCGGAATAAACTTCGGCTCGGTAGTCGTAACGGTTTTTCCCGTTCCCGACTGTGGCAATTCGTCCAAAGCGATTTGTTTTTTATTTTTGCCAGATAAGTTTGGCATAATAAATTTCTCGGCAAATCTTTTTACAAAAGTTGATTTACCAACTCTAACGGGACCTACCACTCCGAGATAAATATCTCCGCCCGTTCTTTTTGCAACGTCGCCGTATATATCGAATTTTTGCATAACGATAAAATTCCCTCCCGCAAATATCAATATATTATACGAAAGGGAATTTGTAATTATTCTTATTTTGTTTTAAAGTATGCAACTATCAATGAAAATTTGGATATGCGCAATCCAAGGCTTATAATAGGGAGGGGCAAGCCCCTCCCCTACGATCTTTATTTTATTGTCATTCTGGAATTTGCGTAAGCATGACAACTCAAGAAGTTGGAAACTTGCTTGTTTTGTCGCGTTGCTCCAAAGTAACATAAATTAAGTGAAGTTTAAAGGTTAGATACGAGCAAAAGAGATTCTATCGCTACGCTCCAAAATGACAAAGTTAGTTTTAAAGGGTTAGATGCGAGCAAAACAAGGCTCGTTTTATTGACAAGGGTTTGGTAGAACTTTTTGTTCACCGAAGTCTTGGCAATAAAATAGAAACGCAGTATTGCGACGTAGATAACGCTTTAAAGTATTTAAAAGGTTTGAAACAAGGTAGGCAAGGCTCGTAAGTTATTGACGGATGGGATAGACCTTGTTGGTCATCCCAATCGGCAATTACTTACAGTAACGACGCATATCGCCGTTTATAAGCCTTTACATTAGTCTTCGTTTTTCTCACGAGTAAATAACCGTATAGGCGTTCCTTCAAAACCAAAGGTGCGACGTAGAGTGTTTTCTAAAAACCTAAGGTACGAAAAGTGCATAAGGTCGGAATTGTTTACGAAAAATACGAACGCCGGCGGACAAGTTCCGTCTTGTACGGCGTAATAAATTTTTAGTCTTCTGCCGTTTTTAGACGGTGGCTCGGTAGCGCGAATAGCGTCGCCTACTACGTCGTTAAGCATTCCCGTAGTAATACGTTTACGCGAGTTTTCGTAAACTTCTCTCGCTAAATCGAAAATTTTGTTCGTTCTTTGTCCCGTTGCGGCGGATATATATATTGATTTAAAATAATCCATAAACGCAAGGTCAACCTTTAATTTGTTTTCAAACTCGTTGATAGTGTGGGTATCCTTTTCTATCAAATCCCATTTATTCATTACTATTATAGACGGCTTGCCTTGTTCGTGAACGTAACCTGCAATCTTTACGTCTTGTTCGGTAAGACCTTCGGACGCATCGACAACTATTAAACATACGTCTGCCCTACGAATTGCGCCGAGCGAACGGAGCACGCTATAATATTCAACGCCGTCTTCAACCGACCTTTTCTTTCTTATACCCGCCGTGTCGATAATAGTATATTTGTTGCCGTTTACTTCAAGCGGAGTGTCGATTGCGTCGCGAGTAGTTCCCGCAATATTTGAAACGATAGTTCTATCGTATCCTAAAAGTTTGTTGGTAAGGCGTGATTTCCCCGCATTTGGCTTACCAACGATTGCTATTTTAAGCCTATCCGCGTCTTCGTCCATATCAACTTGGTCGAAATAAGAACAAACTTCGTCCAAAAGGTCGCCAAGACCTTTCGCTTGCTCGGACGAAATACCGAACGGAACGCCAAGACCGAGTTCGTAAAAATCGAATAAAATTTCTTCTTTGTAAGTATCGAGTTTGTTTACCGCCAAAACGATAGGTTTACCCGAACGACGAAGCATATCCGCAACGTCGTAATCGGATGCGGTAAGCCCCGTTTTTGCGTCGCAGAAAAAGATAATTACGTCCGCCGTTTCGATGGCGATTTCGGCTTGACTTTTAATGTGTCTCCACATTTCGTCGGTAGATTTTATTTCTATACCGCCCGTATCAATAAGCGTAAAGGCTTTTCCGCACCACTCTGCGTCGGCATAAAGTCTATCTCTCGTAACGCCCGGGGTGTCCTCTACAATGGACAATTTTTGACCTGTAATTCTATTGAAAAAAGTAGATTTTCCTACGTTTGGTCTACCCACTATTGCTACTAATGGTTTACTCAATTAAATCACTCTCCTATGCGAGTTTATTAAGCGATAACGCCTTGACGAAACTCTCGCCCGTGCCGTCGGTTATCCTTATTTTTTTACCCGTTTTTTCGGCAAGTTCGTCCACCGTCATACCGTCTAAAAACAGGTTTGTATTTTCTCTTAAAACGTGGCTTGGCATTACGACGATTTCATATCCGTCGCCATCGTTTTGTACTGCTTTTAATATGTCTTGCCCTGTCAAAAGCCCCGTGCAATTTACCGTTTCGCCGAAGAATTCGTTTTTGACGGATAAGACTTTTACGCTTAAGCCCTTGGTTACTTTTTCGACCTTTTTCGCCTGCTCTTTAATAAATTCCGACGCGGAAGTTCCTGAAATTAGTAAGATTTTTTTATTAAAAGTCCTATTTTCAAGATTTTCGTCAATTTCTTTCAAGAATTTTGCAGTCGTTCCAACGCCGTTTTCTATCTGCGCGAAATCGCCGTAAAACTCGTACGGCTCGACCTGAAGCCCCGCTCTAAAATAAAACTCGTCGCCAAGTTGAATAAAATTCGTTTCAAACTCAGCGTTTAACGCTCTCGCCAAATCAATTACGCTTTTAGCGTAATCGGAGTCAATATCGCGAATTTTCGTAAGTCCGTCGCGGAATTTCGTCATACCGACGGGTACTACCGCCATCGTTTTTACGTTGGGATAATACTTAAAAAGTTCTCTCGCCGTGTATTCGAGTTCTTTTCCGTCGTTAAAATCCCTTGCAAGCACGACTTGAGTATGCATCGTTATTCCGTTTTTTGCAAACTTTTCAATTTGCGAAGTTATCTTATCGGCAAAACGATTGCCCGTCATTTGTTTTCTAAGTTCGCCGTTCATGGTGTGAACTGAAATATAAAGCGGACTTAAATTAAGTCTTACGATACGGTCTTCGTCTTCTTTAGTTAAATTTGTCAAAGTTACGAAATTACCGTGCAAAAAACTTTGGCGATAATCGTCGTCTTTAACGTAAAGGCTATCTCTCATTCCGCAAGGCATTTGGTCGATAAAGCAAAATATACAATGGTTGTGGCAAGTTTTAATCGCCAAATTGTCGTCTTCAAAGGTAAGCCCTAAACTTTCGTCTTCGTATTTTTCTATCTCGCAAGAAGACACGTCGCCGTTAGTCTGCCTTACGGTAAGCGTAAAAAACTCCCTTTCGTCGTAATAAAGATAGTCTAAAATATCGACGGCGTTATTTCCGTCGAAAGCGAGAATTTCGTCGCCTTTTTCAAGACCTAATTCGTCGCCTATTGAGTTTTTTTCAACCGCTTTTATCTTTAACATATTATTTCAAGTGGAATTTTTTGTTGATTTCTTCAAAAATCACGTCCGCAATACCTTCTCCGCCATACTCGGATCTCGGCTTCACGTTGGCTTTTAATTGCTGATAAAGTTCCCCGCCGTTAATTGCGTCTTTAATAAATTCCACGCACTTATCGGCTTTAAAAATTCTAACGGCATTTTTTACGGTGTCTACGTAATGGTCTGCGTTGAACTTCTCAATATCTGTCGCCGTATGGGTAATTACCATAGGAATACCAAAAAAGGCAATTTCCAAAAGTCCGCTTCCGCCCTTTCCAAGATAGAGGTCGGACGAGGCTATGATTTCTAAAATATTGTCGCAAAAACCGTAGGGGTAAAAAGACAATTTCCCTTTTGATTTAAGTTTTGAAAGTCTTTCGTAAAGTTCGGGGTTTTTTCCGCAAATTACAACTACGTTTATAGGCAAATCTTCTTCGATAAGTTTTTGGCAAAGTTCTTCAGCCATACCTATTCCGTAACCGCCTTCAGCCATATAGACGGTGAATTTATCGTCGTGTCCGAGTTTTTTGCGAAGTTCTTGCTTGCTCGCGGTTATTTCAAAGGCTTCGTCTCTTATAGCGAACGGAACTTGCTTATAATTGTCGGGGTTTAACCTTCTTTTAAACTTTCTAAGACCTAATTCGTATCCTTCTTTTATGGGAATAGTCAAAAGGTCGCAAGGATAACGGAACATTGCAATCGGATACGCGTCGGGAATATACATAACGGTATAGGGTTTGTTTTTCATTTGTTCAGCATAGTAATTCGTCGCCCAATGCGTACTGATAACGACGTCGGGAGCAATTTCTTCCATATGCTTCATACTGTCTTTATACGCGTTTTTTATAAGCGGTTTCATTACGTACCAATTAGCAAGTCTTGGTCCGCAAACGTTGCTCGCAAAAATAGACGCGTAACCATACCAAGGATGATAATTGTATTTCCTTACTTCTGCGCAAAGCCTATCTTCAAACTTTTTCATGGCTTCGCTTCCCGTTTCTTGATAAAAATTACTACGAATTACTTCGCAATAATTACCGTACTTTTTTTCAAAAGCGTCGCTTATTGAGCGGGCAGCCATAATGTGCCCAAAGCCTGCTTCTACAAAGGGAATTAATACCTTAATTTTCTTCATTTTCTTTCTCCTTGTCTGCAACGGCTTTTTCTGTCGCAACCGTTACGAGTACGAAAAGGGCGACGCAGTACGTCAAAAAATAAGTTATATCTAGGAGAGATATAATGGTAAAGGCTATTACAAAACTCAAAATACAAAACTTATTTTCATATTTTTTTATAAACAGCCTTACTAAACAAATTACAAGATAAACCATCGCTCCAAAACCGATAATTCCACCCGAGCCAAGCGCTTGGAAAATAAAATTGTGCGTAAGAGTGTGGAAAATAGAATCGTGGACAATAGCGATCGGGTAATGGAAATTCTTTGCAAATCCAGCCCCTACGATAGGACTTTCCACAAAAAAGTCAATCGCTTGATGAAGAAGTTTGTTCCTAGAAGAATTAAACAAGGAGTCCCCAATCGATTTAATAGCATCTTGAAAATATTTAAATATATACGATAAATCTACTTTTGTCGCAACGATTATAAAACCTATCAATCCTACGGCAACTAAAATTATCGCCGTCAGAATAAGTTTTTTCCTCTCAGGAGATTTTACAACGGCCCTTATCCAAAGTATTATAAACATCGGTATCCCAACAATCATTGCCGCCTTACATAACGTTGCAACAATGGCCACTACGGAAAGAATTGCAATTACGTGATATACGTTGTGAAATTTTTGCCCTTTTTCAACCCTATTCATAATAAACGGCAAACAAAAAGTTAGCATTGCTCCAGCATTATTACTTATTCCCCATCCAAGATGAATAAAGTTTTTCCAGTAGCCGTCAAATTCTAAGCCTTGCAATAAATACTCAACGTAAACAAAAGCGACTTGAAAAGAAATCAACAAAGCTAATGCAGACGCCAAAGAAGCTAAACACCCTAAAAGATTTTCTGTTTTTGCCATAAACCCTAAGACAAAAAGGTATATTCCAACGAAAGAAAAAGCAAATAACGTGGCGTACGGCAACCCTTCTAAATAATAATCTTGCCCTATGCCTGATATCAATATTGCAATGGACGCAACTAAAAATGGTACAAACAAGGATGCTTTGTTATAAACCTTTCTATTTCTTATACATACTACTACAGCAACCGCTAAAAAAATAACCACAGCGCAAATTATCGGTATGTAAGTTTGCGGTAAAACATAGTAATTTATTCCGTCTTTATCTCCGTGCCCTGGAAAATTCTTCCTTGAAACCATAAAGACGGCAATGATACCTATCACAAAGCCTGGTTTTCCATCGCAAAAGACAAAGAGAGTTGTCGCGGAGAGTAAAATAAACGTGATTATCCCAAATATATCAAGACCAAAAACGTGGAAAACAAAAGCAAAAAGCGCAACGATAAAAGGAAAATAGTCTTTTACGCAAAAACTCTCTACCTTATCGCGAACTTTTAATATTTTCACCCACAACGAACTCTTGTTTTCAGCCGAAATAGTTTCCATAATTAAGCCTTCGTTTTGTTATTTAAGTTTACTTTACAAAAGTAAACTCTATAACATTTTACTACAAATGAAAATAAAAATCAATCCCTATAACGACAAAACAATAAAAAAAGTCAATTCGCTTGTTTTTTGCAAATTGACTTTTTGTTTAAACTTTATAGTTTTTGTTCGATAATCGACTTATACAAGGACTTGTTTCTATTTTTATGTCAAAATATTAAGCAACGAAACGCAACCTGCGTAAATGTCTGAATACGTAGTTTCAAAATCGCCGGTGTACCAAGGGTCTGCAACGTCTTCTCCGCTACCTACGTAAGAAAGTAATTTCTTCACTTTTCCGTACTTGTCGCCGTTTAAAATATGAGTGGCGTTTCTTACGTTTGCGCTATCCATACAAATAAACAAGTCGTAATTTTCATAGTCGGCGAGTTTAAGTTGCACAGCGCGCTTGCCGTCGCAAGTGATACCGTGTTTTAAAAGTTCGCGTTTAGCAGGGGGATAAACGGGGTTTCCTACCCCACGCCAAATTTCTTCGGTAGAAGTCGCCGACGAAGAAATTACAAACTCGTTTTCTCTCCCACATTTTTTAACAAGGTCTTTTAAAACAAATTCCGCCATAGGACTACGACAAATATTGCCGTGACAGACAAACATAATTCTACACATAACCTCCTCCTTTTACCCCATTATACACCAAAAACACCAAATAATCAACTTATAGACATACTTATCAAAAAATAACGGTAGGAAATTTTCCTACCGTTATTTTTAAGAATTGTTAGTCTTGTTTTTATTTTTATTAAATAACCCTGCAATACCTGTTGCAGTATTATGAACAAACGCACCAACACCTTTCGCCGTTTCTTTTACCCCATCTACCACTTTACTCGTAGCCTTTGCTATTTGTATAAGTCCGTGAAAATCTATTTCTAAAGCATCTATCATCCTATTGTATTCGATTTCAAAAACAAAAACAACGATTTCTACTATCACACTTATTATCCAAAGAAAAATAAGTAAGGTTGTAAAAATTATGGAAACGGGATTTACCGCAATTGTCGAAACATACATTGCATAAATGGTTGCCCTAAGGTATATGCTTTTGTAAAGATTTTTACCACACTAAATAAATGCTTGCTCCTTTTTAGATTTCTTTTCTCTTCCTTTTTTAGTCCCTTTTTATCAAGGTTTATACTAACACAAATACTAGCAATCGTCATGCCAAATAAAATTGCATTTGCTATTACGTTTCCCTTTTGCAAAATTACCATTACAAAATAGTAAAGGAACAAAAGCGAGTTAAAACCATATAAAAAAATGTATTTTATAATATTTAAGTCCTTTTTTAACCTATCCCATGCTTGTTTTGTATTATCTAACACAATTTTCTCCTTTGTTTTTCTTAATTTTTAAACAATCGGTGGGGGGACTGCGCCAAAAAGAGCCAAAATTTCAGGTACGTTTTCGGCTTTGTCCCAATTTGACATACCTTGTTTCCAAACGAGCGTGTCTTTTTGTAACGCGCCACTTAAAGCCATTTGCCCAAGAGTTTGCATATCAAACGGACCTGCCTTTTGTCCGTTTGAAACTATCCAATACGCAGTTTGCGGAATAGGTGGAGGAACTGCGCCTTGCGTTTGTCCACCGTTAAACGCGCTATTCATAAAGCCCGTCATATTATTTACCATAACTCCGCCCATAGCCATACCTGTCATAATTTCTACGGGATTAAAGCCAGAGCCTCCGCCTGTTTGAACTTTTCCAACGCCGTTTTCGCCCATTTTACCAAAAGCGTTTGCCGTTGCAACACCAACTTCAGTTTGTTTTGCTGTTCTATATGCGTCAAAGTTGGCTGTTTTCGTTGCCATATGTTGCGCATAGCCCCATTCTCGCCTATCAATCTTTTGTCTTTCTTCATAATCTAATAGGTCGAGTTTTGTTTTTTCGGTTACAAAATCTCTCGTAACTTCCATAAGACGAGCATACTCTTCACTCTCCTTATCGACGTCTATTGCGTTTATATCTACACTCGTTACTGCAACCCCAAAAGTGTCTTTAAGTTTTTTTGTCAACTCAACTTCAACGTATTCATTAATTTGTATAAGTTCACTTTCAATTTGCATAACGGGTATTTTTAACGTAAACGGAGCTAAAGCCACGTACCCTTTTACAAACCTTTTAACCGTGTCAACAACTTGCTCCTTAAATTCGTCAAGAGTAAACTCCGTCATTCTATGCATTTTGATAAACTCTTGATAATCGTCAATTTTAAAAGTGAGCGTTCCTCTAACCGCAACGGGAACACCAAAATCAGGATATTTTTCGTCATAAATATTAAAATACGGTACACCGAATTTAACTTGAACTACCCCTGCTAAATTTATGTAATAAATTTCCGCTTGAAACGGAGATTGTCCACCATACCCTAAGCCTAAAAACCAAGAAACAAACGGCATATTAAGCGTTTTTAAAGTTTCGTCAACAGGTCCTAACAAAAAATCTTGACACACGCCGTTTTTTTGCTTATAAACAAAAACTGCAACTTCTCCGTCTTTTACCCTAATTTTAGAGTTTAAACGTATTTGATATTCCCTTTTATGCTCGCCCGACTCCGTTCCATCTGGGTGCCACTTCCAAATCAAATAATCTTTTTCGTCGCAACGAATAACATCTGCAATAAAACCTACTTTTCTTTTATCTCTAAATAATCCCATTTTTTTCTCCTTTATTTGTTTTGTTTTTATACGCTTGCCATTAGATAAATATTTATACCTAATAGCACAAGTCCTATGATAAAAACAACTAAACTTAACTTATTTATCTTTACTTGTATTGTCTTTGTTTCTAATAATAATGAAATACTAAATGCCACTAATTGAAAAATTGATAAAACAAAACAAGAAATAGAAAGTTCTTCTCCTACTAAAAATACAAGCATAAATATTGCAGAAAGAGATATTCCCAATATCGAAAACCTTCTAACTCTAGAATTCTTTATTCTTTCTTTTTCTTCGTATTTTTCCATTTCTTTTTCTATTGTATCAAAAAGCACGAGGTCATTACTTGAAAGCATCATTTTCGCCTTTGCATAGCATTCTTCAAACTTCGTTTTCCACGCTTTATATAAGCAATTTTCCTCATCCATAAGCCCATCGGCATAGATTTTCGAGACATTTGCTCTTACAAGCAGTGCAAACTCAATTAAATCTTCTTTTAAATTAGGTATAGTAAAATTAGTTATAACTGCGATTTGTGCACTGTATTTATTTATAAATTTATTTTTCCAACCTTTTTTCATATCAATGTCTTGCAATTCTTGTGCTAAATCAGAAACTGCCGTTGACGTGCTTGTTCCCCTAAAAACGTAACCGCAAGCGCATTGTGTTTGAAAAGGGTTTATCATACCACCACAGGCAGGGCATTTTATAACTTGACCATATTGCGTGTTTGATTTTCTACTATTTCCACTTGGTGGTTTTGGGATAGTTTGGCTGTTGCTGGTTGGTTGACTTTGACTTGAACCACTTCCTGTCTTTTGACCACAACCTGAACAGAATTTTGCATTATTTGGTAATACTTTTCCACATTTAATACAATACATTTTTATATCCCCACTTTTGTTCCACAATGAATACAAAAAATAGAATCATCTTCTATTTTTTTGCCACAATTTACACAAAATTTCTTTTGCTCTTTCTTAATGCTATCCCCACAATTAAAACAAAACTTTGCCGTTTCTATGTTTTTTGCTCCACATTTTGCACAAAACACGTTTTTTTGTCCATTGTCTTCAAGTTGTTCTTCTTTCGGCGCAGAATAGTATCTCTTGCTATCTTCAAAATCCTCTCCTTTTTCTTCGTTTGAATCAAGTTCTTCTTCACAAATTTCTTCTTCAAAATCTTCATCTTCGTCAAAAAAGAAATTTTTAACGGATCTCGCAACCTTCTTAGCTCCGCTTTTTATTTTGTCAAATAATCCCATTATCTTCTCCTTTTATTCTATCTTTTCTCTTATTTTTAAAAACATCGTGCAATTCTTTTGATCATACGTTAACTTTAAAACATAAATTTTACCGAACATTAAGAACTTTTCGTTCTTTTCCGCATAAAAACTTGTCTCTTTTTTATTTCTATTTTCTGTAAAGCCTTCCGCAACACATTGTTCTATATAACTTTTAAATTCTTCTTTTGTTATATTCCCAAAGTACGCAGAAAAAACAGTTTCTTTATCCTTCACAATCTTTCCATACGAAAAGTCTATTTCTGGCAACTCTTGTACTATTTTGCTATTTGGTATTGTTATTTCTCCCATTTCTATAGGTATAAAGAAATTTACACATAGGCACGTTACGACTATAATTGCACAAACAAAAATACTAGTTATCCATAGAATAATTTTTGCAAGTCTTTTTCTTTTGCGTCTTTTTTCATAATCATTAATTTCATTTTCAGTAGATTTAAAAAGAGCCAAGTCACTACTTGTAAGCATCATTTTTGCTTTTAAATAACTTTCTTCAAATTTGGTTTTCCAAGCATTATATAACTCGTCGTTTTTAGGTCTTTTTTTGTCAGCGTAAATTTTAGCCAAATGCGCCCTTGTAAGTAATGCAAATTCAACAAGTTCCTCTTTTAAGTTTGGAATTGTAAAGTTTGTTATAAGAGCAATTTTTTGTTGTTCAAAAATGTCTATACCGCCATTTAATTGGCTATTATACGGATTTCCTCCACTTTTTGAGTCAATATCTTGCAATTCTCGTGCTAAATCTGAAACTGCCGTTGATGTGCTTGTTCCCCTAAAAACGTACCCACAAACGCATTGCGCTTGAAAAGGGTTTATCATACCACCACACGCAGGGCATTTTATAACCTGACCGTATTGTGTATTTGACTGCCTACTATTACTTGGCGGAGTTTGTTGTTGCGTTTTGCTATTTCGCCCTGTACTTTGTCCACAACTATAGCATTTTATAGCGTTGTCGGGCAAAACTTTCCCACAATGAATACATTTCATAAACTTCATTACTCCTAAAAATACAAATAAAAAATGCGCCAACCGAAGTCAGCGCACCAAAAACGCAAACTCCAATTGTCGCCAAACAAATTTAAATAGAATTAAGGTGTTACCTATACTACTCGTAGGAATTTGCTATTTTGCAAATTTATAATGAGTAGTATGCGAAAATAAGGCGTAATTTTCCTTAAAATAAGAAAAACACCCATAATTCTATTTATTAAACTTGTTTGGCTACTTAATTATAGCACAAACAAGTTTTACTTTCAAGAAAATTTACGTTTATTAAAGTTTAAATATAAATTTAAAAAGAAAAAGCACTCTACGTTTGTAGAGTGCTTTTAGTGGAATGTGGCAACAACCAATCCTCCCGGGCGGTTGCCCGCCAAGTACTTTAGGCGCAGCTGAGCTTAACTTCTGTGTTCGGAATGAGAACAGGTGGATCCT
>JAFTKX010000003.1 GCA_017453045.1 Clostridia bacterium | reverse complement strand
TTTCATTTGTAAATTCATAAGGAAATAAGATGGAAATTTTACACGATTATTCGCTTGACGAAATGAAAAATTTAATATTAGAGTTAGGCGAAAAACCGTTTAGAGCAGGGCAAATTTTTCGCGGTGTTCACGCAGGAAAAAAGATTTCCGAAATAAGCGATATAAGCAAGGAATTAAGGTCTAAACTTTTAGAGCGTTTTTGCGATAGCCCGATTGAAATTATAGGCTCGAAAACTTCTAAAATCGACGGAACGGTAAAGTTTTTGTTCAAACTTTGGGACAATAACGTAATCGAAGGCGTTTTGATGAAATATAAGTACGGAAATACTCAATGCGTTTCAACTCAAGTCGGATGCAGAATGGGTTGCGCGTTTTGCGCGTCGGGTATAGGCGGACTCGTTAGAAATTTAACCGCAGGCGAAATTTTAGGTCAAATTACTGCGGTAAACGCTTATCTTGGCGGTAATTTAGATAAACGCCAAGTTACGAACGTCGTTTTAATGGGTAGCGGAGAGCCTTTGGATAACTACGATAACGTAGTAAAATTTATTCGTAATTTATCCCTTAAAGGCGGTCTTAACGTAAGCCCACGAAACGTGAGTTTGTCAACTTGCGGACTCGTTCCGCAAATGAAAGCGATAGCAAACGAAGATTTAGACGTAAACCTTACCGTGTCTTTACATAATCCGTTTGACGAAAAGCGTAAAAATCTTATGCCTATTGCTAAAAAATATACCGTTCAAGAGATTTTAGACGCTTGTAATTACTACTTTAATAAGACCAAAAGAAGATATATTTTTGAATATTCTCTCGTAAAAGGGGAAAACGACACTAAAGAGTGCGCCGAAGAACTCATACGCCTTTTAAAAGGAAAACCCTGCCACGTCAATTTAATTCGACTTAACGAAGTTAAGGAAAAGGATTTAAAGGCGACTTCGGATAAAGACGCGTATAGATTTTTGGGGCTTTTGGAAAGGGGCGGTCTTTCGGCAACGGTAAGACGACAAATCGGCGTCGATATAGACGGCGCGTGCGGACAACTTCGCCGAAATTATTTAGAAACGGGAAATTTAGGGGATAAAAATTCTTAAAGGAGAAATGCTTATTTTAGGGCAAATTATAAAAATACACTCGGGTAAATATTTCGTAAAAACCGAAAGTGAAATAATAGAGTGTAGCGCAAAAGGCGCGTTAAAAATAAAATCCGACGGTATTTTTACGGGCGATTTCGTAGAGTTTGAAAACGGAGTTGTAAAGTCGGTCAAGACGAGAAAAAACAGACTTATAAGACCAAGCGTTGCAAACGTAGATTGTATGGTTATAGTGGTTGCAAATCCGCCCGAGCCTGATTTGTATCTTTTCGACAAACTGATTTCTACGGCTCATATTTACGACATACCCTTTTCTATAGTCGTAAATAAGGTCGATTTTGACTTAAAAACCGCAAATATTATAAAAGAAAATTACAAAGACGCCGTTGAAAATATATTTTTCGTTTCGGCAAAAACGGGCGAGGGCTTTGAAGAATTGTCCAACTTTTTAAAAGGCAAACTCGTCGTGTTTTCAGGTCAATCGGCGGTAGGCAAAACTTCTATCGTAAACAGGCTTTTCGGCGAGAGTAAAAGAACGGGAGAAGTGAGCGTAAAAACACAAAAGGGAAAGCAAACGACGACGGTTTCCGAAATAACCGAAAGGGACGGAATAAGGGTAATCGACACGCCCGGATTTACTGCTATGGATATAGATATTGAAGAAGACGTATTTCCGTGGAGTTATCCCGAATTTTCTAAATATTCGGGCGAGTGTAAGTTTGCCGATTGCAGACATTTAAAAGAGCCCGACTGTATGGTTAGAAAAGCATACGAAAACGGACTTATAAACAAAGATAGGTACAAAAGATATTGCGAGATATACAAAGAGATAAAGGAAAAAGATAGGTATGACAAAAAACGTTAAAATTGCTCCGTCAATGCTTTCTGCAGACTTTTCAAAAATCGGAGAAGAAGTCAAGAGAATAGAACTTGCTGGCGCGGATATGGCGCATCTTGACGTTATGGACGGGGTTTTCGTTCCAAATATTACTTTTGGAATAAAGATGGTAAAGGATATGAGGAAGTGTTCGTCGTTGCCGTTCGACTGTCATTTAATGATAGTAAATCCCGAAAAATACGTTGAGCAATTTGCTTTGGCTGGCGCGGACTATATTACCGTACACTTTGAAGCGTGCAAGGAAAATACCGAAAGCGTTTTAAAACAAATAAAATCACTCGGTAAAAAGGCGGGCGTGGTTATAAATCCAAACACCGAAGTCGAGAATATTCAAAGCCTTTTACCCCTTTGCGATATGGTTTTAGTTATGAGCGTATATCCGGGCTTTGGAGGTCAAAAGTTTATAGCCGAAGTTTTAGACAAATGTAGGGCTATAAGGCGATTAATCGACGAAAATGGATATGATTGCATTTTGGAAATAGACGGTGGAATAAACGAAAAAACGGCAATACTTGCAAAGCAAGCAGGTTGCGACGTTTTAGTTGCAGGCTCCGCCGTGTTTAACGCTATCGACGCTGGAGAAATGATAGAAAAATTAAGGTGCAAAGAGTAAATGAAAGTAAAATTTAGTGGCGCTAAACTTTTGGTAGGTTTACTTTTTACCTTGATTTCTTTGTTGATTTCGGCAGTCGGGTTAAAATTAAATTTAAGTGAGAGCGTTTACAATTTAATATTTAAAATAGGCATAGGCGCGTTTATTTTTTCGCTTTTATTTTTGATGGTCGGGGCTATAATTCCCGTGTTTTTCAAACCGCTTAAAGTAAAGCCGTCTAAATTAAGAAAGCGTTTTACAGATTTGTTTAAACTTGTCGACGAAAATGAAAAGGAGTTTTTAAAAAGCGTAAAAAAATCGAACTTCTTCGTTTATTTGCATTTTTTCGCAGTAAGTTTTTTCGGCGTAGTCTTTTTCGTTTGTTCGTCATTTTGCTTTTTTGTACACCCCGTCCTTTTAGCGTTATTACCGCTTGCTTTAATTGCGGTAACGCCACTTTTGCGAGCGCTTTACTGTTTTTTAAAAAAGGAACAACGCATATTTGACGATGGTATTATAAAAGAAGATTATCCCTTTATTTTCGGACTTTTTGAAACCGAAATAAAAAAACGGTTTGGAAACGATTTCAGTCTTTATTTAGACTTTGATAAAGCGGATATAATAGGCGCGGAAAGATTTGGAAAAACGATAGTCGTAAGTTTAAGTTCGTACCTTTTTATGCTTTTTACAAAGGAAGAAATAATCGCGGTTTTAAATAGAGAACTGTTAAAACTTAAAGATAAAAAGTCTAACGAACTTAAAAAACTTGCATTATCAAGAGAAATTTTTACAAACGCAACCAAATCAGGTTTATTTTTCAAACTTTATTTTTCGTTATCAATATATAAAACCGAAAACGTGTTTTATTACGATAAGCGCGCTCTTTCAAGGCTTATGGATAGGCGTGGGGACGAACTTATAAAAGATACGGAATACGCTGTAGATTATCTTACTGCGGTAAAAAAACAATACGTTTTCGACGCTTATACGGAAGACTCGAGAAGCGCGATAGGCTTAAAGATTTGCAGTAGCGACGAAAATATCAAAGAGATGGTAAAGGTCGTTTTCGATAACTTTTTAAATCTTTATTCGCTTTACGGAAAAGAGTGGGAATACCAAGCCGAAGTAAAATTAAAACCTTTAGTAAACGATAGGTTAACCTACAAGGAAAAAAGTGGTTTGTTTGGTTTTAATCCCAAAATAGACGGAATTGAAAATTGCGCGGGCGCGGAAGAAACGAGCCTTTACGATAAATATAATCAAGATTATTACGAAAGCGCAAAGTTCGTTTACGAGCCACAGCGTCAAGCCTATGAGAATTTTTATAACGAAACGCAAAGATACGAGCAAAACCCCGAAAGTTACGACGAAAGATTGAAACTTATCGGAGTTGCGCACGCATATTATACTTTGGCGGAATTTGAAAAGGCTGAAAAAGTTTACTCTAAAATTTTAGACGGTGGCGACAATTCGAGTGAAACCCTTTTTGATTACGGTTGTTTTTTACTCGTTGCTAAAAAGGATAAAAAGGGCGTAGAGTATATCTACAAGGCTATGGAAAATGAAAACTTGGTTGAAGACGGACTTGAAATACTCGGAAAATATTTTATAAATTCGGGTGACGAAGAAGGATACGAAAAGTATTGCGAATATAAAAATAGCCGTTTAGACGAACTTGCAGGCGATTTTTCAAATAGAAGATTAAACTTAAACGCAAAACTTGAAAAACCTACCGTCGACGATACCGTTTTAAAAGAAATCGTCGAAAAACTTACCAAAGACGATAATATAACCGAGATATATTGCGCAAACGCTAAAACTTTAGGCGGAAAAGATATTTTACTTTTTGCAATATCTATGCGTAATAAAATTGAAAACGCTTTTATGGAAACTTACGAAAGAGTATTTAGCATTTTAGATAACGAATACGGAAAAATTGATACTTTTTTGATTTCAACCGATATAGAGCCGAAAAATAAACTCGTTTTAAAAATTAAAAGCGACGAAAAATATAAGATTTTTGACAGAAAATAATTTATAAAAATTTTATAAAAGGCTTGAAAAATGTAATTTATAGTGATATAATACTTATTGATTTAAAAAACGAAAACAAAAAATAAGGAGAAATTAAAATGAAAAAGTTTTTTAAAAGTTTAGTTGCAGTTATGCTCGTAGCTATGATGGCTATCTCTTTCACTTCTTGCGGTGGCGTTAATAAAGACCCTCTTAAAGCAGCCGAAAATCTTGAAGCAAACGGTTATACTGTCGTTTCTTTACACGACGACGGTTCGTTAATATCTGGTTCGGCTTCACAAGCAGCTATCGCTGCAAACGTTGCAATGTTTGGCGTAAAGGCTGAAAATGTTGACTACGTTGTAACCGGCGGTAAAGACGGTGAATCTGTTTCAATTTACTACTGCAAAGATGCTGATACTGCAAGCAAGATTTACGAATTTGTAAAACAAGCGCAAGAAGACGCAAAAGCAGAAATCGAAAAGATGAAAGATGAAGCAAAATCTCTTGAAGGCGACGAAAAGACTCAAGCAGAAGAAGCAATTAGAGAAGCAGAAGCAGAATTAAAAGACGCGTCTTTCGGTAAGTCAGGTAAAGTTGCTTGGTTTGGAACTAAAGCAGGCGTAAAAGCAACGAAATAATTAAATAAAAATCAAAAAACGCTTTCGTCCGAAAGCGTTTTTTTG
>JAFTKX010000024.1 GCA_017453045.1 Clostridia bacterium | reverse complement strand
TTATCAGCGATAACTAAAAGTTTTCCGCTATATGTATCTTCGGTTAATTGCCATTAAGAAATTCTTTCGTGTACACACGAAAGAAAGGCCAGCCTTTCTTTTTTGTTCTTAATATGGAAGTAAGTATACACTATCTCCCGCAAGTAACGAAACGGTAAATTTGCCGTTTTCTAAATCAACGGTTCTCCACTTTCCGTTTTCAAAAACGTCGGCTTTTGTAAACTTTTTATCAAAGTTTATTTCCGTAGTTTGTTTAACGCCTTGCATTTTTTCACAACGAACTTCAGTCATATTTATAACTCTATATAAATATTGATCGTTGTCTTTATCATAAAGTTCGTTTATTAAAACGCCTTCTTTATCGGTTGAAAAACTATCTACGCCGTCTAACTTTTCGCATTTAGCGTAGTCTAACTGTTTTAAAAACGAGTTAAAGGTAGCGACTTCGTACGCCGAACGATTATAGGTAAATTGAGTAACGAGCGGAATTATATCCCAAAGTTCCTTTATTACCTTTTGAGTTATGAAATAAAGCGGGGTTTTTTCGCTATTTCTCGTCAGCATTGCGCCGTCGTCGTAAAACCACTCGGTAGAATTTGCCCCATGCGACATATATGTGAAAAAGCCGAGTTCTTTTACGCCGAAACCGAGTAAAAGGTTGAGTTGATAACGCATTTCTTGTTCGTTTGGCGTCCAGTAATAATCGTGCTCGCCGATTTTCATTGAGAACGATTGCGCGATAAACTGGAATTCAAGATTTTTATCCCTACAAATTTCGGCGGCGTTTTGTAAACACCAAATATAAAGAACTTTGTTTTCCTTATTATAACAGAACGGATAATCGTCGTATTTAATGTAATCTGCGCCCGTTTCGTTTAAGAAAAGTTCAAGATATTTAGTTCTTCTTTCAAATAAATCTCCACCCTTTGGATATCTTTCGTCCATCCAACGCAAAGTATCGAGCGGTAATAAGTTACAGTAGATAAAAGCCTTTGGACAAACCCTTTTTATAGACCTATAAATTTGACCGAACGATTTAAAAAGATAATAATGCGGTTCGTCTTTTAAATAAATACCGTAAAACGCAGGGTGTTTGGAATAATCTTTAATTCTATTTGCAACGAATTTGTCCAAACTTTCTTCGCTATCGAATCGTTTACCTTCGCCTATTATTCCGTCTTTTTGACAAGAAAGATCGTAAAATGCTTGGTCTCCAACGATATATTTGTCTATTCCTGCTTGATAGACGACGTCCATCGCCCTTTTACACATTGAAGTTTCCCATTCTTCGCCGTAGTAGGTTGCAATACAACCCGACATAACCATATTAAAGCCAACTTCTTTGTAAGTTTTAAATTCTTCTACGGTTCTTTTACCCATCAAGTGAGATTTTTCTACCACGTAGTCGCCTAACTCACATCCTGGAACGGAATAAGCGTACGTATTAAAGTTTACGTCTTTTTTTAAATAATATTTCTCGTACATAATTAGCCTTTAAGTCCACCTGCGGTCATATTAGTTAAAATTAAGTTTTGCGTGCTTGCGTACAAAATAATTATGGGTATTGCCGAAATAACCGCAGCCGCAAAGTATACGGGTTTAGAGTTTTCGGCGTACCTTGAGTCAGTATTATACATATAAAGCCCGTAAGCAAGGTTTGGCGATTCTCTTAAATAAATCATTACCGTGCCGTAGTCGTTCCAAACGCCTATGGCTTGAGTTATCATAATAGCAACCAAACACGGAATAACTTGCGGAAGAATTATAGTAAAGAAAGTTCTAAGTTCGCCCGCGCCGTCTATGTAAGCGGCTTCCGAGTACGCAGGGCTTACCCCTTTAAAATAGCCGTATAATACGATAAACGCAAAGTCGAAACCGCCAGCCCAAGCAATCCAAATGGTAAGCGGATTTTCTACCATACCCAAAAAGTCAAGCAACTTAAACGCAGCAGGACCAGAACCGATAATGGGTATAGTGTTTACGAAAATTACTACTACGTAAAGGAAATCTTTACCGGGGAAACGGAATCTTGCGATAGCGTACGCAAGCATAGCGCTCGACGCTACGTTTACGACGACTTTAACTACTACTATCCAAAGCGAGTTTAAAAGCATACCGAAATAGTTTACGTCGTCGTATTCAAAAGACGAGAAAACTTCTACGTAGTTACTAAAAGACCAACTTTGAGTAATAGCGAAACTGTTTTGTCCATATTCGTCGAAAGTTTTGAGCGAGTTGTTAAACGCCCAAAATAAAGGAAATATACAAATGAAAGCAATTATAAAAAACGCTATCCAGAAAATTATAGCCGTAGCCTTTTCTACTTTGCCCGCATGTTTATGCGCAATAGGTTTCATACGTACACCCCCTTATATCTCAACGTCCGTATAGACGCTTTCGATAATTTTTCTACCGATTAATACCACGGGAACGGTTATTACTGTTAAAACTAAACCGAGAGCGGCAGGGAATCCGTAATACGGTACGCCTTCAGACCTTGAAATTTCGTAAGTAATCTTGTAGAGCAAGAAACCTATCGTTGCCGTGCCGTTGATACCCGTTCCTTGAGTGAATAAGTAAACGTTGTAGTCGGCTGTTACGAACGAACAAAGCGAGAAAGTCAAAAGAGTTGCTATCGTAGACCAAACGCAAGGAACTGCGATTTGGATAAACGTTCTCCAAAAACCTGCTCCGTCAAGTTCGGCGGATTCGTAAATTTCGTCGGGAACTCTTGAAAACGCGCCCGTCAAAACGGCGTTATTTCCAACCAAACCCATTACTATCTTTATAATGACCATCGTTGGGAAAGCAGTTTCGGATGAAGAAAACAGCCCGTCGCCCGGCATATCTTTAACGAAAAGTTTAGCAAAATAATATACCGCGCCACCGTTCATTACGAGATAACGTATAAGTTGCGTCCACATAACCGCGCCCATAAGACTTGGTATTATGTAACAAACTCTGAAAACGTAGTGCCCGATTATTCTACGATAGAGTATGTAGGTAGTAACTACGCCTATCGGGAATAAAATTACGAAATCTAACGCCCACAAGAACATTGAGCGGAAAAGAGTTTCTAAAAGGTGCGCGTCGTGAGTGTGCATCGTGTCGCCGCCAAACGCTTGGAAAACCTTTACGAAATGGTCGAAGCAAAGAACGTTGTCTTTATTTAAAAAGGCGAACATTATGCTCGAAAAGTTTACGTACACCCAGAATATTAAAAATTGTATGACGGGGAAAGCGATAAAAGCGTAAACGAAAGGAAATTTTCTCTTTTCAAATCCGCTATACTTACCCACTTTTTTATTAAGTGTATTCATAATTCACCTTATCGTTAAGTCTTGGCGTTTCGTAAAACGATTTGCAAAACGCCAAGACGTTTCAGTCAGTTGTTATTTTGAAAAATAGTCGTCCCAGTATCTCTTTGCTGTTGCAACCGCTTCTTCTTGTAAAGAGGTCGCTTCAGTTCTCGGATCGCCCGTTTTACCCCTTAATACCAAAGCAATATTACTTGCTCCTGCTATTGGAAGCATATAGTCGTGAGTTAAAACTTCACGTCTAACACCTTGAACACGACCGTTAATCGCTCTAAAGTGCGGGTTAGAAACCAACGCTCTTGCTTGAGAGATAAATTCGTATTCGGGTTCTACCGTACTCGTTGCGTAAGGAGTAGATCCGTTTGCTTTCGATAAGAAAGTGTTAGCGTAATCTGCGCTTGCCATCATTCTAAGGAAAAGGGACGCGATCTCGGCTTTTGTAGAACCTTTGGTAATAAACGCAAGGTGTTCGATACCCCTTGAGAAACAAATTCCGCGAGCAGTAGCGATAGCCTGCGCTTCTTCTTTATTTAAAGTTACGCCTTGTTCAGCCGTAACGCCTGCGATAATTTCATCAACGGTTTTACCTTCGTCTACGAGTTTACAAGCGTAAGACAAAACTTCGTCGCACTTGTCGTCCGAAAGGTTAAGTCTAGTGCCTGCGCCCATAAGTTTTACGCCGAAAGCCGAAATTACGGGAACGTTCATAAAGCCGATATCGTGAAGTTGATTTTTATAGTTTGCCTTGATTTCGTTTAAGAACCAGTCGCCGTTAAGCATAAATACGGCGTTGTTGCCCCTTCCGTCGTTTTCAGCCATAATCAAGCCTTGCGCTTGGTCAAGGTCGTGTACGGTTGAGTTTGGAGCGGCGTATTTTTCTGCCATAAACTTAATACCAACTTCCAAAACGTCTACGATTCTTTCGTCTTGGAATATCTGCCAGCCGTTTTGCATATCCGTCCAAGTGCCGTCTGCGTTTTCAGTTTGCATTCTTAAATGCTCGTTGTACCAGTCGATATCGTATTGAGCAATCCATTGCTTGAACGCAGAGTTTTGATAAGTAGTCGCTCCGCCGGCGCCTTCAGCCAAGTTATAGGTTACGGGATAAGTTTTAGTTTCGGAACTTGGTCCAAGACCGTTAGCGCCGTTTTTAATCATTTCAAAACACTCGAACATTTCGTTCGTAGTTCTTGGAAGTTCGGTAATTCCGTAGTCTGCCAACTTTGAAGTGTTTACTACCATACCCGCAGAAGTTTGAGCCCAAGAAAAGCCGTACATTGTTCCGTCGTCAGCCAAAAGGAAAGGAACAAGGTCGGGATTCATAAGTTGGGAAATCTTCTTTTCGCTTTCTTTTCCGCTGTAATCAATCGCGGTTTTGTTGAAAACGAGTTCTTCTAAGTCTTCGCAAACTTCGCCGTATAAGCCGTCTTTACTAACGTGGTTAGGCCAAATTGCGCCCGTTACGTAAAGGTCGATTTTAGTCTTTTTGTACCCACGGGACATTTCTTGTACCATCGGAGTTCCCGCAGAAGAAGACGACGGCTTTAAGATATTTACCTTATAACCCTCTTTTGCGAAAACTTTTTCAAATTTTTGTTTAAGTTCATAGATGAACAAGTCGCCGAAGCCCGCTTTGTATAAACGCACGTTTATAGTTTTTGGGTCGTCGACGATATCCGTCTTTTTCTTACATCCAAATCCAAGCGTTAAGCATCCAAACATAAGGACGCTCGCTAAAATTGCGGAAAGTAATTTTTTCATATAATTTTCCTCCTAATAATTTTGCAAATCTCACGATAGGCAAAATACTTCTTGTCATAATATAGTCTAACATACGGCGGTTTTATCTTTCCACTCTATTTTTTTGCAAAACTAATCGTTTTTTAATGTGGCAATCGTTTTATTCAAGTTTTTATGCCATTATTTTTTTAGTTTGCGTTTTTTCATTTTTATATTGACATAACCTTGCTTTCGTGCTATAATCGTAAAAAACGTAAAATTTAGCGTTTTATCTATATAAACGCGCTTATTTTTGACAAATTTTACCACGCGCGTTACTAATCATTAGTTATATAATACGCGCCCACGAACATTGCTTAAAGCAGTTAAAATTTTTCTATTTAAGCGACGTTGCTTTTTACTAATTTTTTATTAAACAGGTAATTTTTTTAGTTTGTTTTAAACGTAAATTCAAGCGATTAAAAAAGCAAAAAAACGTTGATTTTTTAAAGGAGCAAATATGGCTGTTTTTTTAGATTTAAAAAGTATAGAAAGCACACCCTATATCCAGTCTTCGTTTACTCCGCCAAGGCACAGACACTCGCACGAGTTTTTCGAGTTGTCTTTTTGCGTTTCGGGCAAGGCGGTAAACACCATAAACGACCAACCTATTCCTTTTCAAAACGGAACGTGCGTAATTTTAAGACCGGGCGACGTTCACTCTCTTAACGAGTACGACAGACGCACATACGAACATATCGACCTTTACGCGACCAAAGAAACGTTTAAAACTTTATGCGACGCGCTCCATAAAGATTTATACGACGAAATTATGAACGAAACCTCGCCCATTTATTTCCCGCTTTCTAACGAATTATTTTCGTTTTTATTTAATCAATCGCTATTTTTGAAAGAAATGATTGTAAACAAAAGCGAGTTTTTTGAAACAGTTTATTCGTCGATTATCTCAGTACTTTTATCAGAGTGGGTTAAAAATAGGGTTTACATTAAAAAATATATGCCGACTTGGCTTAGCGATTTACTTCCAAAATTCAACGACGTGAGTTTCGTTCAAAAAAACATAACTCAAATTGCGAGCGACTGCGGTTTTTCATTGCCCTATTTTTCAACGCAATTTAAAAAACACGTAGGAGTTTCGGCTATTGAATATCTCACTAAAAAGCGTGTGCATTTATCGAAAGACTTAATCGAAAAAAACACTCACCTTAGAATTTTAGACATTTCGGGAATGCTCGGTTTTGAAAACCCCAGTACTTTTTCAAAACATTTCTTGCACGAATTTAAACTGACGCCAAAAGAATATCGAAAGCGTTATCAAACCAACTATGAAAATTAAAACGAAAAAATCCACGGCGGTTGAAATGCACCCCAAAAGCGTCTAACTTTTGGGGTGCATTTCAGATTGCCGTGGATTTTCACTTTGTCAGTAGATTTGATAAAATGCCCGTATTTTCTAAAAACAGTACGACGGCAAAAATACCGAATATAACGGTTATTGCACGCCCTACGTTATACGCAGGATATTTCTTTGCCGTTACGATAATTTCGTCGCCTTTAATTTCACACGTTTCGTTTTCTTCAATATAATTTTCGATTTTACCAGTATATTTGTAATAAACGTGATGATAATCTTTTGCCACCCAGTATTCGCTCGTATAATACACCGTTTTTCCACCGAAACGTCCATTAGTATTATACCAAGCAACAAAAACGGTAAACAAATAGACCACAAATTTATTCTAATTTTCTTTTCGTTATCCATATAAACCACCCTATAAGTCGATTATTAAACGTTTTTCGTCGTTTTTTGTTCGGCTGTAGTTTTACTTTTTCAAGATTTTTACACCTTTTTTTAAGGTCCTTTTCAAAGGTTTCAGCCCAGTTTGTTGGGAATGAACCGCACTCTCTACAACTCATTATCGAGTCGCTCATAACGTCGTAATATTCACGAGTTTGCGTTCTTACGTTTTAACTTGCTCAAAAATTTTCGCACCTTGTTTAATTTATTGATTTTTTAAGCGTAAAATGGTATAATGTCGATATACTTTAAAACAAAGGAAGTTTTTATGGCGAAAAAATTAAGCATTGCTCAAAAATTAAGAAAGAGAAAATATCGCCCTGCGCCAAGGATTATCGCAGGCATTTATAAACTTATAATGGTAAATATTATCGGCAGAAAGTATAAGCCGAAATTTCATATTATAGACGACGTAAACGACTGTAAAGGTCCGTGCTTTGTAATTTTTAACCACTTGTCGAGAATCGACCACTTATACGTTTGTGGGGCAACTTACCCAAGAATTACTAATATGATGGCAGGATGTAGCGAGTTTTACCGCAAAAAATTCTCGTTTATATTCGGCTTAAATAAGGTTATTCCCAAAAAGAACTACTCCCCCGATATGCTTGCTATTCACGGCGTTAGCCAAGTTATCAAAAAGGGTGGATGCGTAACATTTGCTCCCGAAGGCTTGGCAAGCGATTACGGCGGAAACAAACCTATCGTTCCCGGCACGAGCAAAATGTTTAAGCACTTTAAAGTGCCCGTTTATTTATGCTATCTTGAAGGGCAATATCTTCAAAACACCAAGGTTTGTTTAGACGAAAGGCTTGGCGAAACTCACGCTACTATGTCTTTGCTCTTTTCTAAAGAAGACGTTGAGAGATTGTCCGTTGAAGAAATGGACGATATTATAAACGAAAAATTTAGGCGCAACGAGTACGCTTGGAACGCCGAAAAGAAAATTAAATGGGAAACGCACGGCAGAATTTGCCACCGTTTAGAAGATTTTTGCTACAAATGCCCCAAATGCGGTATGGAATTTACAATGAAGGGCGAAGGGGATAAAATCACTTGTTCTAACTGCGGAAACGGCGCGTCTATGGACGATTATTATCAATTCCACCCGTTTGAAAACGCGGTCATCCCTGCCTCTCCGTTCGACTGGGTAGAACAAGAGCGTATGGATATTATTAAGGAAATTCGTCAAGACCCCGATTATTTCTTTGAAGACGAGTGCCAGATAGGTAATTTGAACGAATATAAACTCGTGGGCAACAACAAGACGAGTTTTATCGTCGGCGAAGGTAAAATAAGAATAGACCACAAAGGTTTCCATTATAAAGGCACGAGAAACGGCAAACCGTACGAATTTAGCGTAGACTACAAAAACTTATATACTTTGATAACCGAAGTTGACTCAAGTTATTTTAATTTCTACGTTAAAGGCGAATATTTCGACTTCTTCCCTAAGCACCAAACCGTTGGAAAAATCTATTTGCTCGTTGAAGAAATGCATCGTTACCACGTAAACTTTTATAAAAACTTTAAGTGGAACGACTATATGTACGAAGGTATGGAACTCGGAATAGATTTAAAGAAATAGGTTATAAAGGAGAAAGTTATTATGATAGAAACGTGGATTGATTTACTTGAAGCGTTCACAATTTTATGCTTTGGAATTTCTTGGCCTATAGCCATTAGAAAATCTTACGTTTCCAGAACGGCAAAGGGAAAAAGTTTGTTTTTCGAGTTGTTTTTACTCGTCGGCTACGCTATCGGTATTACGAGAAAAATAATACAAGTCGTAGCGCTCGGCTCGTCCGGTTTCGTATTCTTTTTAAGTTTCGTTTTCTACGTAATAAACTTTATTGCTATTTCCATTGATATCGCTTTATACTTTAGAAACGTCAAACTTGACAAAGAACGCGAAAATTTACCTAAAGCAGACGATTAACAAATCCAATTAAAACTGATATTTTGAAAAACTACAACCTACTTTTTCATTTTTGGACTCTTATTAACGATTTTAAAACTAAAAGCATAACGCACTACCCTTCGCAAAATGCGAAAAGTAGTGCGTTTTTCATTTATATTAAACGCGTACGATAGCGTTTCTGCTATAATAGCGTCGCCAAAAATATTTCTAAATTTAATTGCAAAGGCAACTGTATTTTTATTAATTAAAACTCTACGACTTCAGGAACTTTGCCAAACGCAAAAATCGTTGCTTTAACGTTTTTCATATAAAACACTTGAGTAATACACATGATGTTGATTGAGTTTTAGTTCACTTGCTTTGTTAAGCAAAACAAAGTTTATCAATTAGACATATTATGTAATAACCCAAACGAAAGAGGTAAATATTATGTCTTTTAATAATTATAACGCAAATTGCTGTTTTAATGAAATAAACAATCTTAAAAACTGCCCCAAAAAAGATAATAAAACCTGTTCTTGCTGTGTAATAGGATCAAGCGCGCCAGGTGTTCGTGGTCCGGTTGGTCCACAAGGGTTACAAGGAGTTCAAGGCGTAACAGGTCCTACGGGAGCAACAGGTCCACAAGGGCTACAAGGAGAAACTGGTCCGGTTGGTCCACAAGGGTTACAAGGAGTTCAAGGCGTAACAGGTCCTACGGGAGCAACAGGTCCACAAGGGCTACAAGGAGAAATTGGTCCAGTT
>JAFTKX010000023.1 GCA_017453045.1 Clostridia bacterium | reverse complement strand
ATAGGAGTTGCGTAAATGCCGTAAATACGGACTCTCTCCCCACTAACGTCCCTGCCCGAGAAGAAATATTCCGTATATGAAATTTTATCGTACTTTACTTCTTTTATCTTGCTCGGTTGCAAGGTTTTGCTAAGGTCAAAATTCGCCCATAACGCATTTTTAGTTAGAAAGGTTACGTTTTGCCTTTTCGTTTGTGTGGATTTATCCATTGATTTCTCCAAATTGTTTAATTTGCCTTTATTAAAACTGTTGAGCCTGTCGTTTCGGTTGCCGGGCTAACTATTATCTTACTGTCAATTCTACTTTTCATTTCGGAAAGATGCGAAATAAGTCCTATTGAAAAGTTTTTGTTTCTTAACTTTTCTAAACTATCTAAAACGGTGTCGACCAAACTTTCGTCTAAAGTGCCGAAACCTTCGTCTAAAAAGAAAAACTCCATAGGCTTTTCAGATCGCGAATATATACCGACGGAAAGAGCGAGCGCAAGCGAGAGGGAAACCAAAAAAGTTTCTCCGCCGGAGAGCGACGAGACCGACCTTTCGATTCCACCGTTTAAGTTGTCGCAAATATAAAACCCGTCTTTTCCGCTTTCAACGGAATCTTTATAAACGACGTCGTATTTACCGCCCGTAAGTTCTAACAAGGTTTTTCTTGCCTGAAGGGCAACGTCGGACAAAAATTCAGCCGATATAAATTCGGAAAAGGCTCGCCTTGAAACTACTTGTTCAAGTCGCGCAAGCACGCCCGCACGAGCGCCTAATAAATTTATATCTTTTTCTATTATACACCTTTTATCAAAATTTTGCGACAAATTTTCAACAATATTTTGACATTTTAAAAATTTTTCTTGAAGATTTGACACATTTTGACCTATTTGACTCTTTTCTTCAAGTTTTTGGAGATAAAAATCGACGTTGAAATTTACTTTTTCAAGTTCTTCTTGGGCTTTTATAACCGCTTGGGAATAGTAGACGAGCGATTTTTGATAATTCTCTATTTTTTCGGCTATATCTTCTACGTCGTCTGTTTCGGATAAAATTTTCTTAGCGTCTAAAACCGAACTAATATTTTCGTTTAAATTTTCAGAAATCAAATCGTCAACTTTTTTTCTCTCTTTCACGGCGTTTTCAAGCAAGACTTTCTTTTCAAAAACTACCTTTTCCTCGCTTAAGTATTTGCCCGTTATTTCTTCGCGTTTTTTTCTTATATCGTCTTCCCTTTTTTCAAGCGAATTTAAACAGTCTAAACAAAACGTAAGTTGATTTTCATAATCGTCGATATTACCGACGATTTTTAAAAGTTTTTCATTTAACAAATCAAGTTTTTCACGCTTTTTTAAATAGGTTTCTTCATCAATTTTTACAGTATTTTCAAGCGCGGTTAAATCGGCTTTAAGGCTCTCGATTTTGCCTTTAACTTCGCCGAGTTTTTTAACCGTTTCACTCCTTTTAGAAAGCATATTTTTAAAATTTTCTACTACCGTTTGAACATCGATTTCACCGTCTTTTTTTAAACTGTCGAAAAGGTTTTTAAATTCGTCCAAACGCTCTAAAATAAGAGTTTTATAGTATAAATAACACTCCCCGTCCGCATTAAAACCGTCGATTTTTTCAGACTGTTTTACGTAGTAGTCGATTTGCTTTGCGTATTCGCTTTTCAAAACTTCGTCCGAAACGAAAGAAAAAGTCTTCGTTGCGTCGGTTTGGGCTTGTAAATATTCGTTTTTTAACGATAAATCAATTTGTTTTTCGGTTAAATCTTCAATTTGTTCCTTTAATTCTACTCGCCTTTGCTTTTTTTGCTCGATTTCGTCTGCTAACGTCAAAACTTCTTTTCTTAAAGTTTTAAACTCAACCACGTCCGCGCCTACCGAAACGAGTTCTTCGCTTTTCTTTTTAAGTTGTGTTTTTTCATTTTGCAAATCGCCAAGGCTTGCAAATTCTCTATCCAAATTTTCCTTTTCAACTTTTAAGGTTGAAAGTGTTTTTAAAGCGTTTTCAACTTCTTTTGAAAGTTGATTTTCGCAGTCTACCTTACGCTGTAATTCTTCGCTTAAATCAACTATAATTTTAGCAAAGTCAACCGATTTTAAAACTTCTTTTAGTCGGTTTATCTCCGTTTGACTTTGTTCTAATTTTAAAAGAACTTCTTTATCTGCCGTAAGTCTTGTATACAAATTATAAAAAGGCGTATTTTCTTCGATATATTCGGTAATTTTTAAAAGTTTTACGTTTTCTTTTTCACGCTCTTTTTCAGTTTCTTCAAGATCTTTTTTCACCAAATCTAAATTTTCTTTAGTTGCGTTTTCAAAACCTTGCAAACTACTATTTAGCGCGAGAAGTTCCAAATCGACCTGCTCTTTTTTCGCCTTTAATTTTGCGTTAAATCTCTCGCCGTATCTTTCAAGTGAAAATAACTTTTCGATAATTTTTACTCTTTCGGCTTTGGGGGCTTTAACAAACTCGGCAAACTCGCCTTGCGGTAATATTATACATTTCGTAAATTCGTTTTGACCAAGCCCTAAAATTTCTTCAATCTTTTTATTAACTTCGCTAGTTAAAGACGCAATAGATAGAGCGCTACCGCCCGTAGTTTCGTACAACGACGCGACTGCTCCGCCGTAATTGCCGTCTTTTTTAAGTTTAAAAGAACGTTCGACGAGATACCTGCGCCTTATCTCTTTATCAAAAATTTCAAATTCTAAACTGATAAAAGCGTTTTTACGCCTTGCGCTTATAAGTTCGGCAGTTTTTAGACCGCTAATTTCGCCGTAAAGAGCGATTATGACGGAATCTAAAATCGTACTTTTTCCACTTCCCGTCGAGCCGAAAATGCCGAAAAGTCCGCTACTTGAAACGCTTTCAAAATCTATTTCAACTCTTTCGGAAAAACTTCTTATTCCGTCGATTACAAGTTTTAAAGGTTTCACTTTTTACTCCTCCGCCATAATTTCGAGATATGCTTTTATAAGTTCGTCGTCGGGATTTGCGCCGTACTTTTTAGTGTAAAATTCAACGAATAAATCTTTGTCGGAAAGTTCCTTTCTTCCGCTTATTACTCCCGTTTCAAATTCGCTTGAAAACTCCAACTTTATCTTTGTTACGTTTGGATTTTGCGTCTTAATTTTAGCCGTTTCTTCCATAGTTAAAGGGCGTTCGGAAATAATTGTTAAATCGACGAATTTATCTGCGATTTTTGAAAGTTTTTCATCTAAACTGTCAGTTCCAACGACGGTTAATTTTGCAAGTTTTTTGCCCGACAAAAGTTCTTTCGTTTTTATACCTAATACCGCTCCGTTTTCAACTTCAAAAAGAGTAACCGATTTTTGAATTCCAACTTCGTCGTAAGAGTATTGAAGTGGCGAACCGCTATATATAACGTTTTTACTTTTTGACGCTATTTGTCTTTTATGAAGATGACCGAGCGCGGTATATATACACTCCGACGGAATTGCCGACGGGGATACGACTTTAACTCCGCCTAAATCAATTCTTCGTTCGCTTTCGCTACTCTCACCGCCAAGCATAAACAAATGGCTTACTAAAACTCCGTTTTGCTCGGGTTTTTTAAAAGAAAATATTTCCTTTAAAATATCGCCTACTCTTTCGCTGTAATCCTTTTCCTTATCAATGACGTAACCTGTCGGCGCTTCGCCGAAAAACGAAAGAGTTGCTATAAAAAATTCTTCGCCTTTCTCGTCTTTAAAAACGAGATGGTTTTTCCCACTTTCAATAAGAGAAATTTTACCGTTATCGCGCGGTAAAAAGTCGTTTGAACTTCCGCAAAGATAAAGCCCCCTTCTGCTCGCGATTGTTTTTGCGGCGGAAAGCCTATCGGCGTCGTCGTGATTTCCGCTAATACAAACTAAAGTTATAGCGTTTTCGGCAAATTTATCAAGCCAGTTAAAAAACAGATTTTCAGCATCGGCTGACGGAATAAAAGTGTCGTACACGTCGCCCGCAACTAAAACCATATCGACCTTCTCAGATACTGCAATAGATAAAATTTCGTCTAATACGGCTTTTTGTTCGTCTAAACGGCTAACGCCGTCTAATTTCTTACCGATATGAAGATCCGAAGTGTGCAAAAATTTCATAGTACATTAGTTCCTAAATTTACGATTGACCACAAAATGTTGTGTTCAAAAATTTTTCATTTAAAATATCTTGATTTTTTTATAATAATATAATAATATATTTTAACAACAAAATCAAGTTCTTCGGGGAAATTATGTCATTTTGCAGTTATTCAAAAGATTTTAATAATAGCGCGCATACGCTCGTTGACAACAAGTTTATAGATATGTACCTACCTATCGCAACGGGGGACGCCGTAAAAGTATATCTTTACGGTCTTTTAGCGTGTAATTTAGGGGATGAAATAACTCTTGAAAGTTTTGCAAAACAGTTGAATATCGACCTTGAAGAAGTTAAAAACTGCTTTAAATTTTGGGAAGAATTCGGCGTTTTAAACGTTTTAACTGAAGAACCTTTTACAGTTATATATCTTCCCGTTTCTTCTCATAAACCAAAGAAATATAACCCTGAAAAATATACGGGCTTTAACAAAGCGTTACAAGTACTTATCCCCGAAAGGATGATAACGCCAAACGAATTTTCGGCGTACTTTTCGCTTATGGAAGAACACTCTATTAAACCCGAAGCAATGCTTATGATCGTTAAATATTGCGTTGACTTAAAGGGAAAAAATATTAGTTTTAGATACGTTTTAAAGGTTGCTAACGACTTTGCTTCAAGGGGGATAACAACCGAGAGTAAAATTGAAAAGGAACTTTCCGATTATACGATAAAATCAGCCGATTTATATGAAATTTTTGCAGTTTTAAGTCCAAATTCAAAGCCCGAAATAGAAGATATGAATTTGTATAAAAAGTGGACTTTGGATATGAAATTCACTAAAAACGCAATTATAACGACTGCGGTTAAAAGTAAGGCTAAAAACACTCAAAAACTCGATAAAGAACTCAATTTGCTCTACTCTGCAAAAAAATTCTCACCCGAAGAAATAGAGTCTTATTATAAGGAGAAAAAGGCAGTTACTCAAATTGCTTACGACGTAAATAAGGCTTTATCCGTTTACACCGAAGTTATCGACCCCGTAGTTGAAAACTACGTTTTACCTTGGCTTAGCAAGGGCTACGACGAAGATTCGTTAGTTTTCGTTGCAAATTACTGTTTTAGGAAAAATAGGCGTTCGCTCGAAAAAATGGACGAAACTATTGAAAAATTGTACAGAAACGGTCTTATAACGGTAAACGCTATTGCAGATTTTATCAAATCTTCAACGAAAGACGACGAATTTATAAGAGAACTTTTATCCCTTGCAGGTCTTTCGAGAAAACCTATAGATTACGACAGGCAAAACTTACAAATTTGGAGAAACTGGAACTTCTCCGACGAAATGATAAAGGAAGCGGTTGCTTTGTCTTCGGGCAAAAACAACCCGTTTGCATACGTAAACGCAATACTTTCCGACTGGAAAAACGACGGCGTTTTCTCCCCCGAAAAAATACCGCAAGTTAAACAGCAAAAAGGCAAGGCGTTTAAATCGCAAACCTACACTAAAGAAGAACTCGACGACCTTATCGATAATATCGACGACGTTGAATTTTAAGGTGATTTATGAATTACGACAACGCTCTCTTAACCGAAATTGAGAGAATATACCAAAATAAACGAAAAAAAGCCGAAGAAAGCGTTGAATTATTAAATAACGCGCTTTTTAACAACCCCGATTACGTATCGGCTTATAACGGATATAATTCTACCCGTTTTGAAATTAGCAAGGCAAAATTTAAAGGTGACGAGCAAATTTTACCTAAACTTGAAAGCGATTTAAAAGCATATTTATTAAAAATGCAAGAAATTAAAAATAACTTTGGAATAACCGATAAATCGCTTGTAGCAAAATACGACTGCTCTGCCTGTCGCGATACGGGAAGATTGAAAGACGGAAACAGATGCAAATGCTTTAAAAAACTCGTTTGCAAACTCACTTTAGAAAAGTTAGGTCTTGAAAAGAAAAAACTTCCAACCTTTAAAAAAGCAGGATATAAAGACCTTAATAATTTACAAAAAATTTACGATAAAATGTCCGTTTATTGCGAAAAATTCCCAAATACCGACAAAAATATAGTTATTGCAGGTAGCGTCGGCACGGGAAAAAGTTATCTTGCAGGCTGTATTGCAAGCGAACTTATATCAAGGGATTTTAACGTAGTTTACCTTTCGGCGTGCGAATTAAACTCTATACTTTTAAAGTATCACGTTTCACCTATTGACGAAAAAGGCGCGTATTTAGACCTTTTAACTAATTGCGACTTGCTCGTTATTGACGACCTTGGTAGCGAACCTATTTATAAAAACGTAACTGAAGAATACCTTTTGATGATAATTACCGAAAGGATGACTAAATCTAACCCGTTTATTATTACTACAAACCTTGAACAATCAGAGTTGCTCGACCGCTACGGCGATAGAACGCTCTCTCGCTTAAACGATAAGAAAAAAGGCGTTTTTATTCAAATAAAAGGCGAAGATTTAAGAAGAAAAAAATAATCGCTTGCTTTTAGCGACAAAAATAGTTCGTTCTCGGTTTTACCGACTAATTTTTAAGAGCCCCGTAAGTCAATCGGACTTACGGGGCTCGGTTTATATTTTATTATTTATTTTGATTGTATTGGTCTACGTCCAAAATCTTAATAAATTCTTTTAAGGCAAAAGTATGAGTTGAAGTATCTTTATTTAAAACAACGCCTGTCGCTCTCGTCGGGAGGGCTGGACTTACTTTAATTTCATACAATTCCTTTCTTGCAAGTTCTTCTAAAACGTAACGGCGCGGAACACAAGCAATACCCATGCCGTTTTTAGCCATTTCGATAACGAGTTCTATACTGCCCGCTTCAAATTCGGGGGTAAGGTTTATACCGTGAGTATCTAAAAAACTATTGATTTCTTTAGTAGTCGAAGTTGAATTGTCGAGCATTATAATAGGATAATCGGGTAAATCTCTTAAATCTAAAATACTATCGAAAAGGTCTGCAAACTTGTCGGTTGCAACGAAAATATCTTCGATTATGCCCGTTTGACCTGTCAAAAGCACGTCGTCGTCATAAATCGGTAAACTGACGAGTCCTATATCGGCTTTATCGCTTTTAATTCTGTCAAGAGTTTCTTTCGTCGTACAATCTTTAAACGTAATAACGACGTTTGGATAAAGTTCGTGATATTTTTTGATATATCTCATAAGGAAATGAGTTACAACGGTATCCGCAGCCGAAATTCTCAACACGCCTGTTGCAATATTTTTGCTTTCTTTAAACTTTGATTCGGCAGAGTCTAAAAGTTTAATTGCTCTTTCAACGAGTTCAAAAATTTGTCTTCCGCCCGTTTCGGTTAGTTCCATACCTCTACTAACTCTATTAAAAAGTTTACCGCCGAGTTGTTTTTCAAGATGTTTAATGGCTTGCGAAACGGCAGGTTGAGAGATGTATAATTCTTCCGACGCTTTCGTTAAACTACCGCATTTTGCCACGGCATAAAACACTCTATATAAATCTAAATCTATCATATTTCCCCCTATTTACCAACGCAAAATTTACTAAAAATTTCGTCGATAATTCTTTCGTTTGCGGTTTCTCCGCTTACTTCTCCAAGATATTGCCAAGCCGAATTTAAGTCGATTGCGCTTAAGTCGGCAGTAGTTACGCTAAAACCGTAAATTGCGTCTTCAATAGATTTTAATGCGTTTTTTAAAGCGACCAAATGTCTTTCTTCGGTTAAAAAGTCGGCGTTTAGGTCGATTTTTCCGCCAAAAGCCTTTTTTGAAAGTTCTTCTTTAAGGCTCTCTACGTTAAGCCCCGTTTTAGCAGAAAGGTAAATATCTCCTTGAATTTTTGGGTTGCTTTCAAGGTCGAGTTTATTAACTACGACTATGCGTTCTTTATCTGCGGTTTGCTCTAAAACTTTTTTATCGTCGTCATCAAGCGGTTTACTACCGTCTAAAACGACGACGCAAACGTCGCAATCGTTTAAAAGATTTTCCGAGCGCTGTATTCCTACGCTTTCGATTTCGTCGCTACTTTCTCTAATACCCGCCGTGTCGTAAAGATTAAATCTTACGCCGTCGATATCAATTTCGCCCTCAACGACGTCCCTCGTCGTTCCTGCAACTGAAGAAACGATTGCTTTGTCGTAATCTAAAATGCTGTTTAAAATTGAACTTTTCCCCGTGTTAGGTTTGCCGAGCAATGCTACTTTAACGCCGTGTTTTACCTTTCTTCCCTTGCCGTAACGCGAAATAATTAAGGCAATTTCGTCTTTCACAAACTTTAAGGTATTTACAATTTCGTCGTAATTATCTTCGGTAACTCCTTCTTCGGGATAATCTATACCTGCGTTTACGTATGCGAGAGCGTAGGTAATTTTATCTTGAAGTTCAATAATTTTTTTAGTGAGTTTTTCCCTGTAAAGATAATACCCCGCTTTAACTTCGCCAACGCTTTCGCTGTTTATCATATCTATAAGCCCCTCGCAAGAAGAAAGACTCATTTTGCCGTTTAAAAAGGCTCTTTTAGTAAATTCGCCCTTCGTTGCGGGGCTTGCGCCGAGTTCAAAAGTTCTTTTTAAAATGCCTTGAGTAATAGCAATTCCGCCGTGGCAATGAAATTCGACCATATCTTCGCCCGTGTAACTTTTTGGGGCTTTAAAATATACGCACATACCAAAATCGGTAAAATGACCGCCGTCTATTTCCCCAACGTAGAGTTTGTAAGGCTCGAAATCGCGTACGGCAATAGAGC
Source organism: Clostridia bacterium (assembly GCA_017453045.1). GTDB lineage: Bacteria > Bacillota > Clostridia > Christensenellales > Borkfalkiaceae > UBA10281. Next base: position 2,422 of record JAFTKX010000023.1, on the reverse strand, counting down.
CGAGAGGTTTAAACATCTTCTCGGCTATATCAAGCGGACTCGTTCCGCTTATTCGTATTATCGCTACTCCGCCAACGCCCGTCGCGGTTGAAATTGCTGAAATATTTTTACTCATAATCAGTTAAAAAAGTCGTCTCCGTCGCTACTTTTGCTATTTCCGCCTTTGTCGCTAAATTCTTCAAACGGATCGGGGGTAGACTGATTTTGGTTACCGCCGTTTCCGTAAGGATTATTTCCGTTATTATATGGATTTCCGTTACCGTACGGATTATTGCCGTTATTATACGGGTTATTATTCGGTCCGTAAGGGTTATAATATCTTCTTCTCGATTCAACGTACTTGTCGTAATCAATTCTCGGCTTATTTCTCAAAGCAAAGATAAATATGCCCGCAACGACTAAAGACGAAGTTAAAACGTAGCCCACAGCCGAAAACGCCGTGAACATAAAATTGTTTTTGAGAGTGTAACTCATAAACATATTTTTAAGCACGAACAAATAGAAAATAACGAAAGCAAGACTCGTTAAATAATTAACCGTGTCTAAAACCGCCAACAAATAAGAGTTTAATCCAAGCGTTGCGTCCGTTGGAACTACGCCTTTTACGATATTTATTAAATTAGGAATACCGTAAATGACGTCAACCGCTAAACTCGTAGCCGTCGATATGCCTGCAAAAATTATTGCGAGAATATAAAACGCGTCGGTTTTTTTAACGTATTTACTATCCGGCGCAAGTTTATGAACTACGTATATGCCGTAGAAAGGAATTAAAGCCCTTTTTGGATTTTCAATTCCCTTTCTCTTTGCCATAGTATAAAGACCTATACTTATAAAAACGTAGTATACGGCGTGTAGGGCAAGTTGCATTAAGAAATAAAGAACGAACATAGTCAAATAGCCGTTTGGAGAAAGTTCAAACCCCGACTGCTTTGCAAACTCGTCCGAAAACGCCTTTAAGTTGTAAATAATATCAAATATCATCAATTACACCTATAAATGATTAAATTTCAAATTTTGCCTTTAAATCGTTTATTATTTTAACTATATCTTGGCAAGCGGTGTCGAGAGAAACTTCGCCCTTAAACGACTTATCTCTAAAGGAAATTTCAACGACTCCCCTTTCGCAAGTTTTACGGCTTACAACCGCTCTAACAGGCACGCCTAAAAGGTCTGCGTCAGCAAACATTGCCCCTGCTCTTATATCCCTTTCGTCGTATAAAACTTCTACGCCCGATTTAGTTAATTCTTCGTATAATTTATCCGAAACGGCTTTCACGCTCTCGTCGGTAGATTGCAAACAGCAAATCTCAACTTGCCAAGGAGCGATAGAAATAGGCCAAATAGGACCGTAATCGTCGTGCTGTTCTTCACAAATAGTCGCAACGAGTCTTCCAACGCCTATGCCGTAACAACCCATTATAGGATGCTTTCTCTCTCCGTCGGTATCTACGTAAGTCATATTCATAGATTCTGTATATTTAGTGCCGAGTTGGAAAATATTACCGATTTCAACACCGCGATTAAGAGTTATAGTAGGCTTTCCGCATACGGGACAAATTCCGCCGTTATAAGCCTTTGCAACTTCGACGAATTCAACTTCGCCCACGTCGCGAGAGATATTCATACCCTTAAAGTGATAGCCAACCTTGTTTGCTCCGCAAACGAAACTTTCAATTCCGACGAGCGACTTATCGAATACGACTTTTGCCTTTCCGTTAAAGCCAACCGGACCAATAAAGCCTGCTACGATACCCGATTCTTCGCTAATTCCGCTTGCAGGGTGAACTTCGGTTTTTAAATGGTTTCTAAGTTTTGTTTCGTTTACTTCTAAATCGCCCCTAATAAATACTACGATATAATCGTCGGTGGCGTTTTCTTGGTAAACTACCGCTTTACACATGCGAGTTGGCTCAACGCCCAAAACTCTTTTAAGACCTTCTATAGTCTTTACGTTGGGGGTTGCAACTTCTACTAAATCTTCTTTAACGCTTTCGATTTCGTGAGTAATGCAATCGGCAACTTCCATATTTGCTCTATAATCGCAATTAGAACAAATTGCAAGCGTATCTTCGCCAATGTCTGTAAGAAGCATAAATTCGTGCGAGATTTTTCCGCCCATCATACCGCTGTCGCTCTTTACCGCAACGACGTTTTTAGCGCCTGCGCGCTTGAAAATGCGTTCGTAAGCGACGAAACACTTGCCGTAATATTCTTCCAAGTCCTTTTGAGTAGTGTGGAACGAATACGCGTCTTTCATAGTAAATTCTCTTACTCTTATAAGACCGCCTCTTGCTCTCGGTTCGTCACGGAACTTAGTTTGAATTTGATAAATCATAAACGGATAATCGGTATACGACGCGGCAATATCTCTCGCCATGTGAACGGCTGCTTCTTCGTGCGTCATACCAAGCACCATCTT
>JAFTKX010000022.1 GCA_017453045.1 Clostridia bacterium | reverse complement strand
GGTCCAGTTGGCCCGCAAGGTTTACAAGGTGTTCAAGGCGTAACAGGTCCTACGGGAGCAACAGGTCCACAGGGGCTACAAGGCGAAGTCGGTCCAGTAGGTCCACAAGGGCTACAAGGTGTTCAAGGCGTAACAGGTCCTACGGGAGCAACAGGTCCACAGGGACTACAAGGCGAAGTCGGTCCAGTAGGTCCGCAAGGTTTACAAGGTGTTCAAGGCGTAACAGGTCCTACGGGAGCAACAGGTCCACAGGGGCTACAAGGCGAAGTCGGTCCAACCGGTCCTGCGGGAACTATATTAAGTTATGCAGATTTTTACGCGCTAATGCCACCGAACAATTCGGCTACGGTTGCAATAGGAACAGACGTAAGTTTCCCGCAAGACGGACCTAATAGCAATACTGGCATAAGCAGATTAAACGATTCTTCTTTTAATTTAGAGAGTATCGGCGTTTATCAAATAACGTTTCAAGTTAGCGTAACGGAAGCAGGTCAACTAATTATAACTTTAAACGGAGAAGATATAGCGTCTTCAGTAGTTGGAAGGGCGACTGGAACTTCTCAAATTGTGGGAATATCAATTATTGAAACCGTTACGGAAAATTCAGTTTTAACCGTACGTAATCCCGCAGGGTCGTCTACTGCCCTAACAATCACTCCGTTAGCAGGCGGAACGCGTCCCGTTTCGGCGCATTTAATAATAACTCAACTCGCATAAAAAGTAAAAGCAAGTCGTAACGACTTGCTTTTCTGCTAAAAAAGTGAATTATACTGTTAAGCGTAACACTTGATAAAAAAGAGCAAGCGCTCTCGCGTTTGCTCTTTTTGTTAGTCTTTTTACTCGAATTGTTCAGGAAAGTCGGGGACGTCTACTACGTTATCGTTTTGAGAAGTCTTAATTACGTCTTCACTATCAAAGTAAATTATCGTTAATTTTGCCTTTTCATATAATTTCATATTAGACACCTCCTTATTTAACCTTTATGCAAACGTTACCAAAATCAACCGTTACCGAAATTTCTCCGTTTTCAACAACGTAATCGGTTGTTTCAACTTCGTTTATATATACTTTGTAATCAGTTGAAGGTTCGGCAAATTTTATAGTAACTTTTCCATCTATCGAGCCATTTTCCTCAATTTTTTCAACAATAATTTGAAGAAGATTTGCGCTAGCGCGAACGTTATATACGCAATCCCCAAATTTTAAATTGTTAAGTTGTAAAAGACTGAGTTCCGTCGGCATATTGTTCTTAAACGAAATAGCGTTATGACCAATAGTTTCCATGCCTAAAAACGCGTCTGGAATAGCCTTTATAAAGGTAATACTTTCAATAAATTCAGCATCTAAACCGATTGCGCCTGCTCCCGTAGTTTCTGCTTGCTGTAAATCGTATCTTCCGTAAGCCGTTTTATCTTTAATAAAAATACCCCAGGTCTTTTTATTAGTCTCTTCTGCAAGCGTATCGTAATAAGCCGAATAGAACTCGTAGCCTTCTCCTCCCGCTGCTTGAACTTTTTCATACCAAGTCTGAATTTTTTGAAGCCTTGCATAAGCGTTATCAGCGCCTAAAACTTTTGCTCTTGCTACTATATCGTAATAAGTCCAAGCAATAACCGCTCCGCCGTTTTGAACCTGCTTAGAAAACGACGTTCCGCAATCTTCAACAAAAGGATTACAAGTTGCGTAAGCAAACGGAGAAAGGTTTTCATAGGCGTCTTTGGTATTAAATCTCGGGGCAAATTCATAGAAGTAAATATCATCTCCCGTTGACGTATCGCCCGCAACCGTTCTTTGTCCGTCAATCCATTGCATTATGGAAAGTTGCTGTTCGTCCGTACCTATTCCTGCGCAAATCGCCTCTAAATTCCAATAGACGTAACCGTAATCGGCAATAGCGCCAGTCTCCTCGTTTATACCAGAGGCAAATCTTCCCGTCGTAGAATTCCAAAAGCCACCCAAATTGTCGTAACCGCCGTCTTCATTTTGAACGGGTTTTATTTCCTTTTGCATATTTAATTTCACAATTGAGGCAAGATTATTTAAAGATTTAACCGTAAATTTATATTCTACGTTCTCGCCACCAGGCATCCTATTCCTAACGATAGATTTTTCGCTAATTTCAACCTTGGCGTCAATCAATCTTTGCTCTAAATCAGCCATTGCGCAAAGGGCTTGATAGAAATAAATATTCGCCTCAAGACATTTTTCGGAAGAAACGGTCAAATCCCAATAGCCGTTGCCAACGCCGTTTATCGTATCGAAATTATATCTGCCGTTTTCCTTTTTATACATACCTATACCGTTATGACCGTAAAGGTAAGAAATATCTAAAAGCCCTTTTTCGCCCTCTAACGCGTGGGTTAAAAATAATAGAGCCTTTCTCGCTTTTGGCATAAGGCGTTTAAGAGCCTCAATATCGTTAGTATATCTAACGTAATTATATAGGGATAATATCCATTGATAAGTTGGGTTGGACTGTCTCGTGTCGTACTGACAGCGAATATAGTCTATTTGCCCACTCCTAATATTGAGAATTTCGTCCTCTTTAGGTCTAAACTCTAACCCGATCGAAGTAATAACTTGTTTATCCCAGTTTTCGGCGAAATACATTTCAAGGTAGCATCTATCCGTATAGTTGGAAAACGCCTCGTTTGAAGTCGTTGCAACGAAGTTGTGCGCTACGCTAAACCACTCGTCGCCACCCTCCTTCGTCTTCCAAATAAGATAATAATCTTCGAGGTTATTTCCCTTAAAATCAAGGGCAAGTTCTACAAACGGCGAATATTCGCTCATTACCCCGCCCGCTCTTATAAGTTCTTCAATATCAGTTCTATAAAACCTAAAAGTATCGTCCACGCCGAGCGTATCGGTTGAAAAATACGCATAGCCCGTGTTTTCGTCGATTTCAAACTTACCGCCCTCGGCAACCCATTTTTCACTCTGCCAATCTTTTAAGTTGTTGAATTCAAAAGAGGTTGAGCCGAGCGACCTTAACTTTCCAAATTGAGTTGGATCGTCGGTAGATTCCCAATACGACGGGAAAGACCAGCCTTGCGGTACTCCAGCGCCTTCGGCAATTTCTAAAAACGAATTTTCACGAATATTGTGAGAGTTGTAAATCATACCCAGTTCGTCTTGGTCGATACTGACTAAATGATTATAAATCTTCGCCATTTTGTCTTCGCCAAGCGCAGTTCCGGAAGAATTATGCCAAGCAAGCCCCATCGTTTCCCAGTTTTTAGCAAAGCCCGTACCGTCTCCCCACGGCAAATTTTCCCGCAGAATAATCGTCGTAACGAAGATTTCTGTGAGCAAAATTATTTAAAAAGTTTGCTAAATCTCCGTCAGTCGCTTGGTAGTGCAATTCATAACCGTCGTAAACCTCTATCTTCGCCTTTTTTGAACAAGCCGTTCCCATAAGTGTTGCAATAGCCAAAGTAAGAGGTATAATCTTTTTATATAATTTTTTCATATTACGTCTCCTTTTTGGTCTTTTTTATAATCACTATTAAGGAAATTACGAGAGGTAAAACTCCAAAACCGTCAATCGACGACTTACAACCCTTTTTATCTTCCTTTGCTACCGTGTATTTTAAAATCAATTCGCTATCGCTGTCGGGAACGACGAAACCGCCTATGCACTTTTGTCCGTCTTTCGTCGTCATAGTAACTTCGTAGCCGTCAACTTGGTAATCTTTGAGTTCTATAACGTCGCCCGCAGGCATCGTAATAGTCGGATATGAAAGTCCTTCTATTCCCTCGACTTTAAAACTTACCTGTCTAACGGGAGTCCACCAAATTCCCCAGTTTTCGTAAGTTCTAGGCATACCCTTTTCGTCGTACATACCGAAAATTTCACCAGTTAAGCCGTATTTCACGTTTATAAAACTCTTTCCGTTTTCAACCGTTCTATAACCGCATTTCCCGTTTATTATATAAGGAATTTGACAGCCCGGTTTTACCCTCAAAAGATACATATTCGCACCGCTATATTGCGAATCTATCGTAAAGGTCATAGAAGTACTTTGTCCAAACTGTTTAATAACCGTAAACCCAGTATAAACCTCTCTAAGCGTAATAGGTTTTTGGGTTAAATCGTCGGTCTTATAAAATTCAACGTAGTCTAAAACGTTTAATTTTTCAATCCAACCCGAAACGACTTCCGTTGTTTCAAAGGTTTCTGTAAAGAAAAGGAAAAGCCAACGCTCGCCACTATCGTCGTTTGAACGGTTGTTCATATTAGTAAGGTTACAAGTTCCAAAATCGTAAATCTCGGACGGCACCCACGACCAGTAGTATCCGCTATCCCTACTATCTTCCTTTCCGTAGGTGCTATTGACGTACACGTAATCTCCGTATAACATAAGGTTACAGCCGTCGCCAGGGAACAAAGTATTTCCCTCGATTGCAACCTTAAAAACGGTAGTTCCGTTATAAAGAGCGTAATTTTCAGCGGTCATAGGGAACATTACCCCGTGAGAATCCCACCTGTTCATTACCCACTCGGCAGGTTTGCAAATTTCCGACGCTAAAACACCTTCGGTATCCTCCTCGGAGGTGTAAAGTCTAATTTTAGATAAAAGGTTGGGAAATCTTCCTGTTTGCGCTACCCAAGTTCCAAACTCAACGCCGATATAATCGTCCGCCGTTACTACGAAATAATAGGTATCGGAAGTAGGCTCTGCGCGAAGTTGCACGCCCGTTATAGACATTTCTTTTACGGGAATAACTCCACCGTTCGTCTTGTCTTTCGACCAAGAAAACGACTCTATTTTATACTCGTCGAAACCGTATCCGTTATTTAGATAAGTAACGGACTCGGTAACGGTTAATTTTGCGTTTACGAAAGGCAACGTTAATCCCTCTGCCAAAGACACCTTATAAACGCTTGCTCCGTTATAAGTTTGATAATCTTCTTCGCTTATAGGCAACATTAAACCTTGCGAAGTCCAGTTGTTTATTAGCCAACCTTTATCGGAACAAATATCTCTTGCGGACACGCCGACCTCGTCGCTATCCGACGTATAGAAAGTTATTCCGTCTAAAAGATCGCTATAACTTTCAGGATTAGGAACAGTATATACCGAAGCAATTTCAGCGTACTCGTCAGTTAATATGACGAAATAATACACTCCAGCCTCCTCGTTTCCTCGAAGTTGAACGCCCGAAACTACGGTTTCACTACTTTCTAAAATTATAACTTCAGTCCAGTAAAAAGAGCTGTTTTTTGACTTTCGTCGCCATAACCGTCGTTGGTAAAAACTTTAGCCGTAGTCGTTTTTAACTTAACTGTAACGCTCTCGCCACCTTGCGTTTCGGTTTTATACGGAAGAACTAAGTTTTCTTCAATATCGATTTTATATACCGAAGAACCGTTATAGGTTGCGTAATCATCAATAGCAATCGGGAACATAAGTCCGCCCGAACCCCATTTATTTATCGTCCAACCGCTTTCGCTACAAATAGCCGACGCTTTTACCCCTACCTCATCACTTTCAGAAAGGTATAACGTAATTTTTGAAAGTATTTCGCTATACGCTAAGCAGTCTGTAACCGAAGTATCAAGGGAAAAACTTTCATATTGAGGGGCTAAAATGACTAAAAAATACTCCCCTGAGCCAACGTCGCCTCGAAGTTGAACTCCCGAAATTTCCATTTCGTCTATTCTTTCGCTTGAACCTTGCGACCTCTCATTTTCTCCGTTTGCTCTAACGGTATTTACTTTTGAGTTTAAGGCTATGGCGTTTAGAGCAAGTACCGCCAAACAAACTGCGCAAAAAGCAAATTTAATTAGCCAGCCCGACACACTTTTTAGCGAGCGAAAACCTATTTTATAACGTTTTTGCATTATTTCCTCCCAATTTATCCTATCTTCTTCATAAGGTACGCATACCCGTTTAATTTCGATTCTACCACAATTGTAATATATGCATGCCTCTCTTTCCTCTCATTTACACTTATATTATCTCTCAAAAATTAATCAAATATGCCTCATTTCCCCTCACTTTAATTTGGCGACGAAATATAAAACCTTATTATATATACGCGTAAACAAAAAAAGTCTTAAATATTCGCCGAATTTAAGACTTTTTCTATCAATTTTTATACTAACCGCTTTTCAACAAAAAAAATAGCGATGAGACTTTGTCCTTCGCTATTTTAAGAAAACTTGTCTGAACGTAAAAATTTCAAACGAGTTATATTTGACGGAGAATTATCTGCATAGCATTTTTTGAAACGTAACGTTTCTCCCTCTTGCCGTGAACTTTCCCCACGCAATTAGATAATCGCATCTATAAATTTGAGCATATTGCTTATTTGCGCCTGCGCGTGTGAAATAGTCTTTCCCTTCGTTTGCAAATAAATCTTCATTTTAGGTTCAGTTCCGCTCGGTCTTACGATAATTCTATAATTTTGGCTCTTAAACCTTAAAACGTCGCTTTTAGGAAGCCCGAATAACCCTTTTGAAAAATCGTCAAAGGTAAGAAGTTCTCCATCAATTTCTCTTGGGGGATTTTTGCGGATACTTGCTAAAATCTCTTGCATTTTTACCATACCGTCTTTCCCGGGGAAAGATAACGATTTAAGTTCCGTTTGATAATAACCGTATTTTTGATAAATTTCTTGTAACACGCCAAATAAAGTCTTACCCTTGTCTTTAAAATACGCGCACGCCTCTGCTATCAGCATACACGCCGACACGGCGTCTTTATCCCTTGCGTGAGTTCCTATTAAGTATCCATAACTTTCTTCAAGTCCAAATAAATACTCGTCAAGTTCGTCAATGGCTTCGCCAATATATTTAAAACCTGTCAAAACTTCTTTTACTTCTACGCCAAAATCTTTAGCCATATCAAAGACTATATCAGTCGTAACAATGGTCTTAACGACGGTAGAGCCTTTATAAGAAAGCCCTCTTTCCTTTTTCCTTAAAAGCAAGTAATAAAGCAAAATGCTACCCGTTTCATTGCCGTTAATCAACTTATAGGTAGACTTTTCATCTTTTATTGCTATGCCGACTCTATCTGCGTCGGGATCTGTTGCCATCACTAAATCGGGATTATATCTATCCGCACAACTAAGAGCAAGAGTTAAAGCCTCTTTTTCTTCAGGGTTTGGATAAGGGCAAGTAGTAAAATTACCGTCGGGCATTTCTTGCTCTTTGACCGTGTAAACGTCTTCTACGCCTATCTCTTTTAATACTTTTTGCACGTAAACGCGTCCCGTTCCGTGTAGTGGAGAATAGACTATCTTTGGCGCGTTTTCTTTTGTAATTTTAGTTAAAGAATATTTTTTAATTTCATCTAAAAACGCCCTCTCAATTTTTTCGTCTAAAACCGTTATTAAATTTTCGTTTGGCGTAAATACGTTAAAATAATCGCAACCCTCTATTTTCTTAGTAATAATCTTTGCTGACTCGTCCGTTATTTGACAGCCCTTTTCATTATAAACCTTATATCCGTTATAAGTTTTAGGATTATGGCTTGCAGTTATAACTATACCCGCGCTTGCTTTTAAATACCTTACGGCAAAAGACAAAACGGGCGTTGGGGTAAGACAGGGAAAAAGATACGACCTTATACCTTTAAACGATAGAATTTCAGCGCAAAGCCTTGCAAATTCTTTAGACATATTTCGGCTATCATAAGCGATAACGGCGCTATAGCCCCCTGTTTGCAATAAATAGTCGGCAAGTCCAAATGTTGCTCTACCTACCGTATAAACGTTCATACGGTTTGTTCCCACGCCTAGTTCGCCGCGAAGTCCACCCGTACCGAAAGTTAGCGACTTGTAAAACCTATCTTCTATTTCCTTATCATTTCCGCAAATTGAAAGAAGTTCGTCTTTCAATTCTTTATCTTTGACTTTTTCAAGCCATCTATTAAATTCCGTCATATTACTCCTTAATCTTTTAAAAATCAAGTTAAAGATTAACGCTTTATAAGTAATGAAAAGCGATATTACTTATTTTCCCAACGTTTGCGAACGTAATGCGCGCACATTTTTGGCTGACGTTCACGAGTGAATACGCCTTTTCTATTGCCCCTTGCCCTTTTAATTCCTTCTTTAGTCTTAAAATCGGCAAAGTTCCAAATATGTTCTCCTATACATCCTTCGCAATCGTCTATTGCCTTAAAGTTTTCTATTAAATATTCTAATTGAAATTCTTCGGAGAAAGTTTCGCTAGGCAAACAATGATTACCCTCTAACGTATCAGCCCCAAATTCAGTAACTATAATAGGTTTTTTAGCAGAGTTGTAATACTCTGTCAATTCCTCTTTTAAAGACGGATAAATGGTCTCCATACACGCATGATTGACGTACCAAGCGTAATAGCGGTTTATACATACGACGTCTACCAAGTCGGTTACGAGAGAATTTTCCGTAAAATGCGTAAACTCAACTAACGTTATAGGTAAATCGCAAACCGTACGGGCGTAAGAAATGACGTCCTTGAAATACTTGCCTGCATTTTCTTCATGCGATGCGGGCTCGTTTGCAACGCTAAGCATAACGACAGACGGGTGATTTTTATCACGCTCCATCAAAACTTTTATCATTTCTTTATGCAAAACGGCGGTTTCGGCGTTTACTTTGTCTTCTCCAAAGTTATAATCGTCCCACCAATGCATTCCTACCGCTGGAACTTCGTCTATAACCAAAAATCCGTATTCGTCCGCAAGGTTCATTATTTCTTCGCTATACGGATAATGCGTCGTTCTAAAAGAGTTTGCGTTCATCCATTTTAAAAGCCCGAAATCTCTAACGTTTACCGCAGAGTTGTTTCCTTTGCCTAATATGGTAAAGTCTTCGTGCATACCAAAACCTTTGAAATAAACGGGCTTATCGTTTAAATAAAAACCTTTTTCGTCAACGTGTATCTTTCTAATACCGAATTTTTCTTCGTACTTATCACACTCTGTTTCTACGACTAAAGTATATAAATGCGGACTTTCGCATGACCAAAGTTTAGGATTTTCAACTCTAATTAAACCCTGTTCGCCTTTTGCAACGACGTTGCCGTCAGCGTCTTTTACGCTACACAAAACCTTTTCGCAATTTGTGTTTACTTTAACCAAAATTTGCGAATAATCGCCGTCTACGACGGTTTTTACCGTTACGTCTTCTATGTGTTTTTCAGGAATAGCATAAACTAAAACGTCGCGGTGAATACCCGTGAAATTGTAAAAATCGTGATTGTAAAGTTGCTGTCCGTCCTTTATCATTCCAGGCGGTAAAGTTTGGAAAGACAACCTATTATCAATTAGTATAGACAAGCGATTTTCTTCTTGTAAATCTTCTAAAAGCAAATCAACGGGCAAAAATCCATAATTAGAACCGCCTATATATCTACCGTTTAAATAGACTTCGCACTTATGGCTTGTCGCGCCTATTCTTAGACGATAAACACTTCCTTCTCTCACGGGTATGGAAAAGGTCTTTTCATATAAAACCTTGCCTATATGTTCTTTAATCGCCCTTT
>JAFTKX010000021.1 GCA_017453045.1 Clostridia bacterium | reverse complement strand
CCTGTGATTAGTCTTTAAAAGTTCGTCGTAAAAAGTTTTATTATTACTGTAATTATCGCCGATTTTTAAAAATTCATCTATCGCTCTGCGGTATGCGTTTATTACTGTAGCCAAGTAATATTCGCTTTTCATTCTGCCTTCGATTTTAAACGATACTATGCCCGCTTTTATCATTTCGCCGATATAGTCCATCATATTCAAATCTTTACTATTTAATATATAAGTACCGCGCCCGTCTTCTTCTATCGGGTAAAACTCGCCTTCTTTAGACTTCTCTCTAATTTCATATTGCCAACGGCACGCTTGAACGCACTCTCCGCGATTTCCGTCGCGCCCGTTAAAATAGTTAGAAAGCAGACATCTTCCGCTGTACGATATACACATAGCGCCGTGAATAAAGGCTTCGATTTCTACGTCGGGACAAAAATCGCTTATTTCTTTAATTTCAGCAAGAGAAAGTTCTCTTGCGACAACCACTCTTTCAACCCCCATTTCGCCCCAAAACTTAACCGTATATTTATTTAAAGTATTGGCTTGTGTTGAAAGGTGAATTGCAAGATTTGGCGCGACTTCTTTGCAAAGCCGAATTAAACCCGAGTCGGTAATTAGCACGGCGTCAACCTTTGCAAATTCTAAAAATTTAAAGTATTCGCCAGCCTTTTCTAAATCGTAATTTCTTGCAAAAATATTGGCGGTAACGTAAATTTTAACTTTTCTTTCGTGCGCGTACTCTACCGCCTTTAAAATTTCTTCTTCGGTAAAATTATCCGCTTGCGCTCTTAAAGAAAAAGATTTTCCGCCGAGATAAACAGCGTCCGCTCCGTAGTATATTGCAGTTTTAAGTTTTTCAAAGTTGCCTGCAGGCGCAAGCAATTCAAGTTTTCTCTCTTTCATTTTATCCTACTTTTTATATGAAACGCTAACACCGTCGCCAACGTCGGAAACGGTAGTTATAAAATCGCCGTCTTCGCTTATAAGCCTTAAAAACTCACGCATGTTGTTTTTTATCGTGTTATGTCTGTGCGGTGCTTTAACTTCGCCAGTTATATACCCCCTAAAGAGCACGTTGTCGGCAAAAAGTATTCCACCGCTTCTTAAAAGCCCCTTTATTTTTGGGTAAAGGTCTTTATATTTAGACTTGTTACAATCTAAAAACACGAAGTCAAACCCGTCCCCAACTTCGTCAACTACGTCTAAAGCGTCTCCCAAAAATTGATGAACTCTACCGCTAAGACCAAACTTTTCAAAGTTTTCTTTTGCTTCAAAGTAAGACTTTTCATACCTTTCGATAGTATATAACTCGGCGTTTTCGCTGGCTTTAAGTAGCGCTATACCCGAACAGCCGACTGAAGTTCCAAACTCTAAAATTTTGAGCGGTTTTTTCATCGTCGCAAACATAATCAATAAGTTTAAACTTTCGGTAAGCAAAGTCGGAACACCTTTTTGCCTATACTCGTCCCTAAATTTTTTAAGTTCGGGATCTACTGTCGTTTCTGCGTTTTTTAAAATTAAATTAGTAACGTATTCATTCATTATACTTCAGTTATGACGGGAATAATCATAGGACTTTTCTTCGTCTTTTTTAAAACGTAATTTTTAAGTTGTTTTCTTATACTGCTTCTGATATCGCCAAGGTCGGACGATTTTACGTCGAAACTCGATATTACTCTCATAACGATATTTTTTACTTCTTGAACTTGCTCGTCGGTTAAAATCGAACCGCGGTTAATAACGTCGGGTTCTTGCAAAATCTCGCCCGAATCTTCACTTATGCAACAAACTGCAACGATAAGTCCGTCTTCGGCAAGGTGTTTTCTATCTCTAACAACCGATTCGGTATCGTCGATAGAAAGACCGTCGATATATCTCGTACCCGCTTGGAACTGCTCTCCGCGTTTCATAGTTTTTGCAGTAATTTCAATGGTATCGCCTATTTCGGCAATCAACATATTACCGTCTTTCATACCGATTTCTTTAGCCAATCGGCAATGCTTTTTAAGATGACGGTATTCGCCGTGCACGGGGATAAAGAACTTCGGTTTTAAAAGAGTGTGCATAATTTTAAGTTCTTCTTGACAAGCGTGTCCCGAAACGTGAATTTTGGTAATCGACTTATAAACGACTTCCGCGCCCTTTTTATACAAATTATTTATGACTTGATAAACGCTTTTTTCGTTACCTGGGATAGGCGACGCCGAAATAATTATAGTGTCGTTACCGCCAACTTGAACTTGATTATAATCGCCCGAAGCCATACGCGTTAAAGCGCTCATAGGCTCGCCTTGACTGCCCGTTGAAATTATAACTAAATCTTTATCCGCAACGTTTTTAATTCTTTCTATATCAATAACGACGTTGTCTGGAATAAAAATTTCGCCAACTTTTGACGCCGCTTCAACGACGTTTAGCATACTTCTGCCCGAAAAAGCGACTTTTCTCTTATGTTTTACCGCTAAATCTATAATTTGTTGAATTCTATGAACGTTCGTAGCAAAAGTCGCAATTATAATACGGCGCTTTTGATTGTCCGAAAAAAGCCTATCGAGAGTTTCCCCTACTACGTGTTCGCTCATAGTATAACCTTCGTGTTCGACGTTAGTCGATTCGCAAAGAAGTAGCGCGACGCCTTTTTTGCCTATTTCGGAAAGCCTTGTCATATCGATCATTTGACCGTTAATCGGCGTTAAATCAACCTTAAAGTCGCCCGAGTGAACTACGATTCCCACGGGGGTTGTTATCGCCAAAGCGCAACTGCCCGGAATTGAGTGGTTGACGTGTATAAACTCAATCGAAAACACTCCGAGTTTGATTGAACTACCCGTTTTTACGCAGTTTAGTTCGTAATCGTGTATTTTTTGTTCTTTTAATTTATGCTCGCAGAGCATTAAAGTAAGTTTAGTTCCGTATACGGGAACGTTGACTTCTTTTAATAAATATGGAAGTCCGCCTATGTGGTCTTCATGTCCGTGCGTCAATACTATTCCCTTAATTCTATCTTTGTTTTGAACGAGATAAGTAACGTCGGGAGCGACCAAATCTATACCCGGCATATCGGCGGTAGGAAAAGTTATACCCGAATCAATTACGATAATATCCTTACCGTATTCGAGCGCGGTCATATTTTTACCTATTTCGCCTACGCCACCTAAAAAACGGACTTTTAGCGCGTTTTTATTTTTCAAATTTTACTCCTTGCGGAATTTTCCGCTATAATTATTTTCCCTTCTTTAGTTTTGCGATACGTCAAAACGGGAAAAGGGGAGAAAAGTTTTCTCCCCGCGTTTTAATTCTCAAATTCTTTTATACTTGCCAAAATTTTATTTCTTATTTCGGTAAACTTTTCAACTTTTGCCTTTTCGCCGTCGATAAGCGCTTTGGGGGCTTTTGCAACGAAACCTTGATTAGAGAGTTTTCCTTGCGCTCTCTTAATTTCGTTTTCGGCTTTTTCAAGTTCGCCTTTAAGTCTTGCAAGTTCTTTTTCGGTGTCGACCAAAGTGCCGAGCGGAATATAAATTTCTATTCCTTCTAAAATCTTTGAAACGACTTTTTCACCTATCTCATCTTTAGACTCTACGAATTTTACTTGGTTTACGTTTACGAGTTTGTTAAAGTAAATCGCGCTGTCTGAAATGAGTTTTTTATTTGCAGTTATAACGTACATATCAACTTTAGTAGAGGGCGCTGCGCCAGTTTCGAGTTTAATTGCTCTAACCGACTTGATAACGTCCATAATCTTCTCGGTTGCAAGCCTTTCTTTTCTGTACGCGAGTTTTGAATTGAATTTCGGGAAATCCGAAACCATTATGCTACCCTTTGTCTTTGGAATATGCGAATAAATTTCTTCGGTAACGAAGGGAATAAAAGGATGAAGAAGTTTAAGCATATTAGTTAAAACGTAGCAAAGAACGCTTATAGCGTCGTCTTTTTTAGCGTCGTCAGTACCGTACAAGGTAGGTTTGCAAAGTTCTATGTACCAATCGCAGAAATCAGACCAAACGAAATCTTGAAGTACGGCGGAAGCAAGACCTATCTCGTATTTTTCCATATTTAAAGTAACGTCTTTAACTACGGAATTAAGTTTTGAAATTATCCACTTATCAGGCGCGGTAAGTTTACACTCGGAAATATCCGTCTTTATCTTTCTGCCTTCGCAGTTTAATAAAACGAATCTTGACGCGTTCCAAATTTTGTTAATAAAGTTACGGCAACCCTCGAGTTTTTCAGGCGAATATCTTATATCGCTACCCGCCGAAATACCGTTTAAAAGACAATATCTTAAAGTATCCGCTCCGTATTCGTCGATAATTTCGATAGGATCGATACCGTTGCCGAGCGATTTACTCATCTTTCTACCTTGAGAATCTCTTACGATACCGTGAATCAATACGTCCTTAAACGGAATTCTATCCATATGTTCGATACCGCTGAAAATCATTCTCGCTACCCAGAAGAAAATTATATCGTATGCGGTAACCAAAACGTCGGTAGGATAGAAATATTTAAGGTCTTTAGTAGAATCGGGGAAACCGAGAGTTGAAAACGGCCAAAGAGCCGAACTAAACCAAGTATCCAAAACGTCTTCGTCTTGTTTAAAATGCGTGCAGTTACACTTTGGACAAGCGGTAGGCGTTTCTTTTGAAACGACCGTTTCTCCACACTCGTCGCAGTAGTACGCAGGAATTCTATGTCCCCACCAAAGTTGACGTGAAATACACCAGTCTTTAATGTTTTCCATCCAGTTATTGTAAATTTTGGTAAATCTATTCGGCGTAAACTTAATACTCTTTTTTCTAACGGCTGAAAGAGCGGGTTTTGCCAAGGTATCCATTTTTACAAACCATTGTTTAGAAATAATCGGCTCAACGGTATCATGACAACGGTAACAATGACCTACGTTATGAGCGTGAGGCTCGATTTTTTCCAGATTTCCAGACGCTTTTAAGTCTTCAACGATTGCTTTTCTACACTCGTAACGGCTCATACCTTCGTACTTACCTGCAAGAGCGTTCATTACACCGCCGTCGTCCATTACTCTGATAACTTCTAAATTATGTCTTAAGCCAACTTCAAAGTCGTTAGGGTCGTGAGCAGGCGTAATTTTAACTGCGCCCGTACCGAATTCCATATCAACGTATTCGTCTGCAACGACGGGAATTTCTCTACCAACGATAGGAAGAATAAGGGTTTTTCCAACTAAATCTTTATACCTTTCGTCTTTTGGGTTTACTGCAACGGCAGTATCGCCAAGCAACGTTTCGGGTCTTGTAGTTGCGATAATCAAATATCTGTCGCAGTCTTTAACGAAATATCTAAAATGCCAGAAATACGAGTTTTCTTCTTCAAATTCAACTTCAGCGTCCGAAAGCGCGGTTTTACAACAATGACACCAGTTGATAATTCTCTTTCCTTGATAAATCAAACCCTTGTTATAAAGGTTGACGAAAACTTCTTTTACAGCCTTTGAACATTTTTCGTCCATAGTAAAAGCAAGCCTTGACCAATCGCAAGACGAACCGAGCCTTTTAAGTTGTTCAACTATTCTACCGCCGTATTTTTCTTTCCAAGCCCACGCTCTTTCTAAAAAGCCTTCTCTACCTACTTCTTCTTTGGTAAGACCTTCTTCTTTCATTTGGTCGACGATTTTAACTTCAGTCGCAATAGAAGCGTGATCCGTTCCGGGAAGCCACAACGCTTCGTAGCCTTGCATTCTTTTAAAACGAATAATGCTGTCTTGTATCGAGTTGTTAAGGGCATGTCCCATATGAAGTTGCCCCGTGATATTCGGTGGTGGAATTACGATAGTAAACGGAATTTTATCCTTATTAGGCTTTGCTTTAAAATATCCCTTTTGTTCCCACTTTTCATAAATTCTTTGCTCGAACTCTTTCGGGCTGTAAGTTTTTGACATGTCCATAACAGATTTCTCCACTATTTTTCTTCCTATGATTTGTAGTTTCGCCAAACGGACAAACCGTTTAAGCACAGTACACCAATTTTTATAATTATATTATAAATTTGAATTATTGTCAAATAAAAGTCGACTTACATACGATATAATATGATTAAAATTTTAAGTTTTGCATCAATAAATTTAAAAGCAAAAACTAAAAAGGAGATTACATGAAAAAATTAATTGCAACATTAGTTGCTTTATGTTTAATAATTCTGCCATTTTCGGCGTGTAAAAATGCGGACGACGAACTTACTACCGTAAGGTTAAACGAAGTTACCCACTCTATTTTTTACGCGCCTTTATACGTAGCGATAGAAAACGGCTTTTTTGAAAAAGAAGGCTTAAAAATCGAACTTACTAACGGCGGTGGCGCAGATAAAGTTATGACCGCCCTGCTCGCTAACGACGCGGATATAGGTCTTATGGGCGTCGAAGCGACCATTTACGTTTATCTCGAAGGTAAACAAAACGTACCGAAAGTTTTTGGTCAACTGACTAAAAGAGACGGCTCGTTTTTAGTATCAAGAGTTCCAGAACCCAATTTTAAATGGGAAGACCTCGAAGGCAAAGAGATAATTGCAGGTAGAACGGGCGGAGTTCCGGCAATGACGTTTGAATACGTAGTAAATAAGCACGGACTTATAAACGGTCAAAACGTTACGCTTAACAACGATATCGCGTTTAACCTTATGGGTCCGTCTTTTGAAGGCGGTACGGGCGACTACACTACTTTATTCGAGCCTACCGCGAGCGAATACGAACGCGCGGGCAAAGGATATATCGTTGCGAGCGTCGGCGAAGAAAGCGGAGAAATTCCTTACACCGCTTTTACCGCTCTTTCGAGTTACCTTGAAAAAAATAAAGACGTCGTTACCAAATTTATGCGCGCAATGTACAAAGCCATAAAATATATGTCTACAACGAGCGACGAAATTATCGCCGAAAGTCTTTTAAAACAATTCCCCGACACTTCTTTAAACAGCGTTGCCACGGCGCTAAAAAGTTATAAAAAAATCGACGCTTGGACTACGCACATGGCAATGACCGAAACTGCATTTAACAATTTACAAGCAGTTATGGAAAACGCAGGAGAATTAGAACGTAGAGTTGATTATACGAAAATAACCGACAATACGTTTGCAAACGCCGTTTACGACGAAGTTTACGGATAAAATTTAATTTTACAACGGAGGACTTTTTTGATGAACACAATTTTAAATATCGAAAAGATTTCTCTTTCTTACCACACGAAACAAGGCGAAATAAAAGCCTTAAATAGTATATCTTTCGACGTTAGCGACGGAGAATTTATTGCGATAGTAGGTCCGTCGGGATGCGGAAAAACGAGCATTTTATCTATAATTGCAGGACTTATAAAGCCAAGTGGCGGAAAGGTTTTACTATTTGGAAACGAAATAGAAAAGCCTACCGAATCAATAGGATATATGCTTCAGAAAGACCAACTTTTTCCTTGGCGAACGATTGAAAAAAACACCTTGCTTCCTTTAGAAATTCACGGACTTAAAAAAGATGAAGATAAAAGGAAAAACGTAGAACTGCTCTTAAAAAAATACGGACTTTGGGAATTTAGGAAATCTTACCCAAATCAACTTTCGGGCGGTATGCGACAAAGGGTTGCCCTTATTAGAACTTTGGCGTCGTCGCCTAAACTGCTACTTCTTGACGAGCCTTTTTCGGCTCTTGACTACCAAACGAGACTTTCCGTTTGCGACGACGTTTACGACATAATCAAGCGAGAAAAAAAGACGGCTATTTTAGTTACGCACGATATTTCCGAAGCGATTGCGCTTGCCGATAGAATAATCGTCCTTACAAAACGCCCGTCAAATATTCTCAATATCCACTATATAGACACGGATAAAAGCGTTTCACCGCTTAAACGCAGAGAATCTAAGGACTTTTCTTCTTGGTTTGAAAGACTTTGGAGGGAATTAAACTATGAAAAAGCCTAACGAATTTACTCGCGAACACGTTTTGTATTTAAGAAAGCAACAATCCGCAACTATTTTTGTAAACGCAATGCGAATAATAATTTTAGTATCGTTTTTACTTTTATGGGAATTGCTTGCAAAATTTAATATTATCGACAGTTTTTTAATGAGTAGTCCGTCAAGAGTTTTAAGCACTATTAAAAATCTTATTATCGCCGATAATTTATGGCTACACGTCGGTACTACACTTTACGAAACTTTAGCGGGATTTTTTATCGCCACGTTTTTAGGCTCGCTAATTGCCGTCGCTCTTTGGTGGTCTGAAAATTTAAGAAAAATTTTAGAGCCTTATTTAATAGTGTTAAACAGTTTGCCTAAAATTGCGTTAGGACCTATTATAATCGTATGGTTTGGTAGCGGTGTAAAATCTATTATCTTTATGGCTATAATTATAACCATTATCGTTACGGTTATTACTATGCAAAACGCTTTTTTAGCGACGGACGAAGGAAAAATTATGCTTTTGAAATCTATGGGAGCGAGTAAAATACAAATACTTATAAAACTCGTAATCCCATCTTCACTCAAAAGTTTTATTTCTTGTTTAAAGATAAACGTAGGTATGGCTTGGATAGGCTCTATAATGGGCGAATATCTAACTTCAAGACAAGGAATAGGTTACCTTATCGTATACGGCGGTCAAGTTTTCAAACTTGACTTGGTTATGGCAAGCACGGTTATACTTTGCATTTTAGCGGGAGCGATGTACGCTTTGGTCGCTTTACTTGAAAAATTTTTGATAAAAGACAAATAACGAGCAAAAGCGTAAAACCCACCGTACCTATTATGGGATAAACGGTATCTACTATTTTTGAAAAACCTAAATTTGAAATTGAAATTGAAAATAAAAATATAAGTGTTTTTACGCCTAAATTTAATTTGCAACCACCGAAGTCGTAAGATGTATAAAGGGCTGAAACGTAAGTAGTTAATATCGCAAAAAGCGTTATAATATCGACGATTATTGAAAGTTTTACGTCTTTTATAAACAGTTCGGTAAACGGCATAACTTGAGATTTTGAACTGTTTTTTATAGCAAGCGAAATCACGAAAATCGAAAGGCTCAAAACCAACGCGGTAACACACGAACACAGCATTTTAAACGGCGGAGATAACTTTTCTCCGCTGTTTTTTATTACTGTAAAAGATAAAACAACGTTAAACGCAACGTAAATTATGGGATTTATAACGCCACTAAACGTTTTCGGCGTTAAATTTACAAATACGCAAGCGGTTGATTTTAACCCCAACGCAACTATTACGACTATTACGAGCGGAATTAAAAACAAATTAAATTTTCCTATCGCGCCCATACCGCCCGTCGATACGAGAAAAACTAAAATCGCAGTAAATATCGTAAATATTTCAACGTTTTTCAAACCGAAAAACAAACGTGAATACACGGCGGATATCGCCGAACACATACAGCCCGCTATAAAAATATTCGCTATTGATATAAACACGCCTATCGCTTTACTACTAATTTTGTCAAACTGAAAAGTCATTACTAAATATATGCTTAAAGTAAATAAAACGAAAGTTAAATACAGTCCCGATAATGAAAAGTCTTGCGAAAAAAAGACGAATATTTCTTTTCCCGTAATAAACCCAGCACCTATAACTCCACCGACTATCGTAAACGCGCTAATTAAAGAATATAAAAAAAGCCTAATCATAATTCAACTTATGATTAGGCAATATTTTTAATGACTTGTTTTTACTATTAATCGATCAAAATCTCCGCCAAGTTTTTCTATTGCAAGTTTAATTTCTTCAAGTTCAATAGCCGTCAACTCGTTATTTTCAACTTCACCATACAAATAACCAAGTATCCTATCGTCGCCGTATTTACCAAAATAACCGTAAACTTCGGCGCGATTTTCCTTTCTATTTAAGTATTCGTCGAAGAGAATTTGATATACCCTATCGTCTTTACTCATTGACTCGAAAAATTCTAAAAACTGTTTATGTATAGGCTTATTAACGTCGTAAATTAAAAGCAAATCTTCTTTGACCATATCGGCGTTTTTTACCATTGCTTCTATCATACTTTCAGTAAGGCTTTCGCAAAGTTCGCCTTTATCTATATCTACCAAGAAAGATTTTAACGCCTTTTCCGAATTCATTTGGCTTAAAATATTGACCGCGCAAGTGGCAATTTCATCGCTACTATCTTTTGAAAAAGATATAAGTTCGTCTTCGGCGTCTTTTCTATTTTCTAATTCTCTACATAAAAAATCGCAAACAGACGAGCCACTCGTGAAAGAATTTTCAAATTCTTCTAATAATTCTTGCGTTTTCTTTTGCCTAAAATATTCAATCGGGGAAAGACCGCAAAGGACTAAATTTGGTTTAGTTCCGAATTCTTCGTAAATTTCTTCAACCATCTTTTCAATTTGATTAGGCGAATATTTATCTAAATTATTTTCAATAAAATCGTCTAAATATTTATCAAAAAGGGCGTCTATATCAATTTTCATTATCTTGCTCCGTAAGTTTTATAATTTCTATCACTTTGCTTTTTTCAGTACCGAAAAAACTGTAAAAGTTTTTATTTTTTAAAACGTTCAAACCCGAATAGACGTACATAGCGCAAGAAAGCGCCGTCGTATCGGTTACCAAACCTATATTTCCCGATGAAATCAACTCGTTTTGAAGTTCTTTCGCACCAATTGACAGCAAACGCTTGGTATCGTCGCAAAATATCAAGACTTTTCCCACCGCTTTTGCGTAGGCTTCGTAAAAGACTTCAGCGTATTCGGGACTAAAATTCGGTCTACTAAAAACTACGTTTCTAAAAATACCGTTTACGACGAGTTTAACCGATTTTACCTTTGTTTCAGCGCATATAACGGATAAAAGGCTTTGTTTTACCGTATCGCTGACGATAGGGTTTAACATAACTTCTTTTACGAGTTCAAACAAATCTCCCCTACGAGTTTTTATAAACGCTAAACAAGTTAAAAAAGTTACTTTATCTTCCTTTGAACAAACGCACCAGTCAATCAAATCTTTCATTTCCGCAAGCGGACGTTCGTAACTTGGGTTGTCTTTGCTAAGCATAGAGTTTATAAGCGCTATTTTTTCATTTGATTCTTCTATCGGAACGTCAAAATTTACTTTGATTTTTTTATATTCAACTTTTCCGTCGATAACTCCTTGCGCCATACGCAAATAATAAAGCGACGTATACGTTCCCGACAGCAAATAAGCAGTTTTAAAGCACTTTTCAGCCCCTTTTAAATCGCCCTTGTTAAAAAGTAAAAAACCTAAAACGTAAGACGTATTCGCGTCAAATTTGTCTTCTTTTAGCATTTCAACGGCAATTTTTATAGCCGAATCTTCTAATCCGTGCTCGTAAAGAGCCGTCATTTTTTTATACTTTTCTTCGTTGCCGTCAGGCTCGTAGTCCTCAAGCAATTTTAAAAATCTACTTTCTTCACCCGTCGAAAGCGCAACGCTTAAATCTATTGCAAGAGAAATCGAAAGTAAGGTTACGTAATTTTCATTTATCGCGCCAACGACAAATTCATACGCCTTAGAAATTTCGTCGTTTCTCAAATATATAAGAGCGCGCTCTAAAAGCGATTCGCCGTAAAAAGAACTCTCCCTATCAACGCTTTTAAGCATATCAAGCGCTTTTTCGGTTTGTTCTTCAGCGCAAAGTCTATGAATTTCATTTAAAAAATCTTGCTTTTTTTCTTCAATCGTCTTTTCTTTTACGAGTTTAAATTTAGGCTTTTTTTCTTCGCCGTACTCGTCCAAAAATTCTTCTAAAACTTCGGCGTAAACACCGCAAACTTCTTCGGTTATTTTAAGTTGTTCGCTAAAATAGTAACTTGCGAGATAATTATCTTCTAAAAAATAATAGTTTGCGCCCAAGCCGTTGTAGGCTTCCCAATAGTCTTCGCGCTTTGCCCTTAAAAGATATTTAAACCAACATAAAATCGCGTTTTCATAAAGACCGAGTTCCGTATAAATATCTGCAACGTGCGCGCATATTTCGGCGTTTTCGGGGCGATTTTCCATCTCGTTTAACAGCGAAGAAAGGGCAAACAAATAATCTCCTTGGTCGCATTTTTCGTTCGCTTTGTCAAAGACTTTATTTAGCGGTTTTCTAAACTTTAAAACGTTATCCATTGTCCTTACCGAGAAGTTTGTCTATATCTTCCTTAAAATAAACGTATTTTTCGTCGCAAAAATGACAGCAAATTTCAATTTTACCGTCTTTTTCAACCATTTCGTAAAGGTCTTTTTCGCCAAGAGTTATAAGTATTCCGTCCATATAATCTTTTGAACAGTTACATTTGTATATCGGATTATATTCGGTAAATTCGTATTCGCTAAAATATTTTTCTATAATACCTTCAGCGCCCAAATCGCGAATTTGCGCGCTTATATCGTTAAACTGCGAAATAAGTTTTTCCGCCTTTTCAATACTCTCGTCCGAACATCCCGGTAGAGTTTGAATTATAATACCGCCCGCGCCGATACACACTTCGCCTTTACCTATCAAAACGCCCAAAGCCATTGCCGTTGGTTGTTGCTCGCTATAAGCGTAATAAGCCGTAAAATCTTCGGCTATTTCTCCGCTTACGAGATTGCATCTACCGACGTACGGCTCTTTAAGCCCAAGATTTTTTATAACGGTAATATAACCTTCGTTTCCAACAACTCCGCCCACGTCAAGTTTTCCCTTTTCGTTTAAAGGAAGGTCTGCAAACGGGTTGGAAACAAGCCCCCTTACGCCTAAACTTCCGTCCGCCGCGGTAACTATAGTTCCGCCTTTTCCGTTACCTTCAATAGAAATTGAAAGTTTTTCGCTTTCGCGCTTTAAAGAAGACGCCATAAAAGCCGTAACGGTAAGCACTCTGCCCAAAGCCGCCGAACAAACAGGCGTTAATTTATGGTATTTAATCGCTTGATTTACTATATCCGTAGAATCAATAACTGAAAGTGAAATTTCACCGTCGAAAATTAAAGTTTTAAAAAGTTTTCCCATATTATTTCTTAATTGCTATAAAATTTATTCTTTGACTCGTTTTTTCTAAAGGCTCGCCCAAATGCCCCGATATTTCGACTATTTCAAAACCGACCTCTAAAAGAGCGTTTTTAATATCTTCAACTTCGTGGCAATATTGCAAATGGCTCTCGTCTTTTCTCAAATACTTTTCGCCGTCTTTTATAAAAAAAGTCAACTCCATTTTTACGCTGTCGCCGTTTAAGGTATTAAACCACAAATAAGTTAATTCGTCGGTATCTTCGCCAAATAAATTGTTTGCTAAAATATTTTTAAGTTTATAACTCGACGACACGTCGAACATTAAAACTCCGCCCTTTTTTAAAGACGAACAAACGCTTTTAAAAGACTTTTTCAAATCTTTTTGAGCGACGTAATTAAACCCGTCGTTTATAACGGTTACAAAATCGAGTTTTTCAAACGACTTAAAATTTTTTAAATCTTGTTTTTGATAGTTTACGAAAATTTGCTGTTCGTTTGACAATCGCACGGCTTCCAAAAGCATGCTTTCGCTACAATCAACGCCGTAAACCGAGTATCCGTTTTTCTTTAAAAATCTCGTAAAATAACCGCTACCACACGCCAAATCGCAACCTACTTTTCCCTTTGAATACGCCTTTAACTTTGTAAAAACATACTGCGACCATTGTTCATAGTCGCAGGAAGTTATTAGTTGTTCATAATAAGGCGCAAGCGCGTTATATGCTTTTTCCGCCATATTTATTTTTTACCTTTCTTTTCTTCTTGTTTTGCGTCTTCTTTCATAAGATCGTCGATAGTTTCGGGCTGTTTGTCGTGATCGTTCTTATGTTCTTCAGAATATCTATCGCTGTCTTGACGCATTGCCTCTTTCGTTTCTTCAAGCCTTTCAAGATCTTTTCTGCTGAAACTCGTAGGAAGTTCGTAAAGTTCTACGTCGTAGTCTGTAATAGGTTTAATATATCTTTCTTTAAGTTTAGACTTTTCAATAACGATTTCTTCGCCACCGTCTTCAGCAGTATTTTCTTTATAAATACCCCTATTTTTCTTTGCTCCCGGAACTTTATCGTTGATAAACTTATCAAATACCCAATGAGAATAGTTAGTCCAAACGAGCATAAAGAGCGAAAGTCCCCAAATAACGACTAAGAAAAAGCCGATTATTGAAAACAGTTGACCGCCGATAAACAAAAGAATAAACCAAACGGCTGCAAACAACGCGAAGAATACGTTAGTGGGAATAAGCGCGATAGTCAAAATAAACGCGTTTCTTAAAAGGTTAAAGAAACTGAGTTTATAGTTGATACCGAGCGTAATCATATACATTACCATAACCGTCGCCATAGCCATTATTAAGTAACTTATGACTTGCGCCGTAATAATTAACCAAGCAACGCCCTGATTGTTTCCAAGCATTATCGCCGACATATTTACGGAAAGCACGGAAAGCATCATAACTACGGTGTAAACTATAAGCGATAATAAAACTACGAAATAATTTTTCTTAACTCCCCTAAAAAAGTCGGAAGTTACCATAACGCCTTCAGCCCAAACCATATTTCTCATTACGTAAAAACCGCCCGAAATTGCAACGGCTGCAACGGCAACGCCTAAAAAGATATACTTAAACACTTCGATATTGAGTGAAAAAGCGTGTTGCGCTTCAAGCCCCGCAGTCATAGGATATATCGGCCAAGCGAAACTGCCGAAATTGTGAGAAAACGGCATAACTTGTCCGTTTACGGTCTTTGATATATATCGCATAAAGAAAATTATAATTATGGGCAACATAAATACCAAAGACAAGAGATTTAAACCGCAAAGTTTACCCTTGTTGTTCTTAAAAACGTCCCATCCTAATTCCCATCTATTAGTAGGAAGGGTTGAACGCGCGTAGGTTTCAGATCTTTCAGGACCTTCTATAAGTCTTGCAATAAAGCCTTTTTTAGCCATAAATACCTCTCAAAAGTAAAATGAGCGACGCTCACGCATATTATCACTCTATATATAATATACTATATCATAAATAAAAACAAACGATTTTAACGAATTTATTAAAAAATCATTGATTTTTCACAGTTTTAGGTGTTTATGGAAGTAATTTTTACAGGTGTTGCCACCGCGCTTTACACCCCTTTTACAAAAAACGGAATTGACTTTGAACAATTTGAAAGATGTATTAAACGGCAACTTAAAGCAAAAGTAGACGCTTTAGTTTTTTTAGGCACTACTGGCGAATCTTCTACCGTTACGCAAAAAGAACGAAAACAAATAATTGAATTCGCTGTTTCAAGGCTAAAAGGAAAATTGCCCGTAATAATCGGCGCGGGATCTAACTGTACAAAAACCGCTTGCGAACTTTCATTACAAGCAAAAGAGTTAGGAGCGGACTGCATTTTGTCCGTTACGCCATATTATAACAAATGCGAGCAAGAGGGTTTGATTCAGCATTATAAAGAAATTTGTAAAAGCGTAAAATTGCCTTTAATTTGTTACAACGTACCCAAAAGAACGGGGGTAAATATCGAGCCTAAAACTGCTCTTACCCTTTCCAAAATAGACTGCGTTTGCGGTATAAAAGAAGCGAATACGGATATAAACCACGTAAAAAAACTTTTTGATTTAGTTGACGAAAAAACTCCTATATATTGCGGTTCGGACGAACTTTTAAAAGAGTTCTTTTCGCTTGGAGCAAAAGGAGTAATATCGGTTGCGTCAAACGTAATTCCTTTAAAAATTAAAGAATTTATAAGCGATTTTGAAAACTATTACAAAATATCTAATTTTGATTTTGATAAGTTTTTTAAACTTTTAAGTTATAGGGTAAACCCTATTCCTATAAAGACCGTTGCAAGCATAATTTACGGCGAAAAATGTCGTTTTAGGTTACCGCTTACCTTTCCAGATAAAGTAACTTGCGAATATTTTAAACGACAATTAAATATGCTAAGAATAAAAGATATACTATAAGGTGTGATATGTTAAAAATTATAATATGCGGAATTAACGGAAAAATTGGCTCTCTACTATACGACTCGGCAACGAACAACTCTCATCAAGTCGTAAGCGGAATTGATAAAATTACGGTTAGCGCGGTTGACTGCCCCGTTTACCCAAACTTTTATCAAGTTAAAGAACACGCAGACGTTATCGTTGATTTTTCTTCGCCGTCGTGTTTAAACGACCTTCTTTGTTACGCTATTGAAAATAAAACCCCGTTAGTTATCGGAACTACGGGATATTCAAACGAACAAGAGAAAAAGATAATGGAAGTTTCAAAGTCTATTCCTATTTTTAAATCGGCTAACACTTCGCTTGGCGTAAATTTAATTTTAAAACTTTGTAAATTTGCAACTACAGTTTTAAACGGCTTTGATATTGAAATAACAGACAAGCATCATAGACACAAAAAAGACTCGCCGTCGGGAACTGCTAAAATGATATACGACGTCATTGCGCAAACGCTACGCTACCCTACGTCGCCTATCTACGGACGTAAAGGCTCTGAAAAAAGAAAACCGCGCGAGATAGGAATTCACTCTTTAAGGGGCGGAAGCGTAGTTGGAGAACATTCGGTATTTTTCTTTGGCGAAAACGAAACGATAACCATAACGCACACGGCAAATTCAAAGCAACTTTTTGCATTCGGCGCAATAAAAGCGGCTGAATTTATCGTTACAAAACCCAACGGATTATACGATATGGACGATTTATTGACCTTTTAAAACTTTTTATACTAAACGATTTTTAATTTTATTTTCAATAACGGGTTATAATAAATAATCTAATGAAAAAAAGAGCGACGCCGTCGCTCTTTTTATTTTTAGTTTTTAATAATTATCAGTCCACATTGCAAATAATAAAGTTTCGATTTTAATTGCCGTATTGTTATCAAATACGAAAGTGCTATCGCCTAAAGTAACTTCAACTCCCGTTTCCGTACGTTTTATAGTAAAACTCGTCGCGGTTTTGCTTGACTTTGCTTTTTCGCCGTTAACTTTCCAATATTCTAACTCGGATTCTTTAATCGTTGGCAAATTGATCGTTCTTTGCTCTCCAACGTCTAAAGTAACCGTTCTTTCGTCCGTTTGATATGCCGAATTTTCGGAAACTTGATATTTTATAGTAATTTTATACGAAACTTGATCTACCGGCGGTATGACGATTGCCTGTCCGTATTTAGTGGACAATTCAAATCTAAATACGCTCGTATCAAAATTAAAGGTTGAACCTCCTATAACGAGTTGTATACCACTTTCCGAACGGGAAACTACTACGGTAGTTGCGCTAACGCTATTTTCTGCAAGTTGACCGTTTACAACCCAACCTTCAAACGTATCGTTATTTTCAACGTCAATCGTAGGAAGATTTATCGTATTCATTTGACCTACTGCAAGTTGTATCGTAGAAGTTTGCGTAGATAATTCTGCGTCTGCATTTGTTTTATATGCGAAAGAAAAATCGTAAACGTCAACGATAGGATACTTGGTGCTAAGAGAAATCAAAGTTTCGTCTTTACCCAAATCTACAGTTGTCGATCCAACCGTAACCGTTGCTCCGTTTTCTGTCCTTTTTACCTTAATTGACGAAATACCAACGCTATTTTCCGCTTCAACGCCGTTTACAACCCAGCAAATTAAAGCGTTATCCGTTCCGTCGTCTTCAACAACGGGAATTTCAACGTCTTTTTCCTGTCCAACTTCTAATGAAAAATCAGCAGATTCAGTTTTTTCAACGCCTAACGCGCTTTCTCTATATACTATAGAAACAGAATATTCCTTTCTGTCAACTTTATCCGATTCGGAATCAGTACCCGAAACGTAGTCGCAAGCGAACAAAGTTAACGAAATTATTGCAACAAGTAAAAAATTAAGAAATTTCCTCATAATTTACCCCTTATTCTTATTACTTATTATTTTACTACAATCAATGCGTTCTGTCAAGGGGTTATAAATTTTTCTTATAGATAAATTTAAAAATTTTTATATCATAGATATAATTTTTGACCTACGTATAAATAATCAATTCTATTTTTAGCAATAATTTCAGTCTTTTTTTGAACGTCGCCCTTTGCAATCTCTAAAATGGTATCTTTAGGTTTAACGTAATATTCTTCTCCGTCAATTCTTTCGATAAGTATGAATTGTCCGCATTTTATCTCGTCGGTTAAGCCGTTGATTTTTACTATAACCTGAACTGTCGTATGGAATTTTTCGGCAAGAGAAAAAACCGTTTCGTCTTTTTCTACTTTATAAATAAACTCCGTTTTTACGTCGCTTAAATTTTTTAATTTAACCTTATCTATCATAGTTTATATATATGCTTAATAAACTTTTAATATAACGTCTTGGAAGGTGATATTATAGCAAAAAACGTTTTTCAAACAGCCCTTACAGTAACGGTTTTTTCTTGCGTGGAAAGATTTTTGGGCTTTTTATACAGAATTTTTCTCTCTCGCGCTCTTGGAGCGGAAGGACTTGGAATATATCAAATTTCACTTTCAGTTTTAGGACTTTTTATGACAGTAACGTCTTCGGGAATTCCCATCACGGTTTCGAGAATGATGATAAAGTACAAGTCCAAAAATCAAAATCAAAAGTCCGATTCTACTATAACGGCGGGCATTTTAATGGCGATAGCCTTTAGTATTCCTCTCGTACTTTTTATTTTTTCAAAAAGCGGTTTTTTAAATTTTCTTTTTTCTGACGAAAGATGTCTACCCGTTTTAACGATTATGATACCCGGTCTTATATTCACTTCGGTTTACGCTGTTTTAAGAGGTTCGTTTTGGGGAAATAACCGTTTTTTAGCGTATAGCGTAATAGAGTTTTTAGAAGAAAGCGTTATGCTAATTGCGGGAATTATCTTGGTAAATTTAGCGGTTGACGTTACGCAGGGCGTTAATATGGCTGGTTACGCCGTTCTTATTTCTTACTTATTTTCGTTTACGGTTGCGTCGGCGTACTTTTTTATAAAAGGCGGAAAACTCAAATCTCCAAAGAACGAATTTTTGCCCCTTTTTAAATCGTCCGCCCCTATAACTGCGACAAAAACTTCAACTTCGCTAATAAACACTTTAATTGCCGTTATTTTACCTGCGCGATTAGTTTCTTTCGGGCTATCTTCTTCCGACGCAATGACCGAATTTGGAAAAATTTTCGGCATGGCTTTTCCGCTTATTTTCATGCCGTCTACTTTAATCGGCTCTCTCGCGCTCGTTTTAGTTCCCGAACTTTCGTCTAACTACTACTCTAAAAACTATAGAACTTTAAAAAATAATCTTGAAAAAGCAATCAAATTTTCTTGCTTTATAGCGTGCGTAATAATACCCGTATTTTTATCTTTAGGTAATGAAATAAGCGAATTTTTATACTCTGATAAAACGGTTGGTAATTACGTGGTGTTAGGCGCGGTAACTATGCTACCGCTCAGCGTTTCAATAATAACGACGAGTATGTTAAATTCTTTAAATAAAGAAAAACAGACGCTTTGTTCCTTTTTTTTAGGAGCGTCCGTTATGCTTATATGTATTTATTTTTTACCGAGCGTAATAGGCGTGCACGCGCTTACGGTAGGCACGTTTTTAAACTATTTAATAACCGCCGTTTTTAATTTGATAATTCTTGCAAAAACGTCGCCTTATAAACTCGATTATTTAAAACACTCTTTAAGCGCCATAATTACAGTTATTCCGTCGGCGATTTTCGGTTATTTCTTAAAAAACGTCTTTTCAAAATTTTGTGTCGTTCAGATAACCGCAATTATTTGCTCCGCGTTAGTCGCGTTGTTTTCGCTCGGATTATTCTACGTTTTCGGGCTTACCGACTTCTTTTTTGAAACAAGGACCGAGTTGAAGGTCTTTAAAAAAGGTAATTCTTTTAAAAACGGGCATAAACGCAAACAAAAGACCGTAGTTAATTAGACTTACGAAAAGTTGACCCAAACCGATATATCTATAAGTCAAATATTCAAAGTAAGTCATTTTATTGTACCAAACCAACCACAAAAAAGTGCTGTTAATCGCTACCGAACAAACTAAAAACGTAAGTAAGGAAACAAATACGAGTTTAATATAAACGGTATGCGCCTTTTCGTTTTTAAAAAGATGGATAGCGCCACCCGCGATAAACGCTATAAGTCCGGTAGAAAGACCTATCCACGGCGTATACGCGCCAAAGGGATTTGCTATAAAACCTACACCGTCGCCTATAAAACAAGCGATAAAACCAGCGCAAGGACCTATTAAAATTCCTATTAAAGCGGATATTGCCGTTGTAAAAGAATACTGAACTACGCCGAGTTTAAACTCAAAAAACATATTGCCGACGATTGATAAAGCGACCATCATTGCAATATACGCAACCTTTCTCGCCCTCGTCGCCTTTAAGACGAAAGGCGAAAAGAACAATTTACTCCAAAAATTTGACATAAAAAAACTCCCACTTAAAAGTAGAGAGACCAAAACAAATAAGATTTTTGCATTGGATGCGTCAAAAAGTCGCAAGGAAACCCTTTTCGTCCACGTTCAACATCCCGTTACGTGGCACTTAACGCTTTTTGTACTACTCTGCTTTTTCTTTATCATATTACTTAAATAAACTTTTGTCAAGCAAGTTACATAACTATTAAATTTTTCGGCATAATAATCTTATGATTATAATATTCGTAAGGTCAATCGTGGTTTTTTTCACGCTACTTATAGTTATGAGAATAATGGGCAAACGGCAAATAGGCGAAATGCAACCGTTTGAACTCGTAATAACTTTGCTTATTTCGGAACTCGCTTGTATACCTATGACCGACGTTTCGATACCGCTTCTCTACGGCGTAGTTGCAATCGTGGCAATTTTTATATTACATCAACTGATTTCAATTTTGCAACAGTTAAGTCAAACGGCAAAGAGAATTTTTAGCGGAAAACCGTCGCTCGTTCTAAATAAAAACGGGGTTGACTTTTATGAACTCCGTCAAAACAATATGGACGTTGAAGATTTAATAGAATCAATGCGTTCGGCAGGATTTTACTCTTTAGACGACCTTGACTACGCCATATTTGAATCTAACGGAAAACTGTCGACTAAAGAAAAAGTCGATTACGATAAAAAGAAAACCGCCCTTCCTATACTACTGATAAGCGACGGGAAAATCGTTAAGAAAAATCTTGAAATAAGCGGATTTTCCGAAAGCGAACTTTTGAAAATAATTAACGAACACGGCGCGAAAAGCGTAAAAAGAGTCGGCGTTATGACTTTAGACGGAAACGGAAAGATTTACTTCCAAACGCAAAAGGACAAATACGAAACCTTTAACGTTTGTTTAAAAAAGGGGATAAAATGGTAAAAACGATATATTCAATTATTATAACCGTAGCAATTTTAATTTTAGCAGGCGTTGGCGAACAAATATATATTAAAAAGACTTTCGACTGTTTAAACCAAGATTTTACTCTTGCTTATGAAAAAATTCAGAGTCAAGAAGCGACGGTTGACGACGCTAACGCAATAAAAACCGCTTGGCTTGAAAAGAAAAAACTTTTACACCTTTTTATTTCGCATAACGACGTAAAAGAGTTAGACTTATGGGTTTTTGAAACGGTTGCTTACGTAAGGGCGCAAAACTTTAAAGAAGCAATTTCAAAAATAGAAGTCGCAATAAATTTAACCGAACAAATACCGAGAAACTATTTAATTAGAATTGAAAATATCTTATAACGTATAAAAAGCAAAGCCCTATTCTTCGCGAATAGGGCTTTCTTCTTTATTTTCTATTAAATAATCTTTGCATAAAAGCAGGCATTTTTTTGTCTTGCTTTTTTTCTTCTACAATTTCTTCTTCGTCGTTTGGCAAAAACTCGTCGTCTTGTCCGTAACTGCTATTTACAGGCGGAACTACGTTGTGTACAGGTCTTTCTTCTTCCCTTTTTTCAAAGCGTTGATTTTCTGAGGTTTGGTAACTTTCGTAAGAATAATCGGTAGGTTTTTGCGCCGATACGGGTGGAACTTCTACCCTTTGAGGAGAATATTCGTCAACTCTTTTCTCATAAACAGGCGTTTGTCTAACGGGGATTTCATATCTTTGTTCTACCTTTGGAGAACGCTCTCTATTTTCAAAACCCGTTGCGATTACCGTAATTTCGATTTCTTCTTCAAAATCGTCTCGCACGTTTGCGCCGAAAATAATATTAGCCGAAACGTCGTCTACCGTTTCCCTAATAATCTTCGCAATT
This sequence comes from Clostridia bacterium, assembly GCA_017453045.1. Classification (GTDB taxonomy): domain Bacteria; phylum Bacillota; class Clostridia; order Christensenellales; family Borkfalkiaceae; genus UBA10281. Next base: position 42,951 of record JAFTKX010000021.1, on the reverse strand, counting down.
TCCGTAACTTGCATAAGCGTCATATCTTTTCCGCCCGTTACGTTTAAAATTACCCCTTTCGCGCCTTCTATCGTCGTTTCGAGAAGTGGACTACTAATCGCCTTTTTAGCGGCTTCTAAAACTCTATTATCTCCTTTCGCCCTGCCTACGCCCATATGCGCTAAACCTTGGTCTTTTATAATCGTTCTAACGTCGGCAAAATCAAGATTTATAAGCGCAGGGGTTGCAATAAGGTCGGAAATACCGCAAATACCTTGACGGAGAGTGTCGTCGGCAAACTTTAACGCGCCGAGCATAGAAACGTCTTGCGGAAGGGCGCTTAAAAGTTTATCGTTTGGAATAACGACTAACGTGTCGACGTGTTTTCTTAAGTTCGCTATGCCTTTTAAAGCGTTTTGCTGTCTTTTTCTACCCTCGAACTCAAATGGTTTCGTAACGACCGCCACCGTAACGCAACCTTTTTCGCGAGCGATTTTAGCAATCACGGGAGCAGCGCCCGTACCCGTGCCACCGCCCATTCCTGCCGCTATAAATAAAAGATTTACGCCTTCTAACGCCTGTTCTATTTCTGCTCTAGATTCTTCGGCTGCGCTCGCGCCTATTTCGGGATCTGAACCTGCTCCAAGACCGCCCGTTAAATTTTTACCTATTACTATTCTATTTTCGGCTGGCGTTTTGGAAAGCATCAACGCTTGCTTGTCGGTATTGACGGCGATAAATTCGGCGCTCGTAATTCCGTATTCAATCATACTGTTGACAGCGTTATTTCCCGCGCCACCTACGCCCATTACCATAATTTTACAAAACTGCGCGCCTTCAAATTCTTCGTCAAAATCGTTTCTAAAATCAAAATCCATCATGGATTATTCTCCTTTATCTTGTTAAAAGTGGAAAAAAGGTTTTTTACGCTTTTCTTTATCGGTTAAAGCGTAATCGAGTAAAGAGTAAACCGACGCAAAATCTGGTTTTGCGTTAAGCGGAATTTTTGCAGATATTATTTCTACGGGCGAACCGAGTCTTGCCGAAACGTGCGATTTTATTCCCCTTAAATAAGAAAGTCCGCCACCCGTTAGATATACCTTTAAATTTTCCATAGTAGGCGGAGTATTGCTTTCTAAAAATTCCGCAACCGAACCTAAAAAGGCGTCTACCGTAGAAAACGCGATTTCATTAACTCTTTCGCTTGGAAAATCAAGAACGTTATCCTCTACTTCAACCGTATAACTTGATTTTGCAGACGGGTTTAATGCAAAATTGATTTCTCTTTTAAGCAATTCCCCTTCAAAAACTTCTACGTCGAATTCCTTAACCATATGATAGGTTAAAATTCCACCGCCGAAATCTTCAGAGCATTCGGCTAAAACGCCGTTTCCTAAATGTATTGTCATTTCAGACGTAATATAACCTACGTCTAACAGCAAAGACGGGGTTTCTCTATCTTCTTTACTTAAAAGATAGTTGCCTTCGGCTTGTCCTATAAAGACAAACCTTACGTCTTTTATTTTGTTTTTACTTAAAATTTTACGAACAATTTGTAAAAAATAATTCTCGCAAAGGTAATAAGTGATAGCCCCGCCGAGCATTGACGAAACCACCCCTATCGGATTTTCAACCTTTCTATTATCGTCGAGCGCAAAGAAAATTTCACTATAACCTATTACTTCGTATCCTTCGGTTTTAACGCGCGCTTTTCCTTCTTCAAACAAAGACTCAACGTCGTTTTTAGTAATTTTTCTTTGTTTGCCCAAAGATAATTTGTATTTTTTATTTTCTAAACGAATAAAAACGCCGGGAACGCTTACGTAAACTTCATTAAAAGACACGCCCGTTTCCTTGACGATTTCGGCAATAGAATCGCATATAGCCCACTCTAAACTCTGTTCGTCTAAAAACTGACCTTCTGCAAAACCTTCGTAATATCTTACTGCTTGTCCTTTTACCGAAAAGGTGCTGTTAACACCCCTTTCGGCAATAGTTGCAGTTATTTTTGATGAGCCAACGTCTATCGTTGCAACGCCTTTAAACGCCATTTGTTTCTCCCTTTAATTTGCTTTTTCGGTTTCGTAACTTACGGATATTTCTCCGCTATCTTTAGTTAAAACTATTACGTATCCGCTACTCTTTTGACTTTCGTTAAGTCCGTTATAAAAAGTTTGTACTTCTTCGGTTTTTAAAACTATGGTTTGCGCAAATTCTTTATCGACGGTTTCCGCGCCTCCCACGGGGGTAAACGAAAACTCTATGCAAACGCCCGTTTTAGTATAAAACCTAATCCAGTTGCGTTCGCCTATTATCTCAATGCTATCGACGAGATTTAAACCGTTTTTAAGCCTACTGAAAATCTCCGTAGTAGAACCTACCAAAACGTTATTTTCGTAACCTATCGTTTTTCCTTCCACCAAACTCTTTTCGTCAAGTTCTATATCGTGCAAAGTAATTTTTACTACGTCGCTTTTAAGTTCGCCCTCGTCGGCTGTCTTTTTAAGCAAAAAATACTCTTTGTCCGTAATAAAATACTCGCCGTTATAAACGATTGCAAACTGCTCTTTTCTACGCTCTACGCTAACGATTATTCTATCTGGGAAAACCTTTTTAATTTCCTTAACCTTAACGTAAGGATTTGCGCAAATTTGATTTTCAATATCCGATTCTCTAACAAACGCGTAAGATTTTCCGACGTAATCTTTTTCTAAAACGTCTACGATTTCCTCGTAAAGAGCCTGTTCGTAACCAGACTCTGCAACGACGTTTACTTCAACGTATCTTATTTTTAGCAACCACACGAGCGCTAACACCACCGTCAAAAGAAAGACGAGCGCCGTGCTGACGACTATTAAGAGTTTGTGTTTCATAATTTACTCCGCTTTAGTAACTTGCTCTTTTAACGTACGCTCCAAGAGCAGATAATTTTTCTTCGATTTTGTAATATCCCCTATCTACGTGAACGGCGTTTGATATCTCCGACCGCCCTTCAGCAGACAAAGCGCATATAAGTAACGACGCTCCGCCTCTTAAATCGCCTGCAACGACGTTTGCGCCGTGCAAAACCGACTGACTTACAAGACATAGATTTTGATAAACGTCCACGTTTGCGCCGAATTTTTTTAACTCTTGGGCGTAGCCGAAACGCTTTTCAAAAACTTTTTCTTCAACTGCGGTAACGCCTTTAGCCGAGCAAGCGCACGCTACGAGTTGGGGTTGTAGGTCTGTTGGGAATTCGGGATACGGTCCTGTGGTAATTTTCCCAAAGGAGCGCATCCGCCCACTTATACTTATATTATATATTTTATCATTTATTATATGTATTTTGCAAGCGTTATCCTTAAAAATTTTTAACACTATATCTAAATTTTTAAAGGACTTGGTTTCAATCTCCAGTTCTCCGCCGACTGCGCCGAGCGCAAATAGGTACGTTCCAAGTTCTATGCGATCGGGCGACGGCTCAAAACTAATTTCTCCGCTCGGTTTTTTATTAAAGCCTTCTACGGTGATAATCGAACTCCCAGCGCCTTTTACTTTTGCCCCAAGTAAGTTTAAGTAGTTTTGTAGGTCTACTATTTCAGGCTCTTTAGCGCAATTTTTTATGGTGGTTACGCCCTTTCCTTTAAGGGCAGTCATCATTGCGTTTTCTGTTGCTCCAACGCTTGGAAACCGCAAAGTTATCAAACCGCTATTTACGTTTTTACCAGAAAAAATTATTTCTTCGCCCTCGTCAACTTTAACGCCTAAACTACGCAACGCGTCAACGTGAATATCAATAGGTCGTTCGCCTATTTTACATCCGCCCGGGCGTTCAATCGACGCGTATCCAAAACGGCAAATTAAAGCACCGACCATAAATAAAGAGGCTCGAATTTCGCCCGTCAGCGAACTTGGAAGTCTCCACGAATTTACGTCCGTCGTATCTAAAAATAATCTATCGCCGACAAACTCCGCCTTTCCACCGATTGAGCGTATAATTTCGCACATTATTAAAACGTCGCGTATTTTACTACAATTTTCTATAACCGTTTTTCCTTCCGCGATAACGCTTGCCGCAATCAGCGGTAGCGCAGAATTTTTCGCAGACTGAATTTTAACCTTTCCAAACAGTTTATTTCCACCGTGAACGATAAATTTATCCATATTTTCTCCGTAAGTTAAGATATGTTATCTTATGCTATTTTTACGGAAAAAGTTAATTTTGTTTGGACACGTTATAAACGATACCAAACGAAAACATAAAAATTATAATTGAGGTATTCCCTGCCGACACGAGCGGTAAAGGAAGCCCCGTAGGCGGAATACTGCCCGTTACTACGAGCGCGTTTATAACCGATTGAATACCCATTATGCAAGCAACTCCAACCGACAGCGCAAAACCGAAGAAATCTTTTGACCTTATTGCAGTTTTGACGCATCTTATAACGATAAACGCAATTAGCGAAAAAAGCAATACAAGACCTATAAATCCTATTTCTTCGCCTATAACGGAAAGGATAAAATCGCTTTCTGAAAAAGGCAAAAATTTAAACTTTTGTCTTGAATTGAAAAGTCCAACGCCAAACCAACCGCCCGACCCTAACGCATAGAGCGATTGTAAAAGTTGATAGCCTTCTCCTTTTGGCGAAGCCCAAGGATTTAAAAACGCTGATAATCTGTTTAATCTATAAGGCTCTAAAATTATTAACAAAGGAACGCACGACGCAATGGGCAAAATTAAAGCAAAAATATGCGAAATTTTCATACCGCACAAAAATAAAAGAGCAAGCATTAAAAGACCAAAACACACGGTAATCGACATATTAGGTTCTAAAATTATGCAAACGCAAATAATACCCCCTACTATTATAACGGGCAAAGCCGATACAAACCCCTTTGCTCTAACGGGATTTTTCGCAAAATAAGACGCTACGAATATTACGTAGCAAATTTTAGCGATTTCCGACGGCTGAATAGTAATACTGCCTATTTTTATCCATCTCGTCGCGCCGTAATTTGAAAAACCGAGCGGAGTAAAAACGAGTAAAAGCCCCGCTATTGCTACGACTATCAATACGATTCCTAATTTTAAATATTTTTTATAATCGACCAAAGAGCCGAAAGCGAGCGCTCCGTAGCCCAGCAAAAGACCTACCAAGTGTTTTCCCGCAACGTAAAACTCGTTGCCGTAAGTCGTGAGCGAAGAATATTTACTTGCCGAATAAACGAAAACAAGCCCTATAAGAGAAAGCAAAACTACTGAAAACAGGAGCAGATAATCTCCACTCCCCCTTTTTTTGTTATTACGCTCGTACAATTTTAAATCAATTAAATTACTCAACCGTTTTCTCCAAATATTTTATAAACGAGTCGCCCCTACGTTCAAAATCGGTAAATTTGTCGTAACTACTGCAAGCGGGACTAAACAATACGCAATCTCCGTTTTCAGCAATTAAAGAGGCTAAATCTATCGCAAGATAAAAGTCTTCTACCACCGAAATTTTTTCATAGCCGACCTTTTTTGCGCTTTCAAGCAATCTAAATCTACTCTCGCCCGTCGCCACGACTCCCTTTACCTGTCGCTTTTTTATCTTTTCAAAAAGTTCGCAAAAATCAAGACCTTTGTCTTTACCGCCTAATATAAGAACGATAGGCTTTGCCATTGCGTCTATCGCTTTTGCTGTCGCGTCGGCGTTAGTCGCTTTAGAATCGTTATAATAATCAACGCCGTCAATAGTTTTTACGAATTGAATTCTATGCTTAACCCCTTTAAAAGTCTTTGCGCATCCAACCGAAATTTCGTCGGGTACGCCCATAATTTTAGCAACGCATAAAGACGCTAAAAAGTTTAGTAAATTGTGTTCTCCGCTAAACGCAAGAGAAGAGACGTCGCAAATTGCCTTTCCTTTAAAGTACACCTTTCCTTCTTCAACGTACGCGCCGTTAACACGCGTTTTCGTCGAAAAATACAAGACTTTTGCCCTCGTTTTTTCGGCAAGTTTAACCACTAACGGATCGTCGTAACAAAGCACGGCAAACTCGCTTTCCCGTAAATTTAACAATATTTTACTTTTTATAGACAAGTAGTTTTCCATATTGTAATGCCTTGACAAATGGTCGGGCGTTACGTTTGTTATAACCGCTACGTGCGGAGTAAACGCGCTTACGGTTTCAAGTTGGAAACTTGAAGTTTCGGCGACGATTACCGTTTCTTCGTCGCAATTATCAATTATTTTAGAAACGGGCGTTCCTATATTACCGCAGAGTTCGCTTTTTATTCCGTATTCTCTAAAAATTGCGTCTATCATAGTGCAAGTAGTCGTTTTCCCGTTAGTTCCAGTAACGGCTATAAACGGAGATTTTGAATAAAGATAAGAAAGTTCGAGTTCGCCTATAATTCTTTTGCCGAGTTTTTTTGCCTTTAAAGGAATTTCGTGATCAATGGCAACGCCCGGACTTAAAACAACTACGCTAATTTCCTTTAGAGAGTCTAAAACTTCTTCTTTTGAAACCTTTACCGCGCCCATAGAAACTAATCTTTGACTTTCTTTAACTACCGTTTCGGTTTCATAATCGTCGTAAACGTAACATTTTGCGCCCTTGCCAAGTAAAAACTCGGTTGCAGAAATTCCGCTTTTAGATATGCCTACTATCAAAAATTTTTCTCTTTTTAAATACATTTTCTCTCCTTTACAAGTATGAAATTACGCATATCAAACCTAAAATAAGAGTTAACAATTTATATCCTACGGCAATTTTACCCTCGTCAAAGCCTTTATGCTGAAAATGATGATGAATAGGAGCCATTAAAAACACTCTTTTTTTAGTTTTCTTATAATAAACTACTTGCACTATTACGGATATGCTTGAAAGCGCGTAAGTTATTCCTACGATAGGCACAAAAAGTAAATTTCCGCTTACGATAGACGTTATTGCAACGAAACCGCCGAGAGCCAAAGACCCCGTATCCCCCATAAAAACAGACGCTTTGTGCGTGTTAAAAAGCAAATACCCCACTAATCCGCCCGCAAGAGTAAAAAGAAGTAACGCTACGTTTTCGTACTCTACGACGCTCGTGTAGTTGTTTGCAAAAGTTTTCGTTTGTAAAAGTATAATAGTTCCGAAAGTTAAAAGCACTATATAAGTAACCCCCGACGCCAAACCGTCGAGTCCGTCGGTTAAGTTTACGCTGTTTGTCGTCGCTACGAAAACCAAAACGCAAACGGGAATAAACGCAAAACCTAAATCTACCGTAAAGTTAAAAAACGGCAAATAGACCTTCGTAAGTCCCCTCGTCAAAGCGAATATTGAGATAATTACCGCGATTATAAGTTCAAAAACGGTTTTTTGTATTGCCGAAAGCCCCTTGTTTCGCTTTAATTTTATTTTAATAAAATCGTCTATAAATCCTACCGCCATATAACTTAACCCTACGGTTATACAAACGGTTGACAAATATTTATCGGGTTTTGCAAAAATAATAAAACCGATTATTGCCGACGCGATAAAAATCACACCGCCCATAGTAGGCGTTCCGCTTTTATAATTATGCTCGGTAACATAATTTAAAATGTTTTGTCCGAACTTTAATTTTTTTAAAAGCGGAATAACGGCAAAACCGATTATTATTGCCAAAATCAATGAAGTTAAAAATCCCGATAAATACGTTTTCATTTGATTACTCTCCGTTTTTACCTGTTAATTGAAGTATAATTTCTCTATCTGAAAAAGGTATTTTTACGCCCTTAATCTCTTGATATTTTTCAGCGCCCTTACCCGCAACGACTAAAACGTCGCCTGCGTTTAACGAACTTATAGCGCGTTCTATCGCCGTTTTTCTATCGCTTACCTTTAAGTAATTTTTAGTGATGGGAATTATACCTTTTTCTATCTCTTTAATAATTTCGTCGCAGTTTTCAAATCTTGGATTATCGGTAGTTATTATCGTAAAATCGCACAAAACCCCCGATACGCTACCCATAATACTTCTTTTCTCTTTTTCTCTATTACCACCGCAACCAAAAACGCAAACGAGTTTATTTTTGCAAATTTTTCTCATTGCAAGTAAAGTTTGCCTAAGTCCGTCGGGAGTGTGCGCGTAGTCGATAAATACGCTCGCGCCTTTAAACTCGCAAACTAAATCCGACCTACCCTCAATAGGACTTATATTTTTTAAAGCGTAGGCTATTTGATGTATTTTTATACCGAAAAGCGACGAACAAGCGCAACACGCAAGCAAATTATAAACGTTATAACGCCCTACTAATTTACTTTGTAAATCGTAAATAACGTCGCACATATTTACGACGAAAGACACCCCGTTTTTAGAACTTTCTACGTCAATAGCAAAGACGTCGGCTGGGTTTTCAATGCCGTAAGATACAACCTTATCGTCGTTTGAATTTAAAATTTCAAGTCCAACTTTATCGTCGCTATTTACAATCATATACCGACAAAATTTTTTACAAAACAAACTTTTTTTAACGTTTTCGTAAGTTTGCATATCTTTAAAATAGTCTAAATGGTCTTCTGTGCAGTTAGTAAAAATCAAAGCGTCGAAATGAAGACCTTCTATTCGCCTTTGTTCTATCGCGTGAGCGGATACTTCCATAATCAAAACGTTAACTCCCGCTTTAACCATTTCGTAAATAGTTTTATAAAGGCTTATACACCCAAGCGTAGTTAAGCCCGTATCAATTTGATTTTGACCGTAAAAAACGCCGAGCGTACCCATTACGCCAACGTTAAAACCGGCAAAAGAAAAAATTTTAGATAAAACGTGGCTCGTCGTAGTTTTTCCGTTCGTACCTACTACGCCTATTATTCTTAAATCTTCTTGCGGATTATTATAAAAAATTTTGCAGGCTTTAGCCATCTCTTTTTTTACGTCTTTAACTATTATTTGACAAACGTTTTCATTAACCGCTTCTTCGGTTACGATAACTAAGCAACCGTTTTTGATTGCTTCTTTAACGTAAAGACTACCGTTTGTATTATTCCCCTTTAAAAGAAAAAAAACACAGCCTTTTTCAACGTTTATAGAATTATCCGTTATAGCCGTTATTTCGATTGGCTCATTACCTATTATCCTTTGATATTTAATACCGTTTTTAAACTCGCTAAATAGCATATTTCACCTATTATATCTTTCATAAAAAGTTTTAAAATCACTTATTTTATCATAAATTTTTACAATTTATTATGCCGTCGAAAATTTCTTTTACCAAAGGCGCTGCAACCGTTGAACCGTACTGTCCGTTTACAGGCTCGTCAACTATTGCAAGAGCCAAATATTTTGGATTATCCGACGGAAAAAAACCGACGAAACTCATAACGTATTTTCCTTGCGATAAAACGCCGTTTTCAAATTTTTGCGCAGTTCCCGTTTTACCGCCGACTTTATATCCTTCGATAAACGCTTGTTTTCCGCTACCGTTTGAAACAACGTCTTCAAGATAGCCTGCGAGAATTTTCGACGCTTGTTCGCTTATAACCCGCCTTACCGCTTTTGGCATAATTTTTTGCGCTACGTTGCCGTGCTCGTCGTAAATTTCACTCACGAAATACGGCTCATAATAAACCCCGCCGTTTACAGCGGCTGCCGTTGCGCAGGCTAACTGAATAGGCGTTACTGCAATAGACTGTCCAAAACCTATTCTCGCAACGTCGCCGTTTTTTAACGCGCTTTCAGGAAGTAACATACCTATCGCTTCTCCACCGAAATCAACGCCCGTTACCTGCCCATAGCCAAAGGCTTTTACGTACTCGTACATTTTTTCTTTTCCAAGTGAAAGAGCGATATCCACAAAACACGGATTGCAACTGTTATTCAGCGCCAAAGCCAAATTTTCGTTAGAGTGTTTTCCGCCGGCGTGCGTACTCCAACATTTTATTTTTCTACCGTCTACCACCCTATATCTATTTGAGTTAAAGACGTAATCTAACGAAAAAGCGTTTTTATTGCCTTTTAAATATTCTTCAATATTAGCGGCAGCCGTTAAAACTTTAAACGTTGATCCCGGCTCGTAAGAATCTACGATTAACGAACATCTGCTCAATTTGTTTAAAAGACTTATATCGTCTCTTGGGATTTGATTAAGGTCGTAACAAGGATATTCCGAAAGCGCCAAAATTTGACCGCACGACGGATCTAAAACCAAAACCGACGCAGATTTTGGCGTATATTTTTCATAAGCCTTTTCCATAACGGAATCGCATATTCTTTGAATTTCGTAATCAATAGTAAGTTTTATATTTAAACCGTCGGTTGCAGGCAGATATTTAGCAGTCGCGCCTTGTAAATCTTTTCCTATTAAATCCGCTTGATATAAAATTTCGCCGTTATATCCTTTTAAATAGTCTTCGTACTCTTTTTCTATACCCGTTTGTCCACTTCCGTCGGACGAAGTATAACCAAGAACTTTACAAAGCAAATCTCCGTACGGATAATATCTCGTATTATCGGGCGCAAAATAAACTCCGTTTAGCGAATACTCGCACAGTTTATCTATAAGCGATTTTTCCACCCGCCTTTTCACGGTTATTTCCGACGAAGACGACGAACTGATTTTTTTATAGAGCGAATTATAATCAACTCCAAGCGTTTCCGATAAGGCTTTTGCAACTTTTTCGGCGTTTATAACCGACCTTGCTCTTATAAAAACCGTATAACAATCGGCGTTAGAAACGAGCGTTACGCCGTTTCTATCCGTAATTATACCCCTTTGAGCGATAACGGGGAGTTCTCTCGTCCATTGATCTATAGCCTTTGCTTGTAACTGATCTCCCCAAATTACTTGAATATAAAAAACTCTGCACAAAATTGACAAAAAAATAAAGTTTATCGCGCAAACGAACGCAAATACCCTCTTTCGTAAAATATTCAAATTTAAGTTTTTAATAGTTCTTCTCCTATTTTAAGCCTTTTCCATACCCATTTCAAGCGCCTTTTCGATTATCGTTTCGTCGCTTTTTGCAATTTCAAGTTCTTGTTGCACCATATTGTATTCTTGCGTAAGTTCGGTAACTTGAGAAGAATAGTTATCAATAGAGTTGTCAAGATTTTTAAGCATATTAGAATTGATTACGATAAGCGATAAGATAGTTACCACGACGAGCGCGTAAACGGCAACCAAAAGTTTAGCCTTAGTGTTAAACTTATAGGCTTTTTCAGTCTTTTTTTGTTTCTTTTGCTCGGAGGTGTTTTTTACGCGAAGATCCTCGTAAACGTCGCTATCTGCCGAACTTTCAAACTGCATAGTAGTTGACGTCGGCATAAAATCTTCGCTTTCACGAGTGTTTTCCTTAACTTCTTCTCTCGTTGCCGTAAAGTTTTCAACAACGGGCGCATGATAAGCCTTTGTCGAAACGGTTTCTTCATTTACCGCGTCGAAAGTGAATAATTCCTCTATATTTCCGTTATAAGCGCGCTCTTTACAAGCAGGCTCGGTTGTTCTTTCTTTAACTGACGTATTATTCTTGTTATTATACATATTCTTTCTCCCCTGATTTAATAACTTAAGATTGTATATTGTCAAATTTTTTCGATAATTCTTAATTTAGCGCTGTGCGAGCGAGAATTTTCTTTGCATTCTTGTTCGCTTGCCTCTATCGGTTTTTTAGTTACGAGTTTAATCTCTTTCTTTTTACCACAAACGCAAATTGGAAATCTTTTATCGCAAACGCAATCTGTTTCCAAATCTTTAAAAGTTTGTTTTACGATTCTATCTTCTAAAGAGTGAAAGGTCAAAACGACTAATCTTCCGCCCTTTTTAAGTTTTTTAACTATGTCTTTCAAACAATCCGAAAGTCCGTCGAGTTCTTCGTTCACTTCAATTCTTATCGCTTGAAAAACTTTTTTTGCAGGATGTCCGTTTTGCTTGAATTTATACGGTATACTCTTGTCGATTATCCTTACGAGTTCGCCCGTAGTATCTATAGGCTTTATCTTTCTTTCTTCACATATATTTTTTGCGATATTATCGGCAAATTTTTCTTCGCCGTAGACTGAAAAAATATAAGAAAGTTTAGATTTTTCGTATAAGTTGACGACTTCCCACGCGCTTTTCCCACTCGTTTGATCCATTCTCATATCAAGCCTTACGTCTTGGCTCATATAAGAAAAACCTCTTTCTCTATTGTCGAGTTGGTACGAACTTACGCCGAGATCTAAAAGCGCTCCGTCTATTTGGCTTACGCCGTACTGCTCTAAAACTAAATTAAAGTTTTTAAAGTTTGTGTTATAAAGGCTAAATCTACCTTCAAACTCTTTAAGTTTACTCTTTGCGTTTTCAATAGCGTCGCCGTCTAAATCGGTTGCGATAAGTCTGCCGTTTGGAGCGGTTCTTTTTAAAATTTCGTAAGAATGTCCCGCTCCGCCTAAAGTTCCGTCGAAATAAATTCCGTCGCCACTTAATTTAAGACTTTCTAAACATTCTTCCTTCATAACCGAATAATGAACGAAATCCATTACTGCATCCTCGACGAAAGAATTGCCATATAATCTTCAAAACTTTTCTTTTTAGCAACTGCCTCTCTACGTTCTTCACTCCAAATTTCAAGTCTGTTTTTAACGCCTACGGTAACCACGTTTTTTTGGATGCCTGCGTAATCCAACAAAGACTGCGGAAGAAGTATTCTGCCTTGATTGTCTTCTTCTAAAACTTCAAAAGAAGCCATATAGACCGAAAGAGCAAGTTGAACTTCGCTATCGAATTGCGGAAGGGAATTGAATTTTTCAATCATCTCCGCGTACTCGCTATAAGGAAGCACGTAAATACAAGGAGTAACGCCTTTACTGAAAACTAATTTTTCAGTAATTTCGCTTTTGAATTTTGCAGGGATTCTTATTCTGTTTTTAGCGTCGAGTTGATGGTAATGCTCGCCTGAAAAATGCTTCAAAAAACTCTCCTCCTCATATTGATACCATCATTATATAACAATTTATAACCACTGTCAACCACTTTTAACAAATTTTTTGAGTTTTTTTAAAATTTTTAGTAAAAAATGACCCGCGCTTAATCTTTGATAACCACACGAGCCAAAATTTTATATTTTATTAAATAATAAAAATCCCTTTATTATAAAGGTTTTTTAAGTTTTCACAACCACTTCCTACAAAAGATACGCTACCGTTTTGTTCCCCTGCGTCATTGGTGGTCAAAAAAAACTCAATTTTGTCAAAAGTTCGACTTTCTCCGCTTATAAAAGGAGTTTTTTTAAAAATTTTACGCAAATAATTCTCCGCGTAAGGATAGTGAGTGCAACCGAGAGAAACGTAGTCGTATTTTTTCAATTCGCAATCGTTTAACTCGTCTAAACTAAATTCTCCGCCGTAACGCGAAACGTTTTCAATTTGACTTGCAAAACTTTTCAAAGCCAAAACGTCAAGATTGTCATTTTGCAATTTTAAATCTTTTACGTACTGACTTTTCGCCGTGCCTAACGTACACAATAAAATTCCCTTACCTACTGAAACTTCGGGATATACGCCCATAACACGAACTTGTTTTTGAGGAAAATACGGCAACACGTTAGTCGATAAAGTGTTACATGCAAACACTACTAATTTAGGACTGAATTTACTCGCCTTATTATAATTTTCTTCGGCAATTTCAAAAAGTTCCCCTTTAGACTTCTCTCCGTAAGGCAAATTTTTGTAATCGGCAAAATAAACGAAATTTTCGTTTGGAAATCTGACTTGAAGTTTTTTTAACAGTCTAAGACCGCCTATACCGCTATCGCAAATTACTACGCATCTTTTATCCATACGCGCTATTTTATGATAACCTTTTCGATTTTATCACGCCAAACTGAAAATTTTTCAAATTTATTAAAAATAAAATAATAAAAACCGTGAAATATTCTTGCCAACCGTGATTTTTTGTGGTAAAATATGCTTACTGTAAATTTGTTTTTATATAAAGGAGAAATAAAGTGCCTAACATTAAATCTGCTAAAAAGCGCGTACTCGTAAGCGCAAAGAAGAACTTAGTTAACAAGAACAACAAGTCTGAAGTAAAGACCGCAATCAAGAAACTCAACGCTGTTATTGATTCGGGCAATTATGAAGAAGCAGTTAAACTCTTTCCTGCAACCGCAGCGTTAATCGACTCATCTGTTTCAAAGGGCGTTTACCACAAAAACACCGCCGCTAACAAGAAGTCAGGTTTAGCAAAGAGAATCAACGCTTTAAAGAAAGACTAATTTTTAAATAAAAACTTTTACCGCAAGTCCCGTTGGGATTTGCGGTATTTCTTGTTATAAAAATTTATTGTAAAACGCCTTTTGCAATCTAAAGCAAAAGGCGTTTTCTTTTATTCTTGAATTGTAATTCCTATTTCGGCGAGCCACTCCTCTGCCAAATCAAGCCAAGACGAAACGCTTGTAGACGCAAATCCTAAATTTGTATACGAGTTTGCCTTACCAAAAACGTCTTTACTTGCCGTAGACAAACCGTGCGGACCTTTTCCCCAAACGTGAATAGAAAAGTTTACCCCTTCTCTCTCGTAAGCGCTTGCTACTATCAACGAATTTTGAATAGGAACTATCTCGTCGTTATACGTTGCCCAAATAAATGCAGGCGAAGAATTTTTATTAACCAAATTATTTACGTCTAACTTCTTTTTTAAATCTTCGTCATTTCCACAAAGATTGTCAAAACTACCAAAATGCCCCTTTCCACCACAAGTTATTACAGGATACCCCAAAATAATTGCGTTAGGTCTTGTAAAAACGGGGCTTTTAAAAACTTCTTTAACTTCTTCCGCGTCGGAAATAGAGCCGAGCATTGCGCAAAGATGACCGCCTGCGGAAAAACCTATTGCGGAAATCATATTTTCGTCAATAGACAACTCTTTTGCGTTTTTTCGCATATACGCCATTGCCATAACCGCTTCTACGAGTTGGTATGGAAAACGAACGGGCGCAACCGAATAAGTAAGCACGAAAGACGAAAATCCCCTTGAATAAAAATTAACGGCAATAGGCTCGCCTTCTCTATCGCTAACCATACCGTACCCACCGCCGGGAATTACGAGCATTGCGGGGTTCTTTCTATCTTCACAAACTTCAGGCGTATTCTCTTTTACGTAACAACAAAGATTAGCCCTTGCGCCTTGCGGTTTATCAACCTTAAAATAATCGTATAAATCTACAGAATAAACTTTCATATTTTACTCCTTAAGCCTATAATACATAATTATACATTCAATTTATTTCCTTGTCAACCGAAACAATTTTTAATTTATTAAAAATTAAACTTTTTATTTTGCTTTTATTATTGCAAAAAGAAATCTAATTTGTTATAATAATTTGGTATTAACACTTAAGAGGTGCAAAGTGAAAAAGATTGGTTTTGACAGCGAAAAATATCTCAATCTTCAATCGGAGAAAATTCTCGAACGAATTAACGATTTCGGCGGTAAATTATATATTGAATTCGGCGGAAAACTTTTCGACGATTTTCACGCTTCGAGAGTGCTACCCGGCTTTGCTCCCGACAATAAGATTAAAATGCTCTGCAAACTTAAAGATAGGGCTGAAATCGTTATCGTCGTAAACAGCAACGACATAATTAAAAACAAAGTTAGAGCCGACCTTGGAATAACTTACGACCAAGACGCAATTCGTTTAATTGACATTTTCAGAAGTTACGACCTTTTCGTTAGCAGTATCGTTTTGACGCAATTTACCGAAAGTAACGACGCGGCGAAGTCTTTTGCCGAAAAAGTTAAAAAACTCGGCGTTAAAGTATATCGCCACTACAATATAAAAGGTTATCCGCACAACGTTCCGCTTATCGTTAGCGAAGAAGGTCTTGGCAAAAACGAATATATCGAAACCAGTCGCGACCTCGTAATCATCACCGCTCCCGGTCCAGGCTCGGGAAAAATGGCAACCTGCCTTTCTCAACTTTACCTTGAACACTTAAGGGGAAACAAAGTAGGCTACGCCAAATACGAAACTTTCCCTATTTGGAACTTACCGTTAAACCATATGGTCAATTTAGCGTACGAAGCGGCTACAGCCGACTTAAACGACGTAAATATGATTGACCCTTGGCATTTATCAGCCTACGGAAAACTTGCCGTAAACTACAACCGCGACGTTGAAATTTTCCCCGTTTTAAACGCAATTTTTGAAAAAATTATGGGAAAATCGCCGTATAAATCCCCAACCGATATGGGTATAAATATGGCAGGCTATGCAATTAGCGACGACGAAGTTTGTATTGAAGCGGCAAAACAAGAAATTATCCGCAGATACTTAAAAGCGCTTGCAAACGAAAGAAGAAACGATTTAGAACCTACCGAATCTGATAAAATCGACCTTATTATGAAAGGTAATAACGTAGATTTAACGGACAGAAAGGTTTATACCGTAGCAAATCACCTTTCTGAAGAAAGGGGCTTACCTGCCGCCGCTATCGAACTTGACGACGGAACGGTTATAACGGGTAGAACGGGCGACCTTTTCGGATGTTCGTCGAGCATGCTTTTAAACGCATTAAAATACCTTGCAGGTATCGACGATAGCGTAGACCTTATTTCTAAAAACGCAATAATGCCTATCCAAGATTTGAAAATTAAATATTTGGGCAGTAAAAACCCAAGACTACATATCGACGAAATGCTAATTGCCCTTTCTTCTTCTGCCGAACACGACAAAAACGCTGAAAAAGCAATTAAGCAACTTCCAAGACTTCGCGGATGCGAAGCGCATACGACGGTTATGCTCGCCCACAACGACGAAAAGTTTTATAAAAAACTTGGCATAAACCTTACTATGAACCCTGTAATTAAAGATAAAAACCACGCCCACTAAAAAAAAGCGTTCCAAAAGCAAAACTTTTGGAACGCTTTTAAATTTTTATTATTTTCCTATCTTGATAGATTTATCGGCAAATTCAATCACCGCTTGCCTATGCGATATAATAATACAAGTTTTTTCGGTCATTTTTTTGACATTTTCTATCAATCTCTTTTCGGTATCGTCGTCTAAAGCCGAAGTCGCTTCGTCTAAAAGCAAAATCGGTCTTTCGCTTAAAAAGGCTCTTGCAACGGCAAGCCTTTGTTTTTGACCTTCGGAAAGTCCACCGCCCTGCTCGTTGAGTTTTGTATTAAGCCCGTCTGGTAAATCGTAAACGAATTCCGAGCAAGAATCGGCTATTGCTTTTTTAACCTTTTCCATTAGAACGTCTTGATTAATCTCATTTGAGAAAAAGGTCAAATTTTCGTATACCGTACCCGAGAATAGAAAATTTCCCTGCGGAACGTAAGCGAACAAACTTCTATGTTCAGCGCCAACCTCCTTAAAGCCGAAGTTTGTTTCAAAGCCAATTTTTCCATCGACTAAAGAATAAACCCCAAGCAAAAGTTTAAATAAAGTACTTTTTCCACCGCCCGACACGCCGTATAAACAAGTTACGCCGTTTTTAATAAAATCTACGCTAAAGCCGTCAAGTACCTTTTCTTTATCGTAATAAAACGTGGCGTTTTTTACGCTTATACCGTTTATATCTTTATAGTCGATAACGCTATTCGTTTGAGTTTTTTCTTCTTGCATTTCGTCAATTTCGCAAAGTCTTTCCGCGCTTGCCTGTCTTGAATAATAAGCAGGCATAATTGCCGAAACCGAATTTAAGGGGCGTTGAAGTTGCTCCATAAGAAGAACTATTGCTAAAACCGCGCCGTAATCCATACCGCGAATTATACCAAAAGCGCACCAAATTATTGCGAAAACAAGCCCAACGTGAGTAACCAAAGAATACAAAACGCCAAGTAAAGAATTTAACTTTGCCCTACCAAGCCTTCTGTTTTTATAAATTTTTAAAGTTTCGTCGGCTTTTTGCGAAGTTTTTTCTTCTGCGCCAAACGCCTTTATGGTAAGTTCGGAAACTACGCTCTCTTGCATAAAAGACCTACTATTTCCGTCGGCTTTCATAATTTCTTTATAAAACCATTTCGTTTTCTTTCTTAAAAAAGTAGAAATTCCTATTATAACCGCCCCGCCTAAAACGAGAAACAAGGTGAAATACGGATCTACGCCCACGAGTGCAACGAGCGCGCCTACAATTTGAAAAACGATTCCCACCGCTTGCGGTAAAAGTCCAACGGTCGAACCCGAAATTTCGGCGACGTCGCCAGTTATTCGAGTTATCAATTCTCCGCTATGATACTTTGAAACCTCTTCGTATTTTGATTTTAAGACCTTTTTAAAAATTTTACTTCTTAAATCTGCGGTAATCGTCGCCCTGTACTTTTCGGAAAAATAATTTATGAGCGCGCGTAAAACGACTCTACCAAACAAAAGCCCTAAAACGACGCAAGAAAATATAATTATTCCCCGACTGTCTTTAGCAGTTGCGCTGTTTATAAGATAACTTGAAAGATAGGCAAACCCAACCGAGCAAAAGGTTGCGAAAACGGTTAAAACGGTCAAAAAAACTATCGACGGTCTATATTTGCCGACGTTTTTATCAAGCCATATCTTTGATTTTGATTGAGCCTTTTTACCCATTTTACTTTCCTTTTATAATTCTTCTCGCAATTTTGCGAAGTTTAGTTTTTATTTTAACGAAAAATCTTCTCGGTTTATACCAAAAAAGCCTTCTTTTTACGTAACGAAGATATTTTTTATCATCCATCATTATAGGCTTTTCTTTCTTAAAATATTGCGTTAAAACGCCTATAACTTCATCTTCTTTTACTATTTCGTCGCTATAACAGTTATCTCCACGAATAATATAACCGCTATCTGTAACCTTTAATACTCTATGCAAAACGTAGTCCGTTCCATTTCTTAAATACAACGCCACGTCTAAAGGTTTCAACCTTGCCGTCTTTTTTTCAATAACAACGACGTCCCTACCGCTGACAATCATAGGTCGCATACTTACGCCCATAGTAGTTCCAACGTATTTTCCGTCGCTTTGTAAGAGTTCTTTAATATTTATTTTTTTATTTTCCATCCTGCTCCCCCACTAAACAATCGAAAGCAGTTTTAAACGCAAGATAGGAAATATCGCATTTTAAAAGATATGCCGGAACTGTTTTTACCATTTGGTCGGCAAGTTCCAAAGTTCTTGCTACTTGGCTAAAATCTTCGGGCATTAAAAGTTGAACAAAAAGCCTTTCGGCAACCTTGTCCTTTTCAATAGGCGTTATTTCGTTTTGTTTTGCCTGCTCTAAAAAACAAAGCGCTTTCAACTTACCTTTGCCGTTATACCCAAGCCTTTCTTTACCCATCCAAGGCGTTCCATAAACGATAAACTCGCCGTTTTTGTAGGCAAGAATAGGTTTATCGCCGTTTAAAATTTTTGCGTCGGACAAATTTTTTAGCCAAAGTCCCGTATGCGTAGACTTACCCGTTCCGCTCCTACCTAAAAACGCGTAGCAATCCCCCTTGTACTCTAAAACGGCGGTATGCATCAAAAACCTATCCCATTTAAGCATTTGCGAGCACATTTTTCGGTAAATGCAAAGATTTTCAACGTACCCGTCCGAAAATTCGGCAGATTTTTCTTTTTCGGCGTTAAACTCGTCGTCGCTAACTTCAATTTCAAGGTCAGAATCGCTCGTTTGGTCGTTAGATAAATATTTTTCGCAAAATCTATCGGTATATTTAAACCTATTATTTATTTTTACTCTAAGTTCTGCAATTTCGTAAATCATTTTACTAATATTAACATATTTTGATATAAATATCAAACGATTTAGTATAAAAAGCCCGAGTTCACGCTCGGGCTTTGGTGTTTATCAATATTTTTCAATAATTTTGCTCATCTTATCGAAATTAGCGAGCATATCTTTAACGAGTTTAAATTGAGTTCTCGTTCTGTCGAGATTTTGTCTTTCTCTACTCGTTCTAAAATAAACGTCGCCGTCTAAATAGTCGGTTAAAAATCTTATTCCGCACTCGTAAGTCATAAGTATTGCTCCCATAGGCAGATTTTCACGCTCGATTTTAGTAATCGTATCTCCAAAAACGCTTAAATATCCCCTTGCGTATTCTTCGTATAACGGCATACTGAAAATAACCTTTTCGGTTTCGGGCGTGTCTTCTAAACACGGATTGCAACCAAATCTTATCGAATCGCCAAAATCGTAACAAATACTACCCGGCATCATTGTGTCAAGGTCGATAACGCATACCGCCTTATCCGTTTTAGTATCTATTAAAACGTTGTTGAGTTTAGTGTCGTTATGAGTAACTCTCCAAGGCATTTTGCCCGAAGTTAAAAGGTCGACGATAGTCGAAACGTACTTCTCTTGAGAAAGGGCAAAATCAATTTCAGGCTTAACTTCTAACGCCCTGTTAAATTTATCCGCTTGAATAGACTTTTTCAAGTTTTCAAATCTCATTACCGTATTATGAAAATTAGGCAACACTTCAAAAAGTTTACTATTGTCAAACCTGTCTAAAAGTTGAGCGAATTTACCAAAAGCAACCGCGCTTTCGTAAAAATGTTCGGGCTTTTCAACGACGTCGTAACCCAAAGCGTCTTCAATAAAAACGTATACTCTGTAATATTCGTCGCCTTCGGTTTTATAATACGCTTTATTATCGTGAGTGTAAACGAGAGTAAGCGATTCTCTAAGCGGATCGCCACCCCTCTTTTCAATTTCAGCGCGATTAAATTCGGTAACGAGTTTAATATTATTCATAAGCCCGTCTACGTTAGTAAAAAGTTTAGAATTTATTTTTTGAAGAATATATCTTTTCTTTCCGTTTTTAGTATTGAAAACAGCGCAATAAGTTCTATTTATATGACCGCTTCCGTACGGCTCGCAGGAAACGAATTCCCCGTCTATATTAAAATTTGAAAGAATTTTTTGAAAACTCATACCGTTATCCACCTTTTGTTTTCTTATTATATAACACGAAAAGAAAAAGTTGTCAATTACACTTTGATACATTTTTTAATTTATACAACATTGTATAAATTTTCAACAATAATTAAACGTATGAATAATTAAAAATTTTTAAAAAATACTTAAACTATGAAGATAAACGAAGATTTAACTTACAACGTAAAAGTAATAAAGGCTATTTTAGGTAGCGACGACGTGATTTTTTTCGAGTTTTTAATAGGCGACGTGAACGCAGTTGCAATTTACGTAGACTCAATTTCCGATAGGGAAACTATGGGGCTCGAACTAATTTCCCCGTTGCGAAAGGTAAACCCCGACTTTCCCATTAAAAAAATTGCAAAGAGCGTAAACCTTTCAAACGTTAGTTTAAAACAAACGGTAAACGAATGTTGCGACGATATTTTAGCGGGCAAAACTGTAGTTTTAATCGACGGAAAGCGCAAGGGACTTTCCGCTGATTTAAAGAAATTTGAAGTGAGAGCCATATCCGAACCGCCTACGGGACTTTCGATAAAAGGTCCGAGAAACGGTTTTAACGAAAGTATAAAATCAAATTTAAGTCTTCTTAGAAGATATATAAAATCAACTGACTTAAAGGTTGAAAATTTCCAAAAAGGCAGATATACGAAAACGGATATATCGCTTGTTTATATCAGCACTATTGCAAACGATAATTTAGTGCAAAAAATAAAGAAAAAACTTGAAAAAATAGACATTGACGGCATACCCGACAGCAGTTACGTCGCAAAGATTTTAAACGAACGAAAAACTTCGCTTTTTAAACAAACGGGCTCAACCGAACGCCCCGACGTTTTAATGGAAAGACTGCTCGAAGGTAGAGTTGGAATAGTCGTCGACGGCTCGCCTTTCGTTTTGACTCTACCTTATCTAATGCTTGAAGACTTGCAAGCGTCGGAAGACTATTATATTTCGACCTACAGAGCGAATTTAGTTAGAGCGCTTAGAATTATAGCGATACTTTTTTCAATATTTTTACCGGGATTTTTCGTGGCTGTACAACTATTCCATCTTCAACTAATTCCGCTGAATTTTTTGCTGACGATTGTAAACAGTATTAAAGAAATTCCACTCTCGCCGAGCGTTGAAATGTTTTTCGTTTTAATGATTTTTGAAATACTGAACGAAACGAGCGTAAGAATGCCGAAATACGTAGGTATGGCGCTTGCCGTAGTAGGCGCGCTCGTTCTCGGCGAAACGGCGGTAAACGCAGGAATCGTTTCAACGCCTGCAATACTTATAATGGCTCTGTCCGGAATAAGTATTTACGCAATACCCGAACTCGTAGAAACGACGTCGGTTTTACGACTTATTTGCCTTATAATATCAGGTTCTTTAGGCGCTTACGGAATAATTTTGTTCATTGCTTTTACTATTTGTTATCTATGCTCTATGGACAACTACGGAGTTCCTTATTCCGCGCCGTACGCTCCACTTATCGCTAACGACTTGCAAGACGGCGTTTATATGAACAGCGTAATAGGTATGGAAAAAAGACCTGTGTCTATCGGCTCAAAAAATAGAAGGAGACAAAAATTTACAAAATGAACGGCGAAAAATTAAAATTAAGACAACTATGCTTTGCTTTGATAGTTTTTACGGGCGTAATTAAAATAATCGTTTTACCGTCTTTCGTGTCGGGATATGCAAAAGAAAACCTTTGGATTTCGGCGCTTTTAAACTTTCTTTTAGACGGCGTTACTATATTTTTCATCCTTAAAATCGCCGATAAATTCAAGGGGAAATCCTTTTTTCAAATTTTAAATGAAAATTTGGGCGACGCTCCAACGAAAACGATTATGTTTTTGTACGCTATATACTTTTTGATAAAGTCGTACGTTCCCATTTTAGAACAAAAAAGTTTCGTTGAAATAGCCCTTTACGAAACTACTCACGTCGTGTGGATTTTTGCGCCGATTTTTTTAATAAGTTGTTTCTTTTCTTATAAAGGTCTAAAAACAGTCGGACGGCTTGCCGACCTTTTAATTTGGATAGCGATTTTTTCAGTAGTAGTTCTACTAACCTTATCTATCCCCGCCTGTGATTTCTCCAACCTTTTACCCATTGTAGCCGTTCCTTTTAAAAACGTTTTGCAAGGTAGTAAATTTTCGCTTTTATGGTTTTTCGACAGCACTTATCTACTCTTTTTTATAGGTAATTATAAACCCGAAAGGTTGTCTAAGACAAAAATAATGCTTTCGTATCTTGCGGTGGCGCTCGTCGTTACGATATTTTTCTGCGTTTTATATTCAGAGTTTGGCGCGCTTACCGAAAGACAGTATTTTGCGCCCATAAAAATGGGTAAATACTATCTTTCCCTTTCAAATACGGGCAGAATAGACTATTTTGCAGGGTTTGCGCTTGCTATAGTTTGCGTTTTCGCCGTTACTTTACCACTCGTTTTTTCTTCTCTTTGTCTTAGTCATACCTTTAATTTTAAGCACAAAATTTTGCCCTGTATAATAGTAAACGGCGCAATGGCGATTATATTTTTTGCAACGCAAAATTTCTTTTTTAACGTTTTTACGTTTATTCTAAATTACGTCGTATATTTCTTACTTTTTATGGCGTACGTAGTACCCCTTATCACTTTGTTTTTCAAAAAAGGAAGGACTAAAAAATGAAATTTTTACGATCTAAATTTTTAGTTATTTTATTAGGTTTTACCTTTATTTTATTTATGACAAACGATTTTGGGTTGGTAAATATCGAAAGAACGGCTATAATAATGGCGATAGGTATAGATTATGAAAAAACTACTAAAGAATACGAAGTAACGGCGCAAATTGCAATTCCTCAACCCGCTTCAACCGCTTCTGGCGAAAATAACGACTCTCTTATAAGCGAAAAAGGAAAAACTATTGCCGAAGCCGTTGACAAAATAGGTATTACGACGGGTTGGTATCCTATGCTATCCTTTTGCAATTTAATTTTGCTTGGCGAATCTCTTATGGAACTGAACGTAATGGAAACTATAAACTACTTTATCCGCACGGACAAAATACAAGATTCCGCCCACCTTGCAGGGTGTCAGGGAAAAGCCAAAGATATACTTTCTTCAAGCACTCCGCTCGATTCTATATCTTCTTTTACAATTCAAAAAATATTAGGAAAAGACGTTGCAAAACTTGATAGAATTGCCGACACGAGTATAAAAATTTTTGCGCAAGGTTACTACTCTAAATCTAAAAGCGGTTATATGCCCTACGTTAAAAAAATTAAGATTGATAAATCGCCGAAAGGTAGCGGTGGCGGAGAACAAGGTAGCGGTGGTTCAAGCGGTACGTCGGACAAGCAAGACAAAGAACAGTATATTTTCGACGCGTCGTCAACGCTGATATTTAGCGAAGGTTTTTTGGCTGAAAAATTAAATCCTGAAGAAACTTTGTTTTTCAACCTTGAACACAAAAATTCATTAGATACTTTTTTAAGTCTTGACGAAGTGGAAATCGACGGCAAAAAAACCGCCGTTATGCTTGGAATAAACGAATTTTCAAAAAAATATAAGTTTAAAGTAGAGAACGGTAAACCGCATTACCACGTTAAACTGACTTTCTTTTGTAAATACGAAGACGCAAACGTTCACGCAGACGTTTCTGAGTTAAATCCAACCACTACTATTCCGGAAGTAGTTTTAAAGTCAGCCGAACAAAAAATAACCGACACGGTAAAAAGTTTGTTCGACAAGTTAAAATCGTCGAATTGCGACCTTTTTAATACCGAAGAAAATCTTTATAAATATTATTATAAGCATTATAATTCGCTTAGCGGAAAGACTTTAACAGACCTTGAACTGACAGTTGATATAGATTGCCAAAGCGAAAAAAGTACGAGATTATAATAAAAAGTGGATATTTGATTTCTTTTTAGAGATTTTCAAATATCCACTTTATTTTAGTTGTTTTGATTTACGTTTTTTAAATCGTCAAGCCACGCTTTACGTTCCATATCGCTCGGCATATGCCAATTCCCCCTTGGAGAAAACGATATTGCGCTGACCTTAACGCCGTCAGGCGCGCACGAGCGTTTAAATTGTTGGACGAAAAATCTACTGAAAAAGTTTTCAATCCACTTATACACCGTCTTTTCGTCGTAATCGTCTTCAAAGGTTTTTACTGCAATTTTATAGATTTTTGAAGGTGAAAAACCGTCGACTATAAAATGATACATAAAAAAGTCGTGAAGTTCGTAAGGTCCAACTATATCCTCGGTTTTTTGAACGATATCGTCGCTATTGCTTGGTAAAAGTTCGGGACTTACGGGAGTATCTAAAATATCGTAAAGAACGTTTGAAAGTTCGCCGTCTTCATTTTCAGCAACGTGAGCAACCAAAGCCCTTACCATAGTTTTTGGAATTGACGAATTTAAATTATACATAGACATATGGTCGCCGTTATAAGTTGCCCAACCGAGAGCCATTTCAGATAAATCGCCCGTTCCTATAACTATCGCGTTTTCCTTATTTGCTATATCCATAAGAACTTGCGTTCTCTCTCTCGCTTGCGAGTTTTCAAAAGTTACGTCGGCAACCTTTTCGTCGTGTCCTATATCAATAAAATGTTGAGTTACAGCCTTGCTTATATCTACCGTTTTTAAAGTAACGCCTAAAATTTCGGCTAATTTTTCTGCGTTGCCTTTAGTTCTTTCAGTAGTACCGAAACACGGCATTGTAACTGCAATTATATCCTTTTTCGACCATAATTGTCTATCGAACGCCCTACTCGTTGCAAGTATTGCAAGAGTACTGTCAAGTCCGCCTGAAAGACCTATGACAACCTTATTGCTACGAACTTGTTTAAGTCTTCTAATTAAAGCGTACGATTGAATTAGAAGCGCGGTTTCCATCGCTTCGATTCGCTCGCTTTCTCTATTTGGAATAAACGGGTTTTTATCGTACTTTCTATCTAAAACGCCCGCGCTTACAAAAGCCGAGAATTTTACCGTTTGATAACCGCCCGTGCATTCTTCTTTATAATTAAATTTCTTACGCCTTACAAATTGCAAATTATACACGTCTACGTCGGCGATAGCATAGTTTTCACTAAAAAGTTCGGTTTCGGCTAAAACTTGACCATTTTCGGCTATTATATTATGCCCTGAATACAATAAGTCGGTAGACGATTCTCCCATTCCGGTATTTGAATAGATGTAAGCCGAACACTCTTTATACGACTGAATAGAAACGATTTTTCTTCTTCTTTCCGCCTTGCCTACGAGTTCGTCGCTAGCCGAAAGGTTTGCAATTATCGTAGCGCCGTTTAATGCGTGATGCTCAGACGGGCTATGCACGAACCACATATCTTCGCAAATATCAACCCCCACCTTAAAATCAGGCATATCCTTACACTCAAATAAAATTTTAGTGCCGAACGGATATTCCTTTCCGCATATTTTAATGGTTGAATTATCGTCGGGAGCGGGCGTAAACGTTCTCTTTTCGTCAAATTCGTCGTAAGACGGAAGTCTGGTTTTTGGAACGACGCCGAGAATTTCTCCGCCAAAAATCGCAACCGCGCAGTTGTACAGTTTACCGTCTTTTCTAACGGGCGCGCCAACAAAAATTAAAAGATCGTAATTTTTTGAAAAATCGGCTATTTCTTTTAACGCTTTTTCACTTTTATCCAAAACTAAGTCAAAAATCATTAAATCGCCAAGCGTATATCCGCAAATTGAAAGTTCGGGGAAAACCGCAAGTTTTACACGTTTTGCCGAAAGTTTAATAATTTCTTCTTGAATTGCTTGAACGTTTTTATCAACGTCGCCAAGGTAAAGTTTTGGGGTTACAGCCGCAACTTTAACAAACCCGTAATTTTCAATCGCTTTATATAAAGGTTTTTCCTTTTCGCCCAAAAGATACGCTACCGACACCGAAAGAGCGTCCGCAATCTTTTTAAGAGTTTCGGTTTTTACGCTTTTAGTAGACGACGACAACACTTTATTAAGCGTTCCGAGCGGAACTCCGCTAAGCGTTGAAAGTTCGGCTGAAGTAAGCCTTCTAATATCTTTTAACTCTTTTATTCTCTGCGCTAAATTAGCCATTTTTCACTCTCCGTATTATATCTACGCTTATTTTATCACGTTTTATCATTTTTGTAAACTAATTTTCCACAAATGGATAATAAAAAACTGCGACAAAAATTTTGTCGCAGTCATACGCTCTTTTCAGCGAAACCAAGGCTTATCAGCAAAGCGGTATTTACTTTTTGCATAGTTGATAAAGGAAGTTCACCTATTTTTTCTTTTAACCTACGCTTATCCAAAGTTCTTATTTGTTCAAGCAAAACCACAGAATCTTTACTCAGCCCGAAATCAACCGCGCTAAGTTCGATATGAGTTGGAAGTTTAGCCTTGTTTATTTTGCTCGTAACCGCAGCAGCGATAACGGTGGGGCTATATTTATTACCCACGTCGTTTTGAACGACGAGTACGGGTCTAATTCCACCCTGCTCGCTACCGACGACGGGACTTAAGTCCGCGTAGTATAAATCTCCGCGTTTTATCATAAATCGATCTCCTACAATTTACTCGACAAAACCCCGTTACATTGTATGTATAAACGCTATAAGTTTGTGTCGCGTTTATATTTTTGACCGATTTAATAATTTTTATTCTTCAATTTAAGTTATACAAGACTTTTTATGAGTTCTTTTCTAACTTGGTTACACTCTCCGTCTGTTATATCTCTGCCTAACGGATTTGACTTAAACTCATAGGAATAAACGACTTTGCCACCACTCAATATTATTACTCTATCCGCAAGAGAAAGAGCCTCGTCTATATCGTGAGTAACTACCACGACGGTCTTTTCGCATTCTCTCTTTTTAGTCTTTAATATTTCGTGCACGGTGTGTTTTAAGCCTATATCAAGCGAATTAGTCGGCTCGTCCATAAGCATTAAAGGTGAACTAAACAAAAATCCTCTAATAAGAGCAACCCTTCTCGCCATACCTGCCGACAAACTCTTTGGATAACTTTTCGCGCTATCTAAAAGCCCAACGCTTTTTAGCGCGCCTAAAACGTCTTTATCTTTGCAAACGAGCCTTAAATTTTCTTCTACGGTAAGATTTGGAACGAGGTAATCTTTTTGAAAAACCATTGAAACGGGACTTATATTCCCTTCAATTTGCCCTTCAAAATCGGTAAGTTTTGCCAAAATATTAAGTAGCGTCGTCTTTCCAGAGCCACTTTCGCCCAAAATTACCAAAGTCTTATTTTCTGCAATATCTAAATTAAAGTTTTGATAAACGACTTTTTCGCCGTATTTTTTCGTTAAGTTCCTTATTCTTATCATTGCCATGCGCCCACCTTTTTAGAAATTGATTTAAACGTAAGTTCAACGATAAGACCTATAACGACGGTTATTAAAACTATTGCTATCATTTTTGCCGTTTCAAAAAGCGCCTTTGAAGAATTTAACATAAAGCCTAAAGAATTTGCCGTTGCAGCAATAACTTCAGCCGCAACCATAAGTTTTAAATTTAGAGAAAGTCCGCTTCCGATGGCAAGCAACGTCGAAGGTAAAACGCTTGGCGCGTAAACCTTTTTAAGCAAGGTTTTTTGATCGACTTCAAACAGTTTCAAAGCCTTTATTAAATCTCCGTCAACGTTAAAAAACGCATCTCTTAGCGTACTGTATGTCGTAGGCAAAACTACGAGCGACGTTACTACTATCGGCGCTATAAACGAGTTCGTCCACATTAAAAGAAGTAGAACTACGGCTATCGTAGGCAACGCCCTAAATACGCTTATAACGGGCGCAATCGTAACGTCTGCGCGCCTACTAGCCCTTGACCAAAAAGCAAGTAAAAACGCAAGTAAAAAGGATATTGCAAAGGCTATTACCGTTCTAATTAGAGTTCCTAAAAGCGAAAGGTAAAACTTTCCGCTTGCCAAAACTTTTCCCGTTGCAAGTAGCGTTTCAAAAAGGCTTGGCAAAATAAACTCGTTGGTAAAAGACGAGCCTATTTGCCAAACTGTAAACAAACATATAAACGGCAATAATATAAATATTAAGTTTAAAATTTTATCTTTATTTACCTTCATTTACCCTTTTATGCGAAGAAATCGTCCGAAACGGCTTTTGCAGCGTCGGAACTTACCGCAATTATTTTATTCAAATATTCAATTACTTGTTGTTTTGCATCACTTGAAGATTGATAATAAATCTTGCAATTATCAATTACTTGAGCATTTATTGCGTTAGCGTTTAAACTCGGCGTAACGCCGTCCGGAAGAACTGAATTTACGGCTGTAACTGCTTGCTCCGTATTTTCTTTAATCCAAGTTAAATTGCTTGCAAAATAATCGCCCAAAGCGACGATTTGAGTTTTAAATTTATTGTAAACGCTCTTTTTAACCATTAAAACTGCTTGCGGATACGCTTTAGTTTCAGCGTCGTAAAGTTCTTGTAAATCTAAAATATTCCAAGTTTTATCAGGAGCAACTTTAGTAGTAAGATTAGTGAGTGCAGGTTCAGGCAAAAGACCTACCGTAAGTTTACCTTGTTTTAAAAGGGGTAACATATCGGGCGCTTGCGCAAAATAACGAATAGTAATTTTACCGTCGGTTGCCGTATCGCCTTCAACTACGTCGTCGAGTAAATCGTTATCTTTTAAAACAGCCCTTAAAGTAAGGTCGGGAACGAGCCCTTGACCAATAACGCCTATAACCTTACCCTTAAGACCTTCTAAAGTAAGGTTTTCTTCGGTACTTGCTATATAAAGATTGCCGTGAGTAACTACCGCCGTCATAACGTAAGGATCGCTTGCGTTTGCCTTATAAAGTTTACTTGCGGCGTTTACGGGAATTACCATTAAATCGGCGTCGCCTTTAGCCATAGTAGGACCGATAACGCTTGAAGATACTACGTTATAGTTTATTTCTACACCGGTATCGAAATCTTCTTTATCATTTATAAATTTCGCAATCGAAAGCGCGGGCGCGCCGTCGGGAGCATAAAAAGAAAGCGGAGTTTTTTCGCCACTTTCGACTTGTTCGCAAGAAACGAGAGCGAAAGACGAAAATGCAAGCATTAACGCAAAAAGTAAAGCAAATAATTTTTTCATAATTCTTCTCCTTATAATTCAACGTTTGTAACCGCAGATTTTACGGTAACGTTTTCTATTCTGCCGAGTTTACCCGTCATAGCCGAAATTATCTCCGTCGTGGCTTTAATTATAACGCTTATACAATAAACGTCAATATTTTTATCAGGAACGCCCATACGCCCTACGATATAATCGCCATACTCCGATAAAATTTCGTTTACTTTAGAAGACGCGCGCCTATCTTTTTCAATTACTATTCCTACAACTGCTATTCTCATAAATTCTCCTAAAAAAATAACGCGCACACCCAAAAAGAGTATGCGCATATTTAACGTGATATTTTTGCAAAGCCGTTTTCAAAATACAATGTCAAAAACAGGTTTACCTTTTGTTTTGCGCTTCCTCTCCGAACAAACATCGATTCAGTAACTTCATTATATGAAATTTTCCTAATTTTGTCAAGTATATTCATTTTATTTAATTGCAGTTAATTAAAAAATGGTGTATAATATATGCGAACTAAAACTTTCGGAGGATATTATGCCAATAGTTAATTCCAAAAAAATGTTTGAAATGGCTTATAAGGGCGGTTACGCAATAGGCGCTTTCAACGTAAACAACATGGAAACAATCCAAGGTATCGTAAATGCAGGCGTTAAGCAAAACGCTCCACTTATTTTGCAGGTTTCTTCGGGCGCAAGAAAATACGCTAACCCACTTTACCTTAAACATCTCGTTCAAGCAGCGGAAGAAGACACGGGTCTTCCTATCGTTTTACATCTTGACCACGGCGACAGTTTTGAACTTTGCAAAAGTTGTATCGACGGCGGATTTACGTCAGTTATGATTGACGCTTCTAAATACGACCTTGCTAAAAATATGGAAATCACTCGCGAAGTCGTTAAATACGCTCACGATAGAAACGTTACCGTTGAAGCAGAACTTGGTAAACTCGCCGGTATTGAAGACGACGTAAACGTAAACAGCGAAGACGCTATGTTTACCGACCCAGACGAAGTTTACGAATTCGCTACCAAGACTGGTATTGACTCTCTCGCAATCGCTATCGGAACTTCTCACGGCGCGTACAAGTTTAAACCAGGTCAAAAACCACAACTTAGATTTGACATTTTAGAAGAAGTTGGCAAACGCCTTCCGGGTTTCCCAATCGTACTTCACGGCGCGTCTTCAGTTCCACAAGAATTTGTAAGGCTCGTTAACCAATACGGCGGAAAGATGCCTGACGCTATCGGTATTCCAGAAGAAATGCTCCGCCAAGCAGCAACTATGGCTGTATGTAAGATTAACATTGACTCTGATCTTCGTATGGCTTGCACTTCTGCCGTTAGAAAACACTTCGTTGAACATCCAGACCACTTCGACCCAAGACAATATCTTGGCGACGCAAGAGCAAGCGTACAACAAATCGTTGAACACAAACTCGTTAACGTTTTAGGTTGTGCAGGCAAGGCTGACGAATGCAGATAATTTAATGAGGCTATGTCACAATGTATGACTGATAAAATTTGAAGGGTTATATACGAGTAAGACGGGATTTTTATGAGATTTTTGCAAGGGAATTACCTTGCTCAAAATCGAAATTGCAAAAACCCGTAAAAAGACTATTATCGCGAAGTGTATAAGCCTTTAAATATCAGTCACGAGTTGTGACAGAGCCTTTAATTATTATATAATAAGATACGCGCCGAGGCGAAATTTCGCCTCGGCGCTTTCTTATTTACTTAAAAATTCAATTCCTTTAAGAAGTATATCTCCGAGTATTTCGTCCTTTAAAGAATAATACACTATCTTTCCGCTTCGATAACAATTCACCGCCCCTAAATTTCTCAAAATGCGAAGTTGGTGCGAAACTGTCGTTTGGTTTATTTTAAGCGCCATTGATATATCGCTTACGCACATATCCGTTATGGTTAATGAAGATAAAATTCTAAGCCTTGTCTTGTCCGAAAAAATTGAAAATACTCCCGTTAGTTCGTCTAACAGTTCGTCGTCGGGCAAATAATTTTCTACCATTGAGCCAAGTCTGTCGTTTAATTTTAAATACGCTGTTCCCATATAAATATTGTATATCTTTTTATTTCCATCGTCAATTTATCATAACCGAAATCTTTGTCGCATAAAGTAATATAAAGTAAGGTTTTGTAACCTTTTGGAGATTTTTTTATGACAGATAGCATCGTCCTTTTAGGTATTTTATTTTTGCTCTATTCAAACGGCTCAATTTCTTTAACTCAACTTTTACTGCTACTCGCTTTAGGCACTACTACGAATTGTTGTTGCTCGTGTAACGCAAACAATTCAACCGATACAACCTTTTAATTTGCCAGAAAAAATTTTTAATAAAATGCGAACATTTGTTTGACTTTTGCTTTTTCTCGTAGTATAATGTAGAAAACAAACATTTGTTCGCTTTTTAATTTATCAGCCTTTTTCCCTTGATTTTGCTGGAATTTTGGGCGAACAAAAGGTTTGTTTTTATAAGACGGCAACGCTTAGGAGAAAAATTATGATTGACTACGAGAGATTAAAAATTTTAACCGAAAGCGCTAAATACGACGTGTCTTGCTCGTCGTCCGGCTCATCCCGTCGCAATTTAAAAGGCGGTATAGGCAACGCCGATATTGCGGGAATTTGCCACTCTTTTACCGAAGACGGAAGATGTATTTCGCTACTTAAAATACTCCTCACAAATAAATGCTCTTACGACTGTCAATACTGCGTAAATCGTCGTAGCAACGATATAGAAAGAGCCGAAGCAACCCCAGAAGAAATTTGCGAACTTGTAATGAGTTTTTATAGGCGTAATATGATTGAAGGTTTGTTTTTATCTTCGGCGGTCGACCAAAGTCCCGACGCAACTATGGAA
This sequence comes from Clostridia bacterium, assembly GCA_017453045.1. Classification (GTDB taxonomy): domain Bacteria; phylum Bacillota; class Clostridia; order Christensenellales; family Borkfalkiaceae; genus UBA10281. Next base: position 10,165 of record JAFTKX010000021.1, on the reverse strand, counting down.
AAACTTTTAGACACCGTAATAAGACTTAGAAAATTACACCGCTTTAACGGATATATTCACCTTAAAGGAATTCCGTCGGCGGACAAGAAACTTATTATGCGCGCTGGCGAATACGTCGATAGAATGAGTTTTAATATCGAATTACCGTCGGAGCGAAGTTTAAAACTACTCGCTCCGCAAAAGAGCAAAGTCGGCATAATCTCGCCTATGGGCTATATGGCAAGCGAAAAAAAACAAGCCTTATCAGTTAAATATCATAAATTTTTACCTGCGGGACAAACTACACAAATGATTGTTGGCGCGTCGCCCGAAAGCGACGGACAAATAATAAGACTAACTCAAGGGCTTTATAAAAAGTTTTCTTTAAAAAGGGTTTATTTTTCGTCTTATGTTCCGACAAACGACAAAAATTCACACTTGCCGACTTCTCCGATAGGGCTATTACGAGAACATAGACTTTATCAAGTAGACTGGCTACTTCGCTTTTACGGTTTTAAAGCCGAAGAAATTTTGGACGAGAACGAAAATTTGCCCGAAGGATACGACCCTAAATGCCATTGGGCGTTAAAACATCCCGAATTTTTCCCCGTAGAAATTAACACAGCGCCAGCCGAAGTTTTACTTCGAGTTCCGGGGATAGGATTTAAGGGCGCGTATAAAATAATAAACGCAAGGCGGTATGGAAAACTCGATTTTTTAGACCTAAAAAAAATGCGAATAGTTTTAAAACGCGCGATAAACTTTATTACTTGTAACGGCAAGTTTTTTGGTACGGAAAACCAACTCGCCGTAAAAAACACCCTTTTATTAACGTCCACCGACAGCGTTATATTATCACAACTTTCAATGTTTTCAAATGACGAAATAAGACAGAGCGTCTTACAAGGAGAAATATGATTACTTTTATTTTTGACGGAACTAAAATGGGGCTTTTTACCTGCATTTTTGACGCTTATTACGAAAAGCGTATTCCTAAAACCGTTACCGACAAACAAGTTCAAATAGGCTTTTACGACAACGTTTACGAAATCGTTACCGACGCTCAAAAAGCAAAGCGCGTATCTAACTGTTTAAAAGAGTGCAAAACTTACGGAGTGTCAAAAGACGTTTCTCTCGCCTTAAAAAGTGGACGGGAAGATAAATATACCGTTATTTTCAACTATTTAAAAATTGTAATTGATAACAAAGGCGTAGACGTTTCTAAAAATTTTGCAGACGAGAACGTTTTGGCTTTCAGCGATTTATTAAAACAAATAACTTACGAACTTCACCGCTTTAAAGGGTTTATACGCTTTGAGCAGTCCGTCGACGGCTATTACTACGCCCATTTTAGCCCCGACAACGATATAACTTGGTTACTTATGCCTCACTTTACGACAAGATTTGCAAACCAAGCGTTTATTATTCACGACGTAAAAAGGAACGTTCTCGGTATGTACGACGGGCAAAACTGCGAACAAATTTGCGCAGAAGACAGACAAGTTACCGTGTATTTATCCGACGAAGAAGTAAACTTTAAAAAACTTTGGCAAACTTATTATAAAAGCGTGAATATAAAAGAAAGAAAAAATCACCGCATAATGAAAAACTTTTTGCCTGTTAGATACTGGGAGCACTTACCCGAAAAACAAGTGGAAATAGCAAGTTTTTAAACTTTTATCACAAATAAACGCCCCGTTTCGTCGTTGACGAAACGGGGCGTTTATTCTAATTTTATTAAGCAAGTTTAGTTAGGTCTGTTTTGTAACACCACTTACCACCCGTGAATTTACCAAAGATATATTTTGTAGACGCCGATTCGTTCATAACGTAAAGTTCGTTATCTAAAACGACGATTTCTTCGCTCATAGGCGGTAATTTATAATCGTTAGCCAAACAAGACTCGTCAAGTACCAAAACCGAAACTTCAGTATCTAAAACCTTTGTGCTTTTCTCCGAGTTAAGTTTATTTTTATCATACTCTAAAATATGCGAAAAACTCAACCCGTAAGACGTTGAAAGATAAATTTTACCGCTCGTAACGTACATACCTTGAACTTTGTTCGGTAAAGAATAAGCCTTTTTAGGCGTTGCGTCAATTCCAAGCGGATAACTTTCGCTTAACTTAAATTCAAGAGCAATCGCCGAGTTATACTCGCCCGTCGACGTTTCAAATCTATGGCTATCCAACGTGTCGTAACCTTTATCGCTGTAATATTCGCCCACGTAAAGAGTATCGTCGCTTACGGTTACAAACGAAACTTTGCAGTAATCTTCATCAGATTTAGACGTTGAAACCTTACCTAAACAATCTATTACTCCCCCGTCGGTAGCCTTTAAAATATCGCTATACGAATACACTAATAAAGACTTTCCGTTTGCAACGTATAAAAAATCACTATAAAGAGCAACTCCACCGAAATGCCCGTCGAAAATTTTTCCTTTATCAGTCTTAAACGTAACCTTTTTAACGACTTTTCCCGTAGCGTTATCAATAAGATACAATCGAGACGGCGAATCGTCTTTCATATACGCAGACATAAGAAAATAATCGTTATTCTTGTCATAATCGAAACCTTGCGGAATTACGCCGACGTTTAAATCGGGAATAACGAACGCCTTTTCGCTTGCATTATAATAATCTTGTACCGGCAAACGAAAATACGCGACGAAACCGCCGAACGCAAGACAAACTACTAAAAGTAACGCGAGAAAAACGATTAAAAGTTTTTTCCATAACGCCATTTTCGTTTTTACTTTTTCCATAATGAACACTCTTTATAGTAAAAATTTTTATTACTCGATAATTTCAATTATCATATCGGTTTCAAAAGAGTTTCCCTTTTCTACCACGCCGATATTTTTCTTCGTTTCTAAAACTTCAGGCTCTCCTTCATTTGCGGGAAGCGTCATCCACGGTTCTATGCAAACGAAAGGCGCGTCGGTTTTAGGCATGTGCCAAAATCCCAAATTTTCCATATTAGGATAACTTACTTTTACCGCCTTATCAGTTCCCTTACCTTTTAGGTAGACGCTTTTTAAAACGTCGGTTAAAATAATAGCGTCGTTATCAAACAAATAATGCTTTAAAGGAATATTTTTTCCGTCAACTAAATTATACGGAGCGGTTTTTGGAGTTATAAGCCCTTTTTCGCTCGCAAAAACTTGAGTTGGAACACAGTCTTTTTCAAAGTGAATATAATAGTCTTCAAACTCACCACCGTCGAACGGAACGTTAAACCCGGGGTGTCCGCCAAGACCGAAATACATAGTCAAATTTCCATCGTTTACAACCTTATAAGTTACGGTTAGCGACTTATTTAAAATTGTAAATTTTACTAGAAAAGTAAAATCAAAGGGGTAGACCGCTTTAGTTCTCTCGTTAGATTTTAAAGCAAAGGTCATAGACAGGTCGTCGCTTGAAAGGAGCGAAAATTCTTCTCCCCTTGCAAAGCCGTGTCTGTCCATAGCGAACTCTTTGCCACCGACGACGTACTTACCCTTTGCAAGCCTACCAACGTATGGAAAGAGATTGTAAGCCCTACCCATCCAGTATTTTTCGTCGCCTTGCCAAAGATATTCTATGCCCGTTTCTTTTGAAAAAATTGATTTAAGTTGCGCGCCTTTACTTTCGACGCTTACCGAAAAAACTTGATTTTCAATAGTATAAATCATATTACTCCTCTGACACGAATTGTGAAAAATACTTGTCTTTAAGCAAAAATATGTTCATCTTTTCGTCGTTTAAAACGATTAAATAGTCAATTAACTTCGTGGTATCGTCAGACATTGAAACGACGGGAATATTGTCTAAAAACTTATCGCAAAGGTTTTGCATGTGCCTATACAAAGTGCTTAAAACCTTTTCGTCGTAACCTCTCGCGTCTACGAAATCGTAAAAATCAAGCAAAGAGTTAAAGGTCTTTATCTTATCTTTGTTGATAAACCAATTCCTAAATAAAATATAGCCCGCTATCGTCATTACCGCGCCTACTACGGCTATCCAAGCGATTTCTTCGTAAAAAACTGCGAGAATAACGAGAGCAAGACCTACCGCAAGCAAAATGGGGAACAACACGAGCAAAAGAACGTTGCGTTTTTCTTTGGTCATATACTCGGGAATCATAGACTTTAAGCCCTTTTCAAGCCTTTCTTTTTTCATTTTGTTTTCTTCAACCGAATACGCGTCGAGTTCTTCGTCCGTCAAACCGCTCTTATAATAGTAAGTTCTATAAGTTTTTACAATTTCTTTCTTTTGATCGGCGTCTGCAATCGAAATTGCTTTGTTTATATACTCTTTGTGCGTTTGGTCTTTTAAATCAGTATAGTTTTTGGTTTTTATAGCAACCATAGCCATATACACCCTATAATCAGTATCCGAAAGCCCCAACGCTTCGTAGAATTTTTCTTCCGCCTGTTTATAGTTACCCATTTTTACAAGACCGTAAAGTTCGTCCAACACGAGATTGAGTTTTAAATAATCTTCGCCGTGGGCCTCTTTAGATTCTTCGGGGTTTTCATTAAGCGAAGAATAATACTTCGTCGCCATAGAAGTGAAAATTTCTTCTCCACAAGACGGACATTTAACCTTTTGTTCTGATAGCGGAGCGAAGAAATCACTTCCGCAATTAACGCATCTCGCGTTATTTTTGATTTTTTCGTTATTTTCCATTTATATCTCCGCTAAGAAACAGTATAGCCTAAATTATTCATATCGTTTCTAAATTCAACGTGTCCGCTAAAAGAATACTTTTGTTCGGGAGGCGTCATCGCGTTGTAAAATTCGCTAATAATATCGCCTAAACTCTCGTCCGTTTCTATCATGTTGACGAGCATTTTTAAAGCCGAATGCTCGGTATAACCCGCGCTTTTAAGAGCGCAAGAAAAGGCGAATTCAATCGCTTCTTGCTTGTTGCCAAGCGAATATTTTGCAAGCATCGTAGCGTTGACGTAATAATCGTAGGTAGAATAATCCCCTTCTTGAAAATTCTCGTCAATCTGCTTATCGCAAAAGTTTTTAAAATCGCTTTTTCTCTCAATCATTTCTTCGCCGTAAACAGACGTTACGCCGTCGTTTTCAGCGTAAATTGCGCTATTTACAAGTTCAACTAAATCGTCAAACTCGCCCGTTTTTGAATAAACGCGCTCGTAACATTCCGTAGCCATATTTTTTAATCCCAACTCGTAACAATACCCCCCTGCCAAACGCGGAGCAAACGCGTAGATGCCTATCACGCCTAAAATAAACGCTACGACAAGTGAAAGAAAGGTAATTATTGCTGTTTTTATGATAACTTTGTTCATATTACACCTCGCTTATAATAATAGCACACACGCGCGTAAAAATCAATTCATTTAGACAAAATCAAGCATTATTCAACCCTTTATCACATAAAATTTTGTAACGGAGAAAATTTTTTGAAAATTATTAGCCTTATTTTATCCTTTTTTACCATTTTTTGTCTTTCATCTTGCAAAAAAGAAAACTCTTACGACGAGAAAATCAGTCAACTCAGAGAAACTGCTCTTTTTTACGAAAATGAAGATTTTTCAATTTTCGCTTATCCTGAAAAATGCGAAAATCCCCAAATAGACGACGGTATAAAAAACGACGTTGAAAACAGAATATCTTTTAAACTTCAATTCAAATCTAAAATTTACGAAAATTGTAAAATTGAATTTAATATAAAAGATAAAGTTTACGGCGGAGATTTTGAATACACTCCTTTGGCGACTTTTTTATACTGTAAGATTGCAGTAAGTAAATTACCTACCGACGAACTTTATTTAAAAATAGATTTTAACGGTCAATCTTTAGGGGTTAAACTCTTATCTTTAAAAAACCCGTCCACTCTGTCCTATTGTAAAATATTAGACGACTTAAACGAAAACGACGAGTTTGTGAAAGATTTTTTACGCCTTGAAAACGGAGAAATTAAAATTCGTTTTATTGATAACGACGGCTACGACTACTGGTATATAGGCTTTGTAGACGGACAAAAAATAACCGCCTATTTAATAGACGGCGAAACGGGTGAAATTTTAGCGATTAAACCCGAAAAGTAAATTTTATCGAAAAAAGAATAATTTTGTTATTTTGGCGCAAGATAAATATCGAAGGAGGTAAAAAAGGCGAAAGGTTTTATTTTAACAAATCCCGTTACACCCTTTTGCCTTGAGCGATTATGAAAAACACTAAAAAGACTTCAAACACAAAGCAAACCGCAAAGACTAAGTCTTGCAAAGCAAAAGAAAAAAGCGATTGCCCAAAAAATTGTAAATAATGAAAAAGGGCAAAACTAAGCAAAAAAGAAAAGAAGAAAATTTAAAGTCTAAGTTTGACCCGCTCGGAAGTTACACAGGTAATTATTTAACCGGTGAATACGAAGATCCCGTTCAAGACGTAGACGATTTATAAAACAAAAATCCGCTCTCATAAAAGAGCGGATTTTTGCTTATATATTCGTTGATTTTGAAACTTTTTACGATTGACGAAACTACGGGAATACTTATTTTTCTTCTCCCGCGCAACCGCTACATCCGGCGCAATTACCATCGCAACCTTCTTCGTCGTCTTCGGCAAGTTCACGCATAAATTCTTCATACACTTCGTCTAAAAGATCTTCGTCTTCAATAGGTAACAAAACTTCGTCCCCTTCGTCGCCACCTATTTTAAAAATAACGATTTCGTCGGGATCAACGCCGTCGATTATTTCGGCAGGTTGGAAAAATACGAACCAATCGTTTTTATATTCGATTGTGCCTATGTGATAGAATTTTAAAACTTCTCCGCTATCGCCCGTAAGTTCAACAACGTCGTCCATTTGGTCTACCTTTGCGTTCTCGTGATACTTCTCGCTCATTTTTTTGCTCCTTGATTTTTTATTTTTCTTAAGTAATCTTCTAATATATACGACGCCGCTATCATATCGATAACGTCTTTTCTCTTTTCCCTTCTCATATCGGCTTCAAGCAAAAGATTACGCGCCTGCTTTGTTGAAAATCTCTCGTCTTGCGTTTCAACTTTAATATTCGTTTTCTCCTTAAGTTTGGCAATAAATTCTTCGGTTTTTTGAGTTTGTTCGCTTACGCTACCGTCAAAATTTACTGGAAGACCGCAAACGATAACTTCGGCAAACTTGTCTTTTGCTAATTTAACGAGATAGTCGATATCCTTTTCAAAGCCCTTTCGCCAATAAGTTTCTAACGGCAAAGCCATTTCGCCGAAAGGATCGCTTATCGCTACCCCAACGCGCTTATCGCCTATATCAAACGCTATTATTCTACCCACGTTTATCTCCTTACATACATCATAGTTAGATTATATCATTTTTTTACCGTTTATACAACTGTTTTTTCAAAAGTTAGAGAGCGAGCCGTATATTTGCGGAGTTTTTGCTTATACTACAATCAGCGACGCTGGTCGCAAACTAAGGAGGAATTATGGAAAAGAATTTTGCTATCGGGCTTATTTTAGGCATGGTAGGCGGAGCGCTTATCGTTGCCAACTCGTATAAGGCAAGAAAACTTGTTAAAGAAGGTCAAGAACAAATCAAGAACAAGGTTTCGAAGATTGCAAACTGCAAGGATAAAAGCGAAGACTACGAAGATTTAGAAGACTGACTTTTTTAATTCAATCCTAAAATTCACAATAAAAACGCCAAATCTTTTGGCGTTTTTATTTTTTTGCTATGCAACAACTCGTAACTGATATTCAAAGGTTTATTTGCTCCGTCGAATTTATTGTCAATATTTTGCTTTTATCTATTCCCTATAAATTCTCTAATTAACGACTTGTCGGAAACGAGCGAACTGTCTTTTCCTTTAAACGAACTTAAAAATTCAATTAAAGTTTGTACGGTTTCTCTTTCTTCTCCGCTGACCTTATCGACGATTTGTAAAAGTTTAGAAAGCATTTCGTCGCGGTAGGCAAGCGGTTCGTACTCGATAAAAGTGTCGATTGAATAATCGGCGTAAATTTTATACGGGCTTACGAAATTATCAACTCCCCTTTCAACGCTTTTAAAAAAAGAAAGGGTATCAATAGGCTCTCTGCCCCTAAAACGCATATCACGGCTCATACGCCTTAAAAGTCTAATAAGCCTTGGATGAAGCAATTTCCCGCCGTCGTATTCAACTCTCGTCCTTACGCTTATATACATTTTAGACTCACCGTCTAAAACGGGCACAGCCTTTGGATTTAGAGCGTGTATGCCTTCAAAAACTATTATTTCATTTGGTTTTCTACGAAGTTTTATTCCCGACTTATATTGACGAGTGTTTTGAAAATCAAACTCTGGAAGTTCGATTTCTTGGCAGTTTAAAAGTTTTTCGATATGTTCAGCCAAAAGGTCTTTATCAAGCCTTTCGGGAGATTCTAAATCTGCCGTTGAAATTTCTTCTTTAGGTAAAGTTGAAAAATACGAGTCGAGCGAAATCGTATGCGTTTCCACTCCGTAAGATTCCAAAAATTTTTCTATACGGTGCGCCGTAGTAGTCTTACCCGACCCCGACGGACCGGATAAAAGCAATATGGGATTGGTCTGACTTTTATCTTTTATATCCCTTGCTATATCGTCGATTTGCGACCAGTATCTGTCGTCTTCTAATAAAAAATCTTTTTCGGTAGAATATTTTTTACAAATATCTTCGATTTTTACTATTTTCATATTTTAGTTAATATCCTTACAAGCAATTATTTCTACTCCGTCGTAATTTGAAATAGTTTGCCCCAACTTAACGGGCGTTTTTACGACGATTTTATTAAGGTGATTAACAGCCGAAAAAAGTTCCTCTTTTTTTATCGGCTCTTTACTTTTTACAGGGAGCATTTCTCCGCCGTCCGTCTTTACAGTAGTAGTTAAAACTCTCTTTGGACAAACTACTTCGTCGCGAGCGTATTTATCCCCTCTCGGACAAGAATTGCCTTTTACGGACAAAACGTTATCTCCGTCGGTTTCAACGTTTATATCGCACCCTAACGGGCATTCAACGCAAGTTAAATTAATATCTTTCATCCGTCCACCTCTACGCGTACCGTCAATTCGCCGACGAGCGATTTAACTTTTTCGCTTTTTAAAACGATTCTTTCCATTTCGCCCGGCGTAACCACTCTTTTTTTGACGGACGAAATAACTTTTTCGCTGTCTGAAACGACTACTTTACAATTTTTGTAAACTCCTTTCACCCTAAAAAACAAAGTTACGTCGCCGTCTAAAACGGTATTGATTTTTTGCGGTAAAACGTAAGAAACCCCGTCTAACGCACGGCAATTTACAGTTTGTTTTTCTATTACGCCGTTCTTAACGTACTCGCTTGCGCTTTTACCTGCAAGTTCGGCTTCTTCGGATACGAAATCGACTAAATCGTGAACTTGTAAAACGTTACCGCACGCAAACACACCGCTTACCGAAGTTTCTCTATTTTGGTATACTACAGCGCCTTTAGTAGCGTTTGAAAGTTCAACGCCCGCGCTTTTACTTAACTCGTTTTCAGGAATTAATCCAACTGAAAAAAGCACGGTATCGCACTTAATATATTTTTCAGTTCCCTTTATAGCGTTTTTATTTTCGTCAACTTTTGAAATCTCAACGCCGATTACCCTCTCGTCGCCGTCTATTCTCGTTATAGTGTGGCTTAAATAAAGGGGAATATCAAAATCGTTTAAACATTGAACGATATTTCTTTTAAGTCCGCTTGAGTGTGGCATAATTTCGCAAACGGCGTGAACTTTAGCGCCTTCTAAAGTCATTCTTCTCGCCATAATAAGCCCTATGTCGCCCGAACCTAAAATAACTACGTCTTTTCCCGGTAGCCAACCTTTTTCATTTACGAATTTTTGGGCAGTTCCCGCAGAATAAATACCCGCAGGTCTACCGCCTGCAATATTTAATGCGCCTTTGCTACGCTCTCTACATCCCATAGCCAAAACTACGGCTTTTGCTTTTATTTGAAAAACGCCGTCGTAACTGTTGATTGCCGTTACCGTTTTATCTTCAGATAAAGATAATACCGTCGTATTTAGTTTTACGGGAATATTCCTCTTATTGACTTCGTCAATAAATCTATGCGCGTACTCGGGGCCCGTCATACTCTCTTTAAATCTCGTAAGACCAAAACCGTTGTGAATACATTGATTTAATATTCCGCCGAGTTCTTCGCCCCTTTCTAAAATAACGATATCCGT
>JAFTKX010000020.1 GCA_017453045.1 Clostridia bacterium | reverse complement strand
ACTCCTATCGAGCAAAAGTCGTACAATGCCATTTTGTATTTGCCCGACGTTACCGAAAGTCCCGACTTTGATATGATTATCGAGTATGCAAAAATGGGCTACGCAGTTTTAGCGGTAGACCTTTGCGGAAAATCGCCTACATCTAGGTATTGCACAACTTATCCGCAATCAATTTCGTACGCAAACTACTACAGTCGTGGAAGAAGAATGGATTTCGTAGACGACGACGCGTATAAAACTTGTTGGTACGAGTGGGTGTCGGTAGGAAGATACGCCATTTCGTTTTTACAGTCCCAACCAAACGTAAAAAGCATAGGCGTAATCGGCGCAAGACACGGCGCAAACGTCGCATGGCAACTTTCGGCGATAGACGAGAGAATTAAATGTTCGGTTATGATGTTCGGAGCGGGTTGGTACGCTTATAAAAACCATTTTAAATACGACGATAACGGTAGCGAACTTATTTTAGACGAAGAAAGAAGAAGATTTATCGCCGCAATCGAAGCGCACGCATACGCGCAAAGCGCTAAGTGTCCGATACTTTTTCTTTCGTCGACGAACAACGAAGATTTCGATTTTGACAGAAGTTTCGACACTATGCTTCGCGTTCCAAAGGAAACCGACTGTTATTTTAACTACGCTACGGGCTATAACGAATATTTGGACAACTATTGTAAAAAAGACGTAGATTTGTTCTTGAAAAAATATTTAAGCGGAAAGGACGTGTATTTTCCGCAAAGACCAACCGTCGACGTTGAACAAGACGGTAGATATTTCAACGTAACGATACGTCCCGACAGACCAAACGAAGTTTTAGAGTGTAAGGTGTTTTTCAACGAAGGAGTGGTAGACCCTGCGCTTAGGAACTGGATGCCTTGCGAACTCGTCGGCGAAGACGGTTTCGATTACGAATACGTACTTAGCGGAGCGACGAGTAAAGTTTTCGTTTTTGCAACGGTAAGATATAAATCGGGCGTAACGGTTGCGTCAAAACTTATCTATAAAAAAGCGACGCAAACTCACTCGAAACGTTCGGGAGTAATTTACACGAGTAAAGACGGGCTTGAAGGAATAACTTTCTACGATAAAAACTCTAAAAGAGAGAGTTATTTCGTCGGCACGGACCAGTTTATTCAACTCGTAAAGGGCGCGGGCGACATATACGGCGCGTACTCGGCTTGCGGGCTTATCAGTTACAAACTTGGCGAACCAAGTTGTCATATAGACCGAAATTCGATAATAAGTATGGACGTGTTCACAAACGAATTTTGCGTTTTAAAACTCGTACTTATGAAAAAGTCGGCGCGCGGAACGGTAGAGTTTTGTTATACTACCGAACTTAAAGCAAACGTCGCTTGGAAATCTTTAACGGTCGGCGTCGACGCATTTAAAACCGAAGACGGTCATTCGGTTAAAGATTTCGACGGAATTTACGCTTTAAGAATAGAAGGCGAAGGCAAATTCGTCGTCAATAATATTTTGCTTATCTAATACTTAAAAGGAGTTAAAAATGGTTAAAAACGCGATTGAAAGAAAAAATCTTTTAGGCATGCCTAAAGATGAAAAGTTTTCATTTTTCGACGTGTTTTTAATCGCGCTCATAATTATACTTTTAATCAACGTTTTCGTTCAAACCGTGTGGCTTTCCCCCGTAGAAGTCAGCGGAACTTCAATGGAGCAAACGCTTCAAAACGGAGACTGGCTTTTAATAGACAAGTTAGCAGACTATAAAAGGGGGGATATAGTCGTTTTTAAAGCGACTAAAAACGATAATTACATCAAGCGCGTAATCGCCGTTGAGGGCGACGAACTGTATTCGGTCGACGGTATCGTGTTTATCAAAGTAAAGGGTAGCGATGCGTTCGTAGAGTTGGAAGAAGATTACGCCTTTTACGATACTGAACTACTTGCTCATCAAAAAAAGCCTAAAGATATACCGTTGACGGTTATAGAAAAAGATAAAATTTTCGTGCTTGGCGACAACAGGTGGGGTAGTAAAGATAGCCGTCAAATAGGTCCTGTTAGCGTAGGCGCGATAATAGGCGTAGTTCCCAAATGGGCGGTAGAAAAAAGAAATTCATACGCTTGGTATTTTAATTTCGTCAAGAAAATTAATTTATGGGTAAATGAAACCTTCGGGTTTTAGCAATAGAAAAAACAGCGGTTTAACCGCAATAGGAGTTTATATGGAAAAAATTAAAATCACGTCTGACAGCACTTGCGATCTTCCACAGTCATTAGTAGAAGAAAACGGCGTAGGCATTTGCCCTATCGCTATACTTTTAGGTTTGGACGAGTATCACGACACGGTTGACGTCGACGCTGAAAAAGTTTTAGCGTACGTTAAAGAAACGGGAAATCTTCCTAAAACCGCCGCAACTTCAATCGACGCGTACAAAGAATATTTCGAACAATTTACGAGCGAAGGTTATACGGTTATCCATTTTAACATTTCGTCTAAAGCGTCGTCGTGTTACAACAACGCGTCTATGGCTGCAAAGGAAATGGAAAACGTTTACGTTATCGACAGTTTGTCTTTATCAACTGGACAAGGTATTCAAATTTTAAAGGCTTGCGAACTTGTAAAACAAGGCAAATCTGCTAAAGAAATCGTCGAAACGATTAACGAAAACAGAAGTAAAGTTCAAGTTTCTTTCGTCGTTGACAAACTTGACTTTTTACATAAGGGCGGAAGATGCTCGTCAACCGCTGCTTTTATGGGTAAAGTTTTAAAAATTCACCCGTCAATAGCAATGAAGAACGGCTCTTTGCTTGCAGATAAGAAATATATGGGTAATCTTACAAGGGGCTGTACGCAATACGTAAAAGATTTAGCCGACGCTTACAAAAATTACGACGAATCTATCTGCTTTTTGACTCATAGCCCGTCCGATCAAGCGCTTGTTGATCTCGTTGCCGAAAAGGTTAAAGAGCATTTCAAGTTCGATAAAGTAGTCGACGCCGTTGCAGGTAGCACGGTAACGAGCCATTGCGGTCCAAACACTATCGGTTTGATTTTCTTTACGAAGTAAAATGGTTAATTTATACAAGCAAAGCGATTACGACGACGCTCTAAAATTAAAGAAAAAACTGCTTAAGATATATTTTGTTTGTTTGGGCGTTTTGGCTATACCTATTGGTATATTGTTCGGCTTATATTTAAGCCAGCCGTTCGCGTCCACAACCGAAATAAAAAACACGAACAATTTGTACTTGGTACTAAATTGTTTTATAACGGCGATAGGTATAATTTTTTCTTTCATTTATTTAGGAATACCTTACAAAAGGGCGAAAGCCTATTTTAGAATGCTCGACGATATTAAGGTTGGGCAAAAAGTCAAAAACGTAAGTACGTTCGTTCAAAACGATTTAAGCGTAACAGAAGTCGGCAACGTCGATTTTCACGTTATGGTCGTTTTGGAGTGGTCTGAAAAAACTCAAGAATTTATGAGAAGGCACGTTTTAGTCGACAAAGAAAAACGAATGCCGAACTTTAAAAACGGAGATATAATAACTTACGTTACCCACGCAAACGTTCTTTTGTCTTACGGTTATAAAGACGAAGAAGACGTATTTGGAGAATAATTAAGGAGTAAATCATGGCAAAAATAAGAAGTGAAGTTAGTGAAAATTTAAAATGGCGTCTTACGGATATTTTTAAGGACGACGAAGAATTTAAAGCCCTTTTAAAAGACGTTGAAGGCAGAATAGACTTTGGCAAATACGAAGGCAAACTTTCAGACGAGAAGGAATTACTCAAGTGCTTAAAAGAACTTGATAAAGTAGATTACGACATAGAAAAACTCGCAGTATACGCGCATATGAAAAAGGACCTTGATACGAGAGATTCAAACGCGAACGCTTTAAACTCAATGGTAAGCAGTCTTTTCGTAAAATACGCGTCGAGTCTTTCGTTTATGACTCCCGAACTTACCGCTTTTTCAGACGATAAGTTGAAAGCGATTATCGAAAATCCCGAATTTTCCGATTACGATTATCAACTTAAAGGTATTTTAAAAACTAAACCGCACGTTTTGTCTAAAGAAAGCGAAACTATTCTCGCTATGGGCGGACAAGTATTCGGCGGTTTTAACGACGTTTTCACTATGATTGACAACGCGGATATGCCTTTCCCCGAAATTGAAATCGACGGAAAAAAGGTTAAGGTAACGCACGGAACTTACGGTCTTTTACTTCAATCAGATAGGAGAGACGTAAGAGAAAAGGCGTTTAAAGCGTACTATTCGGCGTATATTTCGTTAATCAATACGATTTCCGCAACCTATATCGGCAACGTTAATAAAGACGTATTTTTAGCAAGAGCAAGAAAATACGACAGTTGTCTTTCAAAAGCGTTGTCGGGCGAAGACGTAGAGCCTGCGGTATATGAAAATCTTTTAGAAAGTATCAACGAAGCCCTTCCGCTCGTTCATAGATATATCAAAGATAGAAAGGATATTTTAGGCGTAGACGAACTTCATATGTACGATATTTACACTCCGCTCGTAGAAAACGCCGATATTAAACTTGATTATGAAGACGCGTTTAAACTCGTTAAAGAAGGTTTAGCCCCACTCGGTAAAGAATATGGCGACCTTTTACAAGAAGCGCACGACAACGGTTGGATAGACGTAGAAGAAACCGAAGGTAAGAGAAGCGGAGCGTACAGCACGAGCGTAAAAGCCCTTCCGCATCCTTACGTTTTGTTAAACTATCAACCTACCAGCCACGACGTGTTTACTATCGCGCACGAACTTGGACACGCAATGCACTCTTATAAATCTGAAAGAGCGCAATGTCAAGCAAAGGCAAGTTATAAAATTTTTGTAGCCGAAGTAGCCTCTACTGTAAACGAAGTTCTTCTTTTAAAACATCTTCTCAAAAAGACCGAAGATAAAAAACTCAAGAAATATCTTCTTTCTTATTATATGGATATGATAAGGACTACGGCTTTCCGTCAAACTATGTTTGCAGAGTTTGAATATATCGCTCACGACGCCGCTGAAAAAGGTAAACCGCTTACGAAAGATTGGCTTAGCGAACAATATCTCAACTTGAATAAAAAATACTACGGAAAAGATATCGTATCCGACGACGAAATTGCTTACGAGTGGGCGAGAATTCCCCATTTTTACAGAGCGTTCTACGTTTATAAGTACGCAACGGGTATAATCAGCGCGATTTCTATTGCCGAAAGAATTTATAACGAAGGCGAAAAGGCTGTTGAAGATTACTTCAAGTTCTTATCGTCGGGCGGTAGCGACAGTCCAGTTGAACTTTTAAAACTCGCAGGCGTCGACCTTACTAAAAAAGACGCGTTTAAGTCTGCAATGAAGTCGTTTGAAGACGCTCTTGCCGAATTTGAAACCCTTTAATTTACAAATTTAGATAACGTGTGGCAAGGCAAAGTTACGTCTTGCCACCTAAAAGGTATATTATGCAACAGGTAAAAACAAACGCAATGCCGTATAATCTCGAAGCCGAACAGTCAGTTCTCGGTTCAATTTTGATTGATATGGAGTTGCAATTTGAAATTATGTCGAAATTAAAGGAAGGGGATTTTTATTTAGAATCTCATAAACTTATTTTCGACGCAATGTTCGCTATTATCAATAAAAATAAACCCATTGATATAGTAACGCTATCCGACGAAATGGAAAAGAGCGCAACGCTTGAAAAGGCGGGCGGTATAGATTATATTACCGACCTTGCGAGAATTACTCCGTCGGCTGCAAACTACGAACATTACTTAAATATCGTAAAAAGAGACAGCACGCTCCGTAAACTTATTCGTAGCGCGGATGAAATTGCCAAAGAAGCAAGGTCTTCTTCGGACTTTTTGCGTTCGGTTTCTTTTGCTGAAAAGAGCATTTACGATATTTCCGAACAACTTGACAATTCGACTCTTTCAAATATAAATACGGCGTTTAACGGTATTTTAGATAAGTTTGAAAATATCCAAAAAGACAAGAACTTTTTACAAGGTCTTCGCACGGGCTTTACAGGGCTTGACGCTTTAACTAACGGTTTTCACGGTGGTAATTTGGTAATACTTGCAGCCCGTCCTTCTATCGGTAAAACGACTTTCGCTATGAACATAGTAGAAAACGTGGCGGTAAGAGAAGGGGCTGTATGCGCCGTTTTCGCGCTCGAAATGACCAAAGAAGAACTTGCCCAAAGAATGCTTTGTTCTGTTTCTAAAGTATCAAATCAAGACGCGTTAAAGGGTAAACTTCAAGACGAAGACTGGCAAAAACTTTGGCACGCCCAAAAGATTTTAAACGACGCTAAAATTTTCGTCGACGATACTTCTATGACGACTTGTCCCGAAATTCTTTCTAAATGTAGAAGATTGAAAAGTAGGCTCGGTAGGCTCGACCTTATAGTAGTCGACCATATCCAACTTATGAACGCAGTAAAATCAAGCGATAGCCGTCAACAAGAAGTAACTGAAATTTCGCGTGGGCTTAAAATGATTGCAAAAGAACTCGACGTTCCCGTGCTTGCCCTTTCACAACTTTCGCGTTTGGTTACGAGTAGAAAGGGACAAAAGCCCGTACTTTCCGACCTTAGAGAATCGGGAGCAATCGAACAAGACGCAGATATCGTTATGTTTATACATAGACCTGACCTTGCCGCAGAAGAAAAAGAAATCGAGCAGGGTAAAGTTAAAAAGAACGTCGCCGAAATTATTTTGGCAAAGAACAGAGCGGGCGCTTGCGATTCGTTTGAACTTATATTCCAAGGCGAAAAGTCAAAATTTATCAACCCACCGCCAAGTTTTGCAGAGCATATTGAAATTGCTCCAACCAAGCAAGAAAGAGAAGCCAAAAGGATGGCTGAAGAATCTGACGACGGATATATTCCGCCTGAACCGCCACCTGAAGATGAAGATATTTTTTAAACTATGTTTGACACAAAAGTTTTAAAAATCAACGATAAATCCTTACAAATTGCGAAAGATTACGTTTTGAGCGGAGAAGTGGTAGGTTTTCCAACCGAAACTGTTTACGGGCTTGCAGGCTTTGCTTTTTTAGACGAAGCGGTTAAAAAGATATTCGTTGCAAAAGGCAGACCGCAAGACAATCCGCTAATCGTTCATTTGCATAAAGATTACGACGTTGATAAAATCGTAAAAGTAGAATACGATTACGTTTATAAACTTCGCGAAGCCTTCGTTCCAGGACCTATTACTATGGTCTACAAAAGCCGTGGCGTAGTAAGTCCCGTAGCGACTTGCGGTCTTGATACCGTTGGAATAAGAGTTCCCATGCACGAAGGCGCGCAAGCATTTTTAAAGGCGGTTGACGCGCCCATTGCAGCGCCGTCCGCAAACGCGTCGAAACATACGAGTCCCGTAACTGCCGAACACGTTTTTGAAGATTTAAATGGAAAGATTCCCCTTATTTTAGACGGTGGAAAGTGTCAAGGCGGAATAGAAAGCACGGTTTAGACGTAACGACTGATACGCCGATAATTCTTCGTAGCGGACTTATAACCGCCGAAATGATAAAAAGTGTAGTAGGAAAGTGCGAGTATTCAAATAACACTCAAAACGATAAAGTTCGCGCGCCGGGTATGAAATATCGCCACTATTCGCCCAAATGTAAAACAGCGCTTTTTAAAAGGAGCGAGTTAGATAAGGCGATGGAATTTTATAATCAAGTTTTAAAAAGCGGATTAACGCCGTATTATATGTGCGACGACGAAATCGCTAAAAAATTAATCGGTAACCTACTTAACTTAGGAAAAACCGCGATAGATATAGCGTCAAATTTATACGACGCTTTGCATAAAGGCGAAAAACTTGCCGACGTTTTAATTGCGTTTGAAGTGCAAACGGGTAGCGACGTCGACGTAGGAATTATGAACAGGCTTTCAAAAGCGTGTGAAAGGAGATAAAATGAAAATTGCAGTAGGATGTGATCACGCAGGCATTAAATTAAAGCCGACTCTTTTGAAATATCTTGAAGAACACGGATATGAATACAAAGATTTCGGCACTTATACAACAGATTCTTGTAACTACGCCGAATACGGCTTACAAGTTGCCGAAGCCGTTGCGAGCGGTGAATTTGACAGGGGAATTTTAATTTGCGGAACGGGTATCGGTATGAGTATCGTAGCAAACAAAGTTCCGGGTATTAGATGCGCTCATTGCCACGATACTTTTTCGGCGAAAGCAACTCGTCAACACAACGATTCAAACGTAATTGCCTTTGGCGAAAGGGTAATTGCCGCAGAACTAATGCTCGATATAGTCGAATTGTTCTTAACTACCGAATTTGAAGGCGGTAGACACGTTGCAAGACTTAACACGATATTTGAAACTGAAAAGAAATATTCAAAGTAAATTCTCGAATTTTTGCGAAATAAAATAAAAATATATACGATAAGGAGAAAAATATGAGTAAAGTTTTCGTACTTGACCACCCACTTATTCAACACAAAGTAACCTTACTTAGAAAAAAGGAAACTAACACTAAAGATTTTAGGGCTCTCGCTAATGAAATCTCGCTTTTAATGGCGTATGAAGTAACGAGAAAACTTCCGCTTGCCGACCTTGAGATTGAAACCCCTATGTGCAAGATGACGGGAAAGGAAATTGCAGGTAGAAGTTTAGGCGTAGTGCCCATTTTAAGAGCGGGGCTTGGAATGGTAGACGGTATTTTAACTCTCGTTCCAAACGCAAAAGTAGGACATATCGGTCTTTATAGAGATCCCGAAACCCACTTGCCCGTTGAATATTATTGTAAATTACCAGTCGACGCCGAAGAAAGAACTCTTATCGTCGTCGATCCTATGCTCGCTACGGGCGGTAGCGCGGTTGCGGCTATTCAATTTTTGAAAGATAGGGGCTGTAAAGATATTAAACTTATGAACTTAATCGCAGCGCCTGAAGGCGTTAAAGCGGTTACCGACGCTCACCCCGACGTAGAAGTATATATCGCCGCTTTAGACGAAAAACTCAACGAACACGCTTATATTTTACCCGGTCTTGGCGACGCAGGCGATAGACTTTTTGGTACAAAATAATTAAGGAGAATATGAAAATGCAAAAAGTTACTAAAGCGGTAATTCCCGTAGCAGGTTACGGCACGAGATTTTTACCGTTTACAAAGGCAGTTCCAAAGCCGATGCTTCCAATACTTAATAAACCTGCTTTACAAGTTATCGCAGAAGAAGTAGTAAACAGCGGTATCACCGATATTTTGTTTATCGTAGGATATAAAAAAGAAATACTCGAGAGCCATTTTGAAAAGGCTGAAGAACTTGAAACTATGCTTGAAAGCAAAGGTAAGTTTGACTTTTTAAAAGAAGTTCAATATCCAACTGGTATGGCTAATATCAAATGCGTAGTTCAAGAAGTTCAAAACGGAACGGCAAGCGCAGTTGCGCTCGCTGAAGAATTCGTAAACGGCGAGCCTTTTGCCGTGCTTTTCGGCGACGACGTTATGTATCACGACGGCAGACCCGTAACGGGACAACTTATCGACTTATACGAAAAATATGGTAAGACCGTATTAGGTTGTAAAAGAGTTGGTTTCGACGACGTTTCAAAATACGCCGCAGTAGAATTCGACAAGGTTTTAGAAGACGACGTTTACAATATGGTAAAGGTTACCGAAAAACCCAAAAAAGAAGAAGCAAAGAGCGATTTAGCGCCTCTTGGTAGATACGTTTGCTCGCCTAAAATTTTCGATATTATAAGAGAATTAAAGCCGGGCGCAAACGGAGAATATCAGTTTACCGACGCTTTGGACGTAGAAGCCCATCAAAACGGAGCGCTCGCTTACGTTTTCAAAGGTACGAGATACGATATGGGCGATAGGTTCGGTTATTTAAAAGCAAATATCGAATACGGACTTAGAGATAAAGAACTTGGCGAAAAGTTGAAAGAATATTTAAAGGAATTAGTTTAATTTTAGTTTATGGAGAATATAAATTTCACCGAAGGGGTATTTCAGTCTATAAAAAACGACAAAGCGCTTTCTCGTAAATGTAAACTTAATTACGTTGGGTCTGAACATATTTTATACGGTCTTTTAACTTTGCCAAAATGCGAAGCGTGTAAATGCCTTATAAGTTACGGCGTCGAACTTAAAAGTTACGTTGAAATACTCAAAAAAACCTTTAATTATAAATCGAATTTAGGTGATTTCACGCCCGAAGCAAAGGGCGTTATCGACGACGCGGGCAAGATTTCCGATCGTTCTAAAGTCGGTTTCGTTTCCACCGAGCATCTACTCCTTGCGATACTCAAAAAAAAGGATAGCAAGGCGGCGGTTTTGCTTAAGCATATCGGCGTTGACTACGAAGCCATTGAAACTGAACTTTCGGACAAGGTTTTTAGGCTTTCAAGCGTTGAAAACGACGGCGAAGTGGAAGAAAATCAAGAAAAAACCGACGCAAGAGTTCAATCTCTTGCCGAAGATTGTCCGCTTAATAAATTCGGTTACGATTTAACGGCAAAGGCGAGAGCGGGTAAGTTAGACCCCGTTATCGGTAGAGATAAAGAAATTGATAGAATAATTCAGTCTTTGTCAAGAAGAACTAAAAACAGTCCCGTACTTATCGGCGAACCGGGCGTTGGTAAAAGCGCGGTAGTCGAAGGTCTTGCAATGCAAATCGCAATGGGGCAAGTTCCCGACACTTTGCGTGATAAAATTATATTTTCCATCAATCTTTCGGGGCTTTTGGCAGGAACGAAGTATAGGGGAGAGTTTGAAGAAAGATTTCAACAAGCAATTTCTTACGTTCAAAACCAAGGCAATATTATATTGTTTATAGACGAAATTCACAACATTATGGGCGCGGGAAACTCGGGCGACGGCAATATGGATTTAGCGGATATGTTAAAACCTATGCTCGCAAGGGGGGAAATTCAAACGATAGGCGCAACTACTATTGACGAATATAGGCGTTATATCGAGCCGGATTCGGCAATGGAGCGTAGATTTCAACCAATACTCGTAGACGCGCCAGATATTGAAAGCGCAATACTTATTTTAAAAGGGCTTAAAGACAAATTTGAAGCCCATCACAACGTAATTATAACCGACGAAGCCATAAAGGCTGCCGTCGTTCTTTCGGATAGGTATATAACCGATAAAAATTTGCC
Organism: Clostridia bacterium; assembly: GCA_017453045.1. Taxonomy (GTDB): domain Bacteria; phylum Bacillota; class Clostridia; order Christensenellales; family Borkfalkiaceae; genus UBA10281. Next base: position 2,339 of record JAFTKX010000020.1, on the reverse strand, counting down.
AGACAAAGCCATCGACCTTATAGACGAGGCTGCTGCGAAAGCAAATTTAAAGATGAGAAGTATGCCAAACGATTACAGTTCAAAAGTTCAACAAATTATGAACGTAGTCAGCGAAAGAGATTACAACAAGCGTATCGGCAACTTTGAACAAGTTCGCGTATTGCAAGATAAAATCAATAAATTGCAAGACGAAATCGACGAAATCGAGGCAAAACTCAACGAAGTAAGAAGTTCGGCAATGCCGTCTATAACGGAAAACGACGTAGCCGAAATTATATCCGAAACGACTAAAATTCCGCTTACCAAACTCACGGCGAGCGAAAGTGAAAAACTTTTAGCCCTTGAAGACGATTTAAGGGATAGAGTAATAGGTCAAGACACGGCGGTTACGGCGGTTGCCAAGGCTATAAAAAGGGCAAGGGCAAGCATAAAAGATCCCAATCGCCCTATAGGTTCGTTCATTTTCGTAGGACCTACAGGCGTTGGTAAAACCGAACTTTCAAAAGCCATAGCAAACGTCGTATTTGGCGACGATAATTCGCTTATAAGGATAGATATGAGCGAATATATGGAAAAAAGTTCGGTATCTAAACTTATCGGCGCGCCACCGGGACTCGTGGGGTACGAAGAAGCGGGGGTTTTAAGCGATAAGGTTAAAAGAAAGCCTTATTCGGTAGTTTTATTCGACGAAATTGAAAAGGCGCATCCCGAGATTTTCAATCTTATGCTCCAAATTTTAGACGAAGGAAGACTTACCGACAACAAGGGTAAACTTATCAACTTTAAAAATACCATTATAATACTTACGTCAAACGTCGGCGCAAATATTTCCGCCGATAAGCCCACTTTCGGTTTTTCGGGACGGGAAAGGGAAGAAGACGAACTTAAAGACAAGATTTTCGACGCTTTAAAACGTAAGTTTAGCCCCGAGTTTTTGAATAGATTAGACGATATAATCGTCTTTAAACCGCTTACTAAAGAGGACTGTTCAAAGATAGCGGATATACTTTTAGACAAACTTAAAAAACGCTTAAAAGAGCGCGATATAAAACTTACTATAGCGGCGTCAGCGTCTGACGTAATAATCAACGAAGGTTACGACGAGGTATACGGCGCAAGACCTTTAAGGAGAGCAATTCAAAGAAGAATTGAAGATATGCTATCCGAAGAAATTATTGCGGGCAGAATTGAAAACGGAGATAGCGTTACGATTTACGCCGATTCTGGCAAAATTACCTATATTAAAAAGTGAGAGTAAAATGGAAATAGGCGTTTCAACAGCAACGTTTTTCTTGCGTATGTACAATGAAAATTCCATATCGAGAATAGACGATTTAGGCGCAAAAATTTGCGAAGTGTTTTTAGAGTGTCCGTCCGAATATACCGCTGAATACGGTAAATTGTTGCTTAAAAATAAAGGCGACGTAAACGTGCATTCCGTTCACGTTGCAACGCTAACATTTGAAACTGAACTTTTTTCGGCTTTCGATAGGGCGTACGCCGACGCGGAAAGGACTTTTGCGAGCGTTTTAGGGATAGCGAAAACGCTCGGCGCTAAGTTTTATACAATGCACGGTAGGGCGAGAATTAAAAAAGGCGGAGATTACGACGACTATTTAAAAAACGGCAAAAGATTAGAAAAACTCTGCGATTTTGCAAGTAATTACGACGTTCGTATTTGTCTTGAAAACGTCCCTTGGGCGCTTTATAATAGAGTTGGATATTTTAAAGAAATCAAAAAATACGCGCCGTCGCTTTGTTCTACGCTCGACGTAAAACAAGCAAGACTTTCAGGTTGCAACTACGCAGACTATATAAAGGAAATGGGCGAAAGTTTAAAAACCGTACATCTTTCCGACGTGGACGAAAACGGCAAAATTAGACTTCCGGGGCAAGGCTTGTTCGACTTTGAAGATTTATTCAAAAGGTTAAAAGACGTCGGCTTTGACGGTGGAATGCTTATAGAAGTTTATAAAGACGATTTTAAAAACGATATTGAAATCGTTGAAAGTTTAGAATACTTAAACGAATTAAAATTTAAAATATTTTGATAAAGGAGAAAATTATGGCAAAACGTTACCAAAACAGAGAGTGGAGAAACTCAATGAGAATTCGTCTTGATTACAACAATATGATGAGTGAATTCGTAGGCGAAAAAGAAGGCTTTACTCTCAAAATGATTAACTCCGAAAGGAGTAACGCGTTAAGAGCGCTCGAAAGAATTAAGAGTTCAAGGGGAAAAGGTTGGCTCGGTTGGATGGATTTACCGTTTAATCAAGCGGATATCGTAAAGGATATCAACGAAACGGCGAAAAAGATTAGAAAAACTGCAAAGAATT
>JAFTKX010000019.1 GCA_017453045.1 Clostridia bacterium | reverse complement strand
TCGCTACCTGCCGCAACTGTAATAGAACAATCGGCTTCTTTCATTGCTAAAATATCGTTTACGCCGTCGCCCGTCATTGCAACGGTATGACCTGCCGATTTCATTGACTGAATTAAAAGCGCCTTTTGTTCGGGTGAAACACGTCCGAAAACGTTGTATTTGTTGGCAATACTTCTAACTTCTTCGTCGCTCATACCTTCCAAACTTACGTATTTGTCAGCGCCTTCAACGCCTGCGCGCCTTGCAACTTCGGAAACTGTAAGTGGGTTATCGCCTGAAATTACCTTTACCGTAACGTTATTTTGCTTAAACCAGTCGATAGTTTTGATTGCTTCTCGACGGATATTGTCGCTTAACGTTATAAGAGCAAACGGTTTCATATCGCTTGGGATAGAATCTTTAGTAATTTCTTTGTCAGAATGCGCTAAAATCAAAACTCTTTGTCCAAGCGAAGTGTAGTTATTGATTTGATTTTGTAGCGAAGTCGAAACGTTTTTCTTTCCTAAAACAAATTCTGGAGCGCCTAAAGCGAAAGTTCCCGCGTTTTTATTATCAAGTAAAAAACTTACTGCAGAGTATTTTCTGTCCGACGAGAACGGAATTGTTTTTGACGCGACCATTTTGTTTTCAGAGCCGAAATAACTTCGGAGCGCTTGAGCAGTTTGGTTATTGTCGTTTAAAGCGTATTGCATCGACGCGATTACGTCGCTTATCGGAACGGGAAAATCTCCGTTGAAAATTACGCAGTTTGCAACTTTCATTTTACCGTCGGTTATCGTACCCGTTTTATCAAGACACAATACGTCGACTCTTGCGAGCATTTCGAGTGAGAACATATCTTGCACCGAAGTGTTCCTACTTGCAAGTCTTAAAACGCCGACAGCAAGAGCTAAAGTTGTTAAAAGGAACATTCCTGCCGGAATCATACCGATAATAACCGCAGCGGTTTTTGTAACGATTTCTCTAACTCCGTCGCCCGTCAACTTGCCGTTAATAACAAACTGAACGCCCGTGTCGGTTATAGGATTGTTTAAAATGTTGTTATAATTTGTGATAAACGTTCCGATACTAATAGGTATAATCAAAATACCGATAATTTTAATAATCCAACGAAGCGTAGTCATAATTTCAGACTTTGGCTTTTTGAATTTCTTTGCTTTTGAAGATAGTTTTTGGATATATCTTTCTTCGCCTACCGAATCGGTAACTGCAAGAGCAGAACCGCTTACGACGAAACTTCCTGATAAAATCTTATCGCCTGCGGATTTTTTAACGGGTACTGATTCGCCCGTAAGCATAGATTCGTTTACTTCAATCGTACCGCTTAAAATCGTACCGTCGATTGAGATTTGGTTACCTATCGTAAAACTTACAACGTCGTCTAAAACGATATCGGTTACAGGCATATCGACGAGTTTTCCACCACGCAAGACCTTTGCAATGGGCTCGTTTAAAATCGACAGTTTTTCTATTGATTTTTTAGCCCTTATTTCTTGGAAAATACTAATTGAAAGATTTGCCACGTATATTATTACGAAGAAGTAGTTTGCGCCGAACGGCTCGCCTACGACGATTAACGCAATCAAACAAAGCAAACATAAGAAGTTAAAAAACGTCAATAAGTTAGAGCAAATTATCTTTGCCACCGAACGCGACGAATTGTTACTTCTTGCGTTTATTTGATTTTGAGAAACACGGGTTGCAACCTGATCGGCTGTAAGACCGTTTTGCGCGTCTGGCGTAAACCTTTGTTCTGGGGGAACAGGTACGGGCGCAGTTGATTTTTTATCTTTTTTTGAATTTTTATTAAACATAATTTAGTAGCGTAGAATTTAAACTAAAATCTACATTTCCTTATTCATTTGTTATATTTTATATAACGATTATACTAATTTATTATATCATATATAAATTAAAAACACAAACGATATACTTAAAATTTGTAAAACAAAAGTGTAAAACGAGATAAAACCCTATAATAAATTGACAAAAAACGGCATATTTGCTAAAATTTATTATAGGAGTAAATTATGACTAAAAAACAACTAAATTTATATGCCGAATTGCTTGTTAAAATCGGCGTTAATTTACAAAAAGGCGAAATGCTCGTTATATCTGCGCCGATAAGCGCGGTTGATTTGGTTAAAGCAACGGTAAAATGCGCTTATAAAGCAGGCGCTGAAAACGTAAACGTTTTATGGAACGACGACGAGATTTCAAGGCTCGGTTACAAGTACCGTTCTAAAAAAAGTTTGGCTGAAGTTCCTAACTGGGTTGTTGAACAAAGAGAATATTTTATTGATAAAAAAATCGTTTATTTAGGTATTTCTTCAAGCGATCCCGAAGCGCTTAAAGGCATCAACCCCGAAAAACTTGCAATATCAAGGCGAGCGTCGGGCAAAGCGCTTAAAAAATTCCACGACTATACGAGTTCAAACAAAATCAGATGGTCTTTAGCGGCTTATCCCAATAAAGCGTGGGCTAAAAAGATGTTCCCGAACTTATCGCCAAAGCAAGCGATGGACAAACTTTGGGAATATATTGTGAAATCGGTTAGGCTCGACAGCCAAAATCCCGTTAAGGCGTGGGAAGAACATCAATCGAAAATTTTAAACCGCTGCAAAATATTAAACGAATCTAAAATAGATACTTTTATCTATAAAAATTCGCTCGGCACTAATTTGACCGTCGGTATGCCGAAAGGGTATATCTTTTGCGGTGGAGCGGAAGCGGGCGCGTTAGACGGCGTGTATTTTACTGCGAATTTGCCAACCGAAGAAGTTTTTTCTTGTCCCGATAGAAACAGGGTTGACGGAAAAGTTTATTCAAGTATGCCACTTTGCGTAAACGGAGCAATCGTCAAAGATTTTTGGTTTGAATTTAAAAACGGCAGAATTGTAGACTACGGCGCAAAAGAAGGTTTGAAAATTCTCAAAAATATTATTGAAACAGACGACGGTTCGCATTATTTAGGCGAAATTGCACTCGTTGGACATAACTCTCCAATAAGAAACTTAAACGTTTTGTTTTATAAAACACTTTTCGACGAAAATGCAAGTTGCCACTTTGCAATCGGCGCGTGTTATCCAACTTGCGTTGAAGGCGGTGGAGAAATGTCTACCGAAGAACTTTTAGAAAAAGGTCTTAACGACTCGTTAGAGCACGTAGACTTTATGATAGGAACTTCCGACTTAAGTATAATTGCAAAAACTGAAGACGGAAAAGAAATTAAAGTTTTTGAAAACGGCGACTGGGTTTTTTAAGGAGTTAATATGGACAATATAAGAGAAATTTCTTATAAAATAAATAATTTAAAATCGGTTGATAAATCTGTCATAAAAGACTTTGAAGACGATTTTAGTAACGTAAAAGGCGTTTTAGGCGTAAAAATTGATTTTGATAACTCAACGGTTACTTACGCGATAGACGAGTGGACGAGCGATTACGACGTGCTTTGTAAGTTAAATGAAATTTGCGACGAAAAAGGTTTAGACTTATCGTTCGACGACGTTGAAAAAAGCGAAGAAGACGAACAAGTTTCAGAAATCGAAAACGAAGAAGAAGTTTTAGAAGAAGAAAATATCGCTAACGACGACGAAGATTTATCAAAAATCCAAGAAGGCGACGAGTTTGATGAAAAAGAAGAAAAGGTTAAAGACAAACTTTCAAAGTCCGATTTTATAGAAAAAGCAATAATTTTTGGACTTGCGTTCGTCGGTACGCTTTTAGGTCTTTTTATAAAAGGCGACGTTAGACCTTGGATACTTATGATAGCCTTTACTTTGGCGTCTTACGAAACTTTATACGACGTAATTATTAAAATAGCCGAGAAAAAATACTTTTTAGACGAAATTTTAACCTTTATAGGCGCGCTTGTGTTTATGTATTTAGGTTATACCGAAGTTTCGGCGATAATTATGCTTATATTTAGCGCAATATCGTTTGTAAAAGCGTTATTATTACATTTCCAAGCAGTAAAGAAAG
>JAFTKX010000018.1 GCA_017453045.1 Clostridia bacterium | reverse complement strand
GTTTTTGTAAGGACGTTTTCGGATAATTCTTCGGTATAAACGGGGTTTTCGTCGTCGTTAAAGTTTGTTAAGGCGTATTTTTCGTAAGGGTTTTCTTCTGTACCGTCCGCAAAGGTAAGTTGGCTTTCGTCTTTATAAAGGTTATCCTTTTTTGCGTAGTGCACTAACTTATTTGGGAAAAACTTAAACCCGTCGGAAAGAACTTCTCTTTTTTCGCCGTCAATTACAACTCCACCTTTTATATAAACTCTTTGGCTAACTATTCCGTCTTGTAATTGAAGTTTTTCTATTGAATTGTCCGTATGCGTAAGGGTTACAAGATTGTCCGCAATAGAAACTTGCATATTATCAATTAAATTTTGCCCGTTTTTACGAGTAATTGCAGATAAACTGCCGTCCGTTGAGTATGAAAGTTCTACTAAAATTCCGTCGTAAGTGATTTGCGTAAGTTGCTTTTGAGTTTGCTCGTTTACGGTTATATCTCCTTGGGTTGCCGTCAAAATTTTGCCGTCCGGATATTTTATTTGCAAATCGCCGTCGGCTGTTTTTGAAATTTCGGTTATTCTTCCGCGAGAGTCGTAAACGTATTCTAAGTCGCCACCTTTCGCGTATTTAAAATCTAAAACGTTTTCTTTTTCGTCAGACAACGCGACGATTTTTCCGTTTCTATCCCTATTGATAGTTACGTAATCGTTTTGACTCGTAAATAAAATAGTCAACTCGCCATACTCGTTAAAACCTTTATGTAAATCGTTTTCGGATAGAAAGTTTACAGGCGTGTTTCTCTTTAAATAATTTAAGTTTTCTTCTGCAACGACTAATTGATTGTACGCAGTTTTTAAGTCTTCGTAAACGTTTGGCGCTAAACTAAATAAATACTCTTGAACTTCGTCAAAAATATAACTTCCACCACTATTCTTCCCTACGCTATTTTTTAGGCTTATAAAATTGCTCGTCGAAAGAAGAAAAACTTCTCTTCCGCTAACACTTGAATTAAGAGTTACGTTCTCTATACTTGCGCCTAAATTCGCTTGGTTTGCAAAGGCAGTACACGTATGAATTTGAACTTTTCCGCTACTGTCTAACGAGCACGTTCCGTAAACAACGTCTTCGATAAACCTTTTACTGTTTTCATACTGCTCCTTTGCCTTTTGCATTTCTTCAGAGCGCGCGTTTAAAACGGACGCGTCTTTTACGCCCTTAAGTTCGGTTTGCGCGGTTGTTTTATCGTCAAGAATTTGCAATCTCTTTACTTGTCTTGTCGCTCCGTCCATATAACAACTAAAACTGCCGTCTAAATGCGCCGTAACGTAAGAATTGTCTATGATTATCCCTTCGCCTAAGTCGTCCACGTAGTAAAACCATTCAAGCGCTTGCCTTTGATTTCCGAGCGCGTCGGTATAAACGCCGTCGACAAATTTTTCGTCGAAAGCAAGTTTTGTTTCACCGTCTATAATCGCTAAATTTACGTCGGTTTTTCCAAACGCGTTTTCTTTTTCGATAAGCGTTATTTGATTTTGAGTTTTACCGTTTTTTAAATCAACTACCACTTTTGATTTAGGGCAAGTTGAAAATTCTTTTATAGGCTCGTTTATAACGTGCTTTGGAACTAATTCTAAATACGGCGCGTTTTCACCTTTAGCATAAAACGAAACCGATTTTAAGTTTATTAACTCATATTCGGTTTCTTGGGTTATCGTTTGACATACGTTCTTGATATCAAAAATAACTTTATTGCCAACTTTCTCGCATGGAATTTGTGAAACAAGTCCTGCTAAGTTTGTGTCGCTCGTAGCAGTTAAAACGTATTTTATAGACGAATACTGATTTACGCTTTTAAACTTATTAGGATCTATGATTATACTCGTTTTGTAATCGGTTTTTCCTACGTAATAATAAGTTGGATTTGATACAGTTGACCAGTAATTTGTCGTGCCGTCCGATCCGACGATACCTAAATCTTCAGAATAATATTGCATTTGTGTTTTTATAAAATTTAAATTAGTTTTCATTTTTAATACTCCTTATAATTTGATTTTTGTTTGTGTTTTTTGATTTTTTAAAATTTTTTATTAGCGGAGAAATTTATTTTCGGCGAGTTTTTCGTCTGTTATTTTCACGAACGTATAACGCGTGAATAAATACTTTACACTTTAAATTTCTCCGCCGTTATTTAGTTTTCTTTGCTATAAAACGTCGTTTAATCGACTTATAGCGTGATTTTTATAAACTTTTTGTTTATAATTAGTTGAAATAACGCATTAAACTTTGATAGCCCCTTGCACCGATTTGTTCTTCGACAAACTCGCGGTCTTTTTCAAGTTCGCTCTTTGCGTTTTTGCCAAGCGAATAGTAATAACTGTAAAACGCCTTTGTTTTATCGGCTATCATTTTGATATACTCTTTTGAGTTTTCTTCGGTCGCGTCGATTCCCGCCTCTTTAAGTTTAGCCAAGGTTTCGGCTTTTTCTTTACGAACTTTGTTGTTATACTCGAAAACGTCGTCTTGCTCTTTTTGATATTTTTCAACGAGTTCGTTGACGCGCTCGTTGATTTTTTTAACCTTTTCTTCGGTTAAAACGTTTACGTCGTTTTCAATTTCGAGTTTAAGTTTTTCAACTTCGTCCATAATGCTTGCGATTTTTTTATCTCTTTCGGATAAAACCTCGCCCGTTGCCGTAACTCTACCTTTTTCTAAACTATCGAGTTGGTTTAAAATTATCGACGAACGCGCAAGCCCCCTTTTAAGCGCTTCGTTCGACGCGCTATCCTTTGCTTTGTCGTAAGACGAATTTAAGGTTTTTAAAGAATCTTCAACGGCTTTTATAAATTCGTCTTTTTCCTGCTCAAGCGCTTGCGTTTTTATTTCGCCTTGTGTTTCAATCGATTCTTTTTTCGCGTCGTATAAAGGCTCGATTTCTTCGGTTGCCTTTTGCGTAGTTTCTTCGATAGACGGCATTTCGTACACTTTTTCTTGAGTTTGCGGAACTACGACGTCGCCGTAAGTTCGAGTCGTCGTATTTTCATACTCGTCGTTTATTTGTTCGATTTGCTCTTTTAAGTCTTCTTTTTCTTGACTTTCGCTACCATCTGTCGACTGCGAATTTAAGTCTTGAGAGTTTTGGTCTTGCAATAAATCTTCGTACTGTTTTTGTGAAATTTTAATCTTTTTCATATTTGCTCCTTAAATTTTGATTAATTCATTATTTCGACGGATAATTAAAGTGCCGTCGGATAATCTTACGGCGTCGTCGCCAACGCCCAAAACGTTTACCGAGTTGGAGTCTAACGCTTTTTCAACGACGATTTCGCCTATTTTATAAGACACAAAGATAACCGTTCCCGCTTCGTAAAGCCTTGCTTTTTTAATTTTTCCGCAAGGATATTTCCATATTTGAGTAAAGGTTTTTTCTTTTTCGATTTGACAAACTATAAAGTTATCGCTTAAGTCCGTGTAGTAAAAATAGTCGAAGTCTTCGTACGGGAAAATACCGATATTTTTGGCTCTGAAAGGCAATTTAGTTTGGCTATAAGTCGATTTATCGGTATAAAGCCGTTCGTAAATCGTGTTTCCTTTTAAAAGATACACCGCATAAAAATCGCCGTATTTTCTTATTGCGCTTTTAGTAAATTCGTCGCCTACGGAAACCGAACTCGAACTTGTGAAAACGTCTGCGTTATAACACTCGATTTTTTCACTTCCGTCGTAACCGTTTTTGACTATTCCAACCCTATCGTTTGAAAGTAGGGCGCAAGAAAAATCTTTTCCGCCGACGTAAGAAATAATCCCTTCCAAAGTTTCGGCGTTATAAAACGTAATGGTATCGCCGTACTTTTTGACTATATACTTTTGACCTAAAAGTTCAATTCCGTCGTCTTTAAGTTCGTAGTTAAACTTACCCTTTACGTTAAACGAATAAGTAAGTTCAGTAGGCTCTTGTCCTGCGGGAAACGAACATTGCGCGTACAAAAGATTTTTCCCTTTTTGCAATAAAAGTGGGAATTCTTGGGACGCTTCGCTTACCTGCGAAACTCTACCTAATTGTTTTCCACCGCCGTAAAATATAACGGTTTGGATAATTCCGCTTTTTATCGACGCGCTAAATCTGTAAGAAATTCCAGTAGTTTCTTTACAATTTATTTCAATATAAGATTTTAATCCCCTTTGATTTTTTACGTTTAAAACTGCCGTTTCTTCAATATCTTTGGTTTTGTCTTTTTGCCCGTCGGCTTTTTCAATAGCGGTAACTCTTTTTTCGGTTTCTTCGGCAAGAATTTTAGTTCTTAATAAATTAGTTTGCTCTATCATTGATAATACGCAAAGTCGAGCGTTAAGCCCGAAACTTCGGCTTCCACCTCCCTTAAAAATATTTTGAACGCAAATTTACTACCCTTTAGGTTTGGGCGAATTTGACAACGCTTTTTGTACTCGTCTATTTGATAAGAGTGTTCTTCTCCGTCAACCCAAACGGTTAAAGTTACGGGCGCGGTTGCGTAAAAAGAAACCTTTTTCAATATCTTTTCTCTTGCTTTTATGCCAAAATCGGTTTGCTTGCTTTTCCATGCCATTGGCAAAGGATCTCCGCCCCAACCGCCTCCTTTACACAGTTCGCCAAGCCTTCTCGTCATCCTTTCGACAGCAAAGAGTTTGTAACAATTTTCTCCGCTTATAACCGCAATATCAATGAGCGCGGCAACGTAGATAAACTGATAGTCTGTTCCGCTTGGGTTTATGCGGAAAACTCCCCTTACTTTTACGCCGTCGATTGTAAAATATAAAAGATAATGGGTATATCCGTTATAATACACGCCTTTTACCCACTCGGGCGAGGTGTCGACCAAATTAAACCACGGCTCTGAAATTTTGACGGCGTTATAGCCGTCGAAACGGTAAAGACCGTCGCTTGCGAAAAACATAATGCAATCTCCGCAAACGGTAATCGTATTTTTGATAATTTTTCCGCAGGAAACGAGTAGGTGCGAAACAGAAAATTCGGATTGATCGCCGTATGCCGACACCCTTGAAACGCCGTAACTTCTAAAAACGTAAACGTAACCGCCGAAAGCAACGGCGCAAATCATTTCGCCCCTATCGTCGCTCATGTCGATAAAGCCCGCTTCGTTTAACGATACGTTCCAGTTAGTAGGATCAAAGTCGTCCGAAAACCAAAGCGCGCCGTCAACGCCACCGCTCGTTATAAATAACCTTTCAGAGTGAACGCACATACTCGTTACCGACGGTGCGTCGGATACTACGGTAACCTTTTCGCCGTCGTATATTTTTATACCTTCGCCCTCGGCTGAAAATATGATAACGTCGCTACTGTTGTAGTTATAACACACACCTATAGGTTGATTATTAAAGGTTAAGCCCTTGATTATGGTAAATTCTCCGCCGTCTATCGACACTTCGTACATATTGCCCGTATCGGTATACGCGATAATTCTATCGTCTCTTACGCCCGTTTGATAATCGCTGTGGCGAAAGTAATAAACCGAAGAAATCAAGTCGTCGACAGGCGGTATATACTTATCGTTTAGAGACTTTAAACCGAGCGACGTTTTAAGCGAGCCGTCTAAAACCGAACAGTTGTAACTCATTTCGGCGCGGTTATATCCGCCGACTTCTCCGTCTAAGCGAAGATCAACGCCGTAAAATCTTCCAAAATCTACCCTCGCGTTTTTAGGGCTACGCAAATTAAGTTTTTTTACAATCCCCATCTTGCACCAGCCTTTAATCGCTTGGGCTTAAAATCGGTTTTTACTTCCGTCGCTTGTCTGAATTTATTTTCCCAGTTTTGCGCTTCTTCGTACCTTGAACAAAACAGACAGTATTCGGCGCAAACGCCGTAACAAAAAGCCCTTGTCGATATCAATTTGTTTTCGTGTTCAAAATCGTCGTCGATTTTTTTATTTTTTGGAATATACTCGTAGGTAACGGTTCCGCCGTCTTTACTTAAAATCACTTGATTTCTATTTAATTTATAAGAAATTGCGTTTCCGTCGTCGTCTGTTACCGACAGTATTTTTTTGCAAATTTGGGACAAATCGTCCATATTAAAAATTTTGCCCGCAACTTTTTCGGTAAAAGTCGGGGCTAAATAGTTTAAAGACACGTCGCTTAAAACCATGTTGTAAGCATACAAAAGCCGTTCGGTTTTAACCTTGTGAGTTTGATTTTGATTTTCGGTTAAAGTCGATATTGCGTTTGCCAATTCTTCATCTTCTAAAATTCTGGCGACGTCTACTAATAATTCTCTTATTTTCATTTTCCCTCCGTAAGCGACGGCGAAATTCGCCGTCGCCATAGTTTATTTTTATAGGGGAATTATCCTTATTCTTCGGTAATTCCGCTAAGCATTGCTTGACCGCAAGGTCTTGTGCAAATAAGGTCTGCATACTTTACTAAAGTCGCCGTATAAGTCGGTTTTCCCGCTTTTTGACGGAGCACTTTACCGTCTTCGCTCTCAAGCCATTTCCAGTCGCAAAGTTGATGGAGGGCAAAATCGTCGGTGTTTAAAAGGAACATCGTTCCTTCAGGGCAAAATCTGTCTGAAACGATAGGAATACCGTTATAAGAAAGAGCCTTGTAACCGCCCTTAAGTTCCATTACGTCAAGATTTCTCTTATATGACGAAAGGTACTTTTGGAACGCTCTTTTTACACCTGACGAACATACTATAAAGTTTACTTTGCTACCGTAATTGTCATCGAGTTCGTCGATTGCTTTTTGAATTACCGTTTCGGAAATTTCACCTACGTTTTCGTGCTTATAAGGAATAAGCCACTTGTTTGCGCTTCTGTCAAGTCCGTATAAGGTTGCGCTATCTCCGAAAATCGCGCCAAGACCGGTAATTTCTTTGTTTGCCGAGCCTTGAACGGTTATAATACTGCCGACAGGGGCTTCCGTAGTAGTAATCGCTCCGCCGTTTACGGTTATTGATTTTGCAACTCTATCAACTGCGATTACTCGTCTTGAACTTACCGTCGTATCGGCAAGATTTGCAGTTTTTACGTCGATTACCATACCTTCAAAAACGTTTTGTACGGTGTCGCAAGTAATTACGTTTGCCGAAACGCCCTTTACCGTTGCGAGTTTGCCCGTGCCGTCGCCGTAAAGCATTCTTCCAAAGTTAAACGAAGAAGATTTTACAAGCCCTTCCATTTCGGCGTTTAACAAATTGACGAACGCTCCAACGTCTCTTTCGCTCGCTCTAATCGCCTTATCCGAAATTTCAATAGTTCCGTAAAGGTTTTTAAGGGTTGAAACCAACTGTTCGTAGTTGTTTCCCGCAGCGGACGGAAGATCGCCGTCTTCGTCGCCCGCTCCAACTCCGCCGTTTACTCCGTATTTAACTAAACGTCTTACTTCTTTTCCCCATACGTCTGTGGTCGTTTGTTTAATCGCCGTCAAAAGCGGATTGACTTCGGTGTTGAGTTGTTCTGCTACTGCTCCTAAATAAAGTGTTTTAAGCGCCTTATCCGCGCTGGTCATAGTTACCATAAATTTTTATTCTCCTTTAATTTTAATGTAATTTTTAGCGATAACCGACGCTTCGGCTATCGTCTGCGGTTTTTGCGGTGGAGCGACTAACGCCACACCGCCGAATAGTTTTGCCTTTGGCTTTGCTTCCAAGATTTTTTTGAGATACTCTTTTATAATCCGCTCGGAAAAGTCTTCGCCGATAGCCTGTTTTTCGACAGGTTTTTGCTCGGAAAGTTTGTTTTCAGCGCATTTGAGTTCTCTCTCTAAAATTTTAATGTAAGCGCTTGCCGTATCCGTTTTGTTTTCTTTAATTTCTTCACGGATTTCTTCGGCGTATTTGTCGAATAGGAGATATTGCCCGTTTATATCCCCGTTATCCAACGGTTTTTCCACTACTTTTTGCTCCGTTTTATCCTTTTCGGAACGGGCTAAAAGTTCCCCTTCGATTGCTTTGAGTCTTTGACTGCGCCGTGTAAATTCAGACTCTAAACTTTCGTAAGCCTTTAGAAGCGACTCCGCATCTTTGAACTTGCCGAACGGTTTAAAAGCCCTTTCGCCCAAATCATTTTCTACCACCGTAGGTTGCGATGCCACCGTTTCAAGTTCTACGTTTTCAATCTTCATAACCACCCTCCGTTTTATTGAGCCGAGCCGATAAGCGCCTTTTTATGCGCTCTTAAATGCTCGATTGCCCTTTGTTTTTTTACAGGGTCTTTTCTTACCCTTTCGCTTTCTACCGACAAAAGATATCTCGTGTGTTCGGCAACGTGAATTTCGTGATCGTCGTATTCGTCAACCGAAATATCTTGGTCAAAATTAGAAACGTTTTCGTTTTCGGCTTTGCCGACGTGTAAACTCTCTATATCTAAAGCGTTGTCCATCGAGCCGAAACCGAGAATTTCAAGCACTTTTGCTTTAGTTCTCTTGTTCATTTTTCCGCTGTCGTCGTTTAGAACACCTGCGCCTATAAGTTCATAAACAGCGTTTTTCTTTTGCGCAGGAGTGTAAGATAATCCGTTTTCGCTATCAAATTCAACGTCGTCTGACGAAAGGTCGGACGAGTTGAAATAGTACAGTTCGACCTTTCCTGATTCCCCCGCGACGCGAAGTAATCTCGTGTCCGTTACGAACTGTTTGAAAACTCTTATCATTTGCTTTGCAATCTCTTTGATTGCAGTTTTTACGTTTTCTCCGGTAGAACTCATTCTCGCTTCTTCTTGGTCGATCAAAAGTTGCAAAGCAACCCCCGACGACACGTTGGAATCTACGTTTGCAGTTCTTGAAAATTCGCTGACGCCACTTATTAAAATAAATTCGTTTAAAAGCCTTTCTTCTTCATAAATAAGTTCCGCAGGAATACTGCCCGTTCCTATTACCGACGGCGGACGAGTTCCTTGCCTATACACGACGATTTTGCCCGGCGATAAACCGTCTTCAGCCAAATCGTCGACGTCCACCGAACCGTCTTCAACCGACACGACGCCCATAGTAAGCCTATTTAAAAACTCTTGCTTTCTATTTTTGACGGCGTTGTACGCTCTTTGAACAGGAATAATTCTTTCGATTATAGACGTAGCGAAAAAACTGCCCGCTTTGTCGATTGAATTTTGCTGAACGAAAGGAAAATCTCGCCTACCTTCAACACCGTTTACGTACGGTAGCGGTCCGTAATGAAGAATTTTATCGCCTGCGACGACGATATATCGTCCGTCGGGAAATTCCGCGCTTGGTCTTTCGTATTTTTCAATCAAAATTACTCCGTCGTGCAAAACGTTTGGATTTTCGCCGATATTAAGCGTTGACGTTTGCGAAAGAGCGAACACGTCTACGTCCGCCCCATTTATCGACGCTCCGTAACGCGAAAACACTTCGCTAACTCTCACCGCTCTCGCCCTTATCACGCTTGAACACTCGGTGATATTTTCGGCGCAAATAGAATCGGGAAAAATCTCGAAAGGCGATACGGCTTCAACCCTAATATCCCCTTCGTAAACCTTTTGACCTTCGTACTCGCCCAAACACTTTCCAGCGTTTTCGTCCCATCCTATAAAATAGAAACTCGTTCCGCAAACTTCGCTCCATTTCGTTGCTTTTGCAATGGTAGACGTTAAATTAACGCGACTATAGGCTGACTTTAATAAGGCTGAAGTGAGTTTTGCAGTTTTTATATCGCTTTCTTCTTCGCCTTGCGCTCTAACGCTCATAATAGGGGTATTACGAGAAAGTTTTGAAATTCTCGTATCGACTACCGGCGCTATGTGGTTGTATGCGTTTCGGCTTTGCCAAAAATAATATTTCTCCGTTTCTTCAACTTCGCCGTTCGCCGAAATTTCGCAATATTGATTGCCCGAAAGATAGTTAAGATTAAGTTGCCATTGCCTTTCAACCGACCTTCTTTCGCTTTGCCTTTTTAAAAAATCTTCGGTTACGCTTTTTACAACGTCTTCGTAAAACTTTTCTTGGCTATCGCTTACTTGCTTTTTGTTCAACGCCTTTACCCCCTTTTGCTTGCATTATTTTTTTTACGAGTTTATTTAGGCAGTCGTCGCATAAGTTAAACTGCGTCGTAACGCCGTCGAAACTAAACGACTTATCCGCCATATTATGACAACCCC
The DNA here is from genome assembly GCA_017453045.1 of Clostridia bacterium. Lineage (GTDB taxonomy): Bacteria > Bacillota > Clostridia > Christensenellales > Borkfalkiaceae > UBA10281. Next base: position 39,374 of record JAFTKX010000018.1, on the reverse strand, counting down.
CAACGTCGCATTTAATTTTAATTTTGCATTTTTCGATTTTCATTTTTTAATTTTCCCTCCAAAATTTTAATAAGTTTTGCCCTTTCTTTTTCAAGTTCTTCGTCAGATAACGAACTTATAGGCGAACTTTCGCCGTCGATATCGAGAAGAAGTTTTACCGCTGACACGTCGGGCGGTACGGTCTTTTTGGTAACCTTTTTTTTGACGAGTCTTATCTCGCCGTCGCTTTCGGCAAATTCTTCAACCGTCTCAAAAGTATCAAACCCCACCGCCTTTTTTTTAAGCGCGTCGGTAATTTCTTTTTTCGTCTTTGAATTCACGTCAATTCTTCGGTTTAGTTACAAACCTTTCGACCTCCTAAGCCTTTTTGCAAGTCTTTGTTTGTCTTTGGCAATTTCGGACTGCGCGCTTTTAGGCTTTTCGCCAGTAGGTCTAGTCATAATAAAATATCTCAACTCGTCCACGCAATGATCGTCTCGCTTTATAGGTAAATCCCCCTTTCCCCACCTATAAGTTTTTAGTTCGCGAATTAAATTCACACACGTTTTAAAGATGAATATTTTATCGTTTTTAAAGTATTCTTTTACTCTCGCTATTCCCGAAAACAAATCTTTATTTACGTTTGGATTTGCAAGTATTCCGTGTTCGTAAAAAAGTTCGGTAACGCTTTTTACGGACGCGAGCGTCTTTTGGTTTGCTGCGGAGTCGATTATTGCGGTAAGCCTGCCTTTTCCGTCTTTTCGCCAACCTATTTGCTCGCTTATATCCTTTATTCTTTGACTGTGCCAAGCGACGTCTTTTTTCGCCGTGAAATGCTCGGCTACCACGTACACGACGTCGTCGTAGTCGACGCAGTACCAATGGCACGCGAGCGGATTGTTAAGACCCGGGTCTATTGAAATGCAGTTTTGCCAGTCGAAAGGAAAGGAAAACGGCTCTATAACGTGCCTATTTTCGTCGAATTCGGAATAAACCAACCCCGACTCGTCGGAAAATCTACCAAACCGCCTTGCGTCAAGTTCTTTTTCGGATAGAGTTTGAGTAAGCCCTTCAATCTCGTCCTTTGCAAGATAGGGGTTGTCCGACCACTCCATAAACTCGTACCACACGTCTTTGGAATTCGCCCTGTTTAAATAGATTTCGTCGTAGACGAAAGTAAGACCTTTTAGCGGAGTCATAGTTCCAAAAATATCTCCGCGTTTATCTATAACTCTCATCTTGCACTCTCTATAAACGTCTTCGGGCGGTTCTTCGTCAAACCAAACGAAATCAAGCGAACTGCCTTGAAATTTCTCCCTGCCCTGATCGCAACTTTTAAAGCCTATCGTTGAAATTCCGCCAAAAACGTTCTTTATTTTTATTTGGTCGATAATTCCGCTTTCGGGGCTATCCTTTCTGCCCGAACTCATAATTATTTCAACAATCCACTCTTTTGGTAAATACTTGAGTATTTTACTTTGCGCAACGTCGCGTTGAACTTCGCGAGAGAGTGAAACTACCCAACCGAAAACGTCTTTTCGGTTTTGCCTATACGGATGATTTCCCCTTGCCATATAAATACTTTCAACCGCTCCACACTCGGTTTTTCCGCTACGGTTACCCCCGAAAACCCATCGGTTTCGCTTTTGGCACTTGTGAAACGCAACCTGTTTTTGATGAATAATCTCGCCCGTGTTATACTTAAATAACGGGCTTTCTTTCCGCCTTTTGATTTCTCTTTCAATAAGAGCGAGTTTTTCAAGGCACTCTTTTTGAGTCATAATCGACAAACACTCCCCTTTTTCTACTTATTCTTTAACTTTTAGATTTTTCGGCTATTGTATAATTTGCGATATGAAAAAATTTATTTTAGCGCTCGCGCTACTTTTAGCAATTTCAGTTCCGCAAATTTCGGCTAGCGCCGAAGACGTTAGATACTCGCAAATAACCGACGAAGGCGTTTATTTATACATAGATTCAACCCTTACTCTAAAGTGGTTTGAACTGCCCGTAGGTTACTTTGTAAAAGTAATTAGCATAAGCCACTCGTCTGCAAAAGTCGAATATAAAAGCAACGACCCCACTATTCCGTCGGCAAAAGGCTACGTTTCGACTGAAGACCTGTTCGTCGTTGACTATACTCCGCAAGTTTTGTTTCCGTCCGTAACCTTTACTGTAAATCAAAACTGCCTTTTATACACCGACACAGACCTTACCTTATCGCAAACATTAACGCAAGGTAGCACGGTTGACTATTACGGCATTATTGAAAAAAACGACGGAAAAACCTACGTTTACGGCTTTGTCAACACTCTTTCGGGGGACGAGTACGTCGGATACGTTCTTTCTTCTTGTATTTCAAACTTTGAAATTCCGTTTTTGCCCATAGAAAAGGAAGAAGAAATTATTGATTCTTCTTCCGAAACCGTTAGCGAAAGCGTAGAAGAAAACGGATTTGGCAACGCCCTTCAATTAGTCGTTATAATTGCCGTTTCAATCGTCGCGATAAGTATCGTTTATCTTTTGTTTAAGCCCTCTCAAAAAAAAGCCAAAGACGAAGTGGTAACCGACAGCGAGTGGGACGACGAATAGTTCTTCTACCCCTAAAACTTTTTAAAACCTTCCTTTTTAATTTTTTTGTTTTTAAGGCTTGTCCCACCGTGTTTTAGATTACCGCAACTTTTAACTTTAGTTTCAAAATTAGAAATTTGTTTGTACGCGCTTTGTAGATAAACGTAATTTTGAAACGTGCGATTTAAAACTTCTCCCGAATAACCCCTTTTTCTCATACTTGAAACGAATTTGCCCAGCGCGTAGGCAACCATCCTATAATAATGAGAATCTTTTTCAACCGATAAATCTTTACCGTCTAAAATGCCGTATCGAACCTTTAAGAAATACGAATAGCAGGGTTTTATTTCTAAAAGAGATTCGTCGATTGCGTTTTTCAGGGCTTCAATTTCTTCAAGTTGAAGTTTGAGTTTAATTATCTCGTCAGCCAGTTGTTCTACGGGCTTACGAGAATAATAACTTGCAAGCGCTCCCCTTTTTATTGCCAAGCGCGTGCTTTTAATAAAAGCCTCCGTTTGACCGTACGTTTCTAAAATCGTTTTTTCATAAGCATACATAATTTTGCACCTCCTTTTTTTACGCCAAAGTCAATACTTTTTTCAAAGCGGAAAACCGTCCGTTTGCCAAAGACGCCCGCATTGTAAACCCAAAATTTTGAAAAATCAAGAGTTTCCATACCAACTTTTTTCGATTTTTTTGAAAAAATTTTTTTATTCTTCTTATTTTTGCAATTTTGCAAACATTTGTTCGTTTTTATAATACTTTACAATATAAGACAAACGCCTGTCTTGTTTAAAAGGTCAGGCGTAAATTATTTTGTTTTAATTTGTCAAATAAGTTGTCTTTTTGTCAATATATGTGTTATAATAATTAAAGTATATATTATTATCAAAAAAAGGAGGCTTTATGAAAAAGTTTGGCATTTTAATTTTAACGATACTTGCGATATGCTTTATTTTTCCGTGTTTTATAAAAATTGACGCTAAAGCCTCCCACAAAACGGGCGACACCGTTCAAACGGACATATTTTTACCTACGAGTTATTTGCAATATTACAAACTTGAAGATCCGTTCGCCATTTGCAGATATCAAGATCAAACGGAAGAATTCGTTGCGATTTCACAAAAGAATTCTATCGTAATTTACAAAAACGAGAAGTTTTCTAAAATAGAACTTGTAAACGTTGACGACTCGCCCGTTACTACCCTTCAGCGATACGAAAACTATTTGCTTTATTTATACGAATCGGTTGTTTGGGCTTTGGATATTACGGATTTTGACACGGTTGGATGGACTCCGCCTACCGCAGAGCAAATCGCTTGCGAGAGCGCAATTCCCGTATTAACTAGCACGTCGTCGTTTTCGGTTTACGAAAACAAAATCGTATGCACGACGACGGATAACGTTTATTTATACCAACTTGAAAAAGACGGATTCGGAAAACTCAAAGTAACCGAACTTGCCAAAACCGCTCAAACGGACGTAACCAAATTATTACTTTCTAATAATAAAGTTTATTTCTCAAAAAGCAGTCAAGACGGCATTTTCGTTTGGGACGGAACGGAAATTTCGGTTTTCGACAGCGAAGCCCATAACGTTAGAATGCTTACCGAATCGGAAAACGGCGACACCGTTTACTACTCTTGCGCAAGCGGAATTTACGCTATAAACTCTATAACGAAGACAAAAACTACCGTAAAAACCGTTTCAACCGACGATAAAGGCGACCTTGGAGCGATTTACAATCCGCAAGGAATTTGTCTTCTCGGCGATAGACTTTGGGTAGTGGACAATCAAATTAACGCAGTTCAAGAAATCGACCTTACAAACTCGAACTCTTTTACCGAATTTGCAATTACGACCAACTCTTGCGCCGTAAACAGACTAACTTCGGGGGCTAAAGATATAGTCGTTGACAAAGACGTAATTTACGCTTTAGACGACGGTAGAATCGTCGTTATAAACGACGTTTCAAAAAACGAGCAAAACTACGCGAGAATAAATTTATCAACTTCTAAAATAGACGCTTTTTCGGTTGGAAACGGCTACGTTTGTTACACCGTGGGCAACGTTATAAACGTATGCAAAATAACGCCTATCGGTAGCGACGGAATAGAATTTGAAATATCCGACGCTTCGTCGCACAGTTTACCAAACGAAGATAAGGTCGTTGACGTTAGTTTCTCTGAAGGAATATTCTACGTAGTTTACAATAAAACTTACGAAAGTTTAAACCATCCGTACGTTTGTAAAATCGACGTAAGAACCGACGAATTTACAGTTGAAAAAGTCGTTTTTGAAACTACGCAAGTAGGCTCTGCCGTACAAATAGTAGCCGACGTTTTTGGAACTGTTTACTACTGCGCTGAAAACGACAACTACTACGAGTTTTACTCTTACGACGGCAACCAAGTTAAATTTATTACTAAAAGTCAAATAAGTTCAAAGATTTTAAATCTTCAAACCGATTTCGACGGTAAACTTTACGCCCTTTACGAAAACAATATGATTGATATTATTGAAGAAGGGCAAATTACAAGCAAAACGCTTGAAACGTCTTCAAATTTAGGCTCGATAAACCCTGCTAAATCAATGTGTTTATCTTGCAACTCCCAAACGGCGTACTTTATTTTTGAAGGTCTTATTTTAAAATCTTCGACTGACGCGGAATTAAATATTTCAACTCCGCATACTATTGATATCCCAAGCAATTTAACCCTTGACTATAACTCTGCGCAATCTTTCGTAAACGTTAAAGACGGGGCGAAACTTTTTAAAGTAAACTCCACCCTCTTAAACGGCGAATATTTTGAATTTTTAGGTTATTCGGAAGCAAAATCAAACCAAACCGATTACGCCGTTATTCGTTTAGACGACAAGTATTCCTTACTTATTAAAGACGGTTTAGTTGCAGTCGCGCGTAGTTCAGATATTTTATCTTCGCCAAAAACTTGCGAGCCTATGGAAAAAACCCTTTACGCCGTAGTTGATTTTAACGTTTACAATCTTCCCGTTTTGCAAGACGAGTTTAAAATAACTTCATCGCAAATTTCATTTGGAGATAGGGTTGAAATCGTAAGTCAAATAAACTTTAACCAAGTTGACTATTTCGTAGTTTCAAACGGCGAAATTACAGGATATATTCCACAGACGTTTTTAGTTGAAAATTTAGTAAGCGAAAGCGGAGACACCGAAATTAGCGACGTTTACGTTTATAAAAAAGGCGGTGTTACCGTCTTTGACGACCAAGGACAGACGATAGGAACTATCGCTAAAAAGACGAAAGTTACCGTTTTAAAACGCGGAAATACTCTCCTTATTAAATATGGCGACGGAGTCGGTTATATTGATAGCGATTGTATAGTTTCGTCAAGTAGCGCGGATATCTTAAAAGCCGTCGCAGTTATTTTGGCTTCGTTTTCGGCGCTTGTAACCGTACTATTTTTTGAATTTAAGTATCTTTTTAGAAAAAATTAACTCATATTTATGCGTGCGCAATCGCGCACGCATAGTTTTTAGGTAATACATGACTACTCTTTTTAAAAAACTCTTTATAAAAAATTACAAAGACGTTGAAAATCCAACGGTTAGGTCTGCCTACGGCAAAGCGTCGGGAACGCTTGGTATTTTAGGCAACGCTTTTTTGTTTGCCATAAAACTTATCGCAGGTATTTTATCGGGCTCGGTTGCAGTCGTTGCCGACGCTATAAACAACTTGACCGATTTTATGACTTCTATAATAACTTTAATAGGTTTTAAAATTTCGGGAAAGTCGGCGGATAAAGAGCATCCTTTTGGACACGCAAGATTTGAATACGTTACGACGTTACTCGTCGCCTGCGTTATTTTCTTTATCGGAATTGAAACGGGGCGGTCTGCAATAGATAAGATATTCTCGTCGCAAACGACTAATTTTTCACTTATAACCTGCATTATTTTAGGAGTTTCAATACTCGTTAAAATTTGCCTATCGGTAATTTTTAACGGACTTGGTAAAGCCGTTAATTCCGACGCTATTAAAGCAATGAGCGCCGACTCTAGAAACGACGCAATATCTACGACGGCTGTTTTCGCCTGCGCCGTAATCGGCATTTTTACAAATCTTCAACTTGACGGATATTTAGGAATTTTGGTATCAATTCTCGTTATTATTTCGGCAATTAGTTTAATTAAAGATACTATTGACCCCTTACTTGGCGAAAAACCTAACGCGGAACTTTTTAATAAAATCAAAAGTTTAATTCTCTCGCATAAAGGCGTTTTAGACGTCCACGAACTTATAGTACACTCCTACGGCCCAACGCAATTTTTCGCAACCGTCCACATTGAAGTCGATTCAAAAGTAGACGTTATGATATCGCACGAACTTGCCGACGAAATCGAACGAGACTGTTTGAAAAAACTAAACGTAAATCTCGTTTGCCATTTAGACCCGATAAATCTTTCCGACCCCGAAACTGTAAAACTTACCCATACTATTAGTCAATTTTTAAAAGAAAATCATCCGCGCGCGTCTTTTCACGATTTGCGAATAGTTAAAGGTCCAACCTTTACAAACGTAATTTTCGACCTCGTTCTACCTTTTGACAAATCAAACGAACAAGACGAAATTAAAAAATCAATAGACGAACTTTTAGAAAAAGAAGAAAATAAATATTACGCGGTAATTGAATTCGAAAACAGTTTTGACGACTAAAAAAACGCTTCGTTTCCTCTACGGAAAACGAAGCGTTTTTATTGTAGCCTTTAACGAAAATTAACCACCACTTGAAGTGGTGGTTATGATTAAAATTTAAAGTGTTTTAAGAGTTCGTTTTGCAAAACGAACTGCTTTTCATTTAAGTAGTAAAGGGGGCTTTTTTCGTCAAATTTCAAAATGAGTTTATAAGCCGTAAGCCTTTGCTTTTTTGCGTGAAATTTGCGGTTTATACGCTCGTCGCCGTACTTGCCGTCGCCGATAATAAAATGCCCTTCGTGAGATAAATGAGCCCTAATTTGATGGGTTTTGCCCGTTACGAGTTTAACCTCTAAAACCGACGTTTCGCCGTTTGTTTTTAATACCGAATATTCGGTTATAATCTTTTCCCCACCGCTCGACTTGTCGTCGTAGATTTTAACCGTACTGTTTTTAGCGTCCTTTTTAAGATACGCTACGAGTTGATCGCAGACTTTTTTAGGCGAGCCGTAAACTTCGGCAAGGTAAAATTTTTCAAAAGTTCTATGCTTAAAGCCGTATAAAAGTTCTTTTTCGGCTCTGTCGTTTAAGGAAAAAAGCATAATGCCGTCGGTATTTTGGTCTAACCTATGTATAAACCCTGCTCCTTGATTTTTCGACTTTACGAGCAAATAAAATTCTTCGCTCGTAATACCGCTTGGTTTATAAACTGCCAAAATATTTTCGTCTTTAAAAATAATTTTGTCCGCCCTTTCGTCTACTCCGTCGTAATAAACTTCAATCTTGTCGCCGTCTAAAGTTTTTTGGTCGACTTTAACTCTTACGCCGTTTAACTTAACTTCTTTTTTGCGTATAAGTTTGTTGGCAAGAGAATACGAAACACCGCCTTTAAAATATTCAGTTATTTCTTCGGAAAGTTTTTTTCCGCTTGCATAAAAAGTCTTCATAAATTTAAAATAAAATAAGTTAAATAAGATAATAAAAACCCGCCTATAAGCCAGTAAATCGCGCATATAAGCATAAACTTAACGCCAAATTCTCGCTTAAAAGAGCCGAGAGCGGTAACGCACGGAGTATAGGCGTAACAAAAAACTATAAACGCAATTTTGCTTTGAAAAGAAAGAGGCAAAACGCCCGCTCCCAAAAGCGAAAGAGTTGAAACTACGCCTTCTTTTGCAAAAAGACCCACCACCGCGCCAACGGCGTATTCCCAGTTTAAAATACCGATAGGATGAAAAAGAAACGCAAGGCGTTTTCCTATCAAGCAAAGCATAGAATTTTCAATCTCGTCGTTACTTAAAAGTTTGAAATCGAAAGATATGCTCTTTAATATCCAAACTAACGCCGACGAAATTAAAATCACCGTACCTACTTTTATTATAAACTGTATCGCAGTTTTTTGCAAGGATTTTAAAAGGGGTTTAAATGCAGGTATGCGCATATCGGCAATTTCAGATACGTAATTTTCAGTTTCACCTTTTATAAAAGTCTTTTTCAAAAAATACGAATTGACGAGCGGTAAAACGATAGACGAAAAATAAATAGCCGAAATAACTAAAAACGCTCGGTTTCCAAATAGTCCTTTAGCCAAAAAGGCGTACACGGGCGTTTTTGCCGAACAACTGACTATCGGTAACGAAAGTGCTACTCGCCTTTTTATTTTTTCGTCCGAAATACCGTTTACGCTCGTTAATGCGACGGCTGTACAACCAAATCCGCAAACTAAAGCGTAAAGCGCCCTACCGCTTAAACCAAACTTGGATAGAAAATCGTCCGCAACCGCTGAAAAGCGAGAAAAAAATCCAGATTGATTTAAAAAGTTCATACATAGCGACAAAGCGCAAACCTGCGGTAAAAATTCTAAAACCGAAATTACGCCCTTAAAAATTCCGTCGAAAATTAGCCCGTATAAAAATGGCGAAATTACGTCTTTTACGGCAAAACTTAAAAGTTTTATTATAAAATCGTCGAATAATCGACTTATAGCAACACTTATTAGCGAAATAGGACTAAATTTGCCAAAACAAAACCAAAAGGTAAAAACCATTGACGCTACGAACACGGGAAGGGCAACGAACTTATTTAAAAACAGGTCTTGGAACTTTATTTTTCTTTTCGGCGGAAAAAAGTATTCTTCATCTTTATTCGTTTCGTTTCCATTTTTTATCGGTAAACCGATGCTATGAAGTTGCAAAATTTGTAATAATTTGAAAGCGCTGTTTTTGTCGAAAGCGTTACCTAAAACGACTTCCACTTGTAAACTCGTTTGCATTTTATTAAAATCAATTTTGCCACCGTCTTTTTTAAACTGGTCGTAGCCGTTGACGAAAACGACGACCTTTTTATTGAGTTTTTTTAGTTCAAAAATAAGTTTTTCGGCTCGTTTTACCTTTTTTGCTTCAACTACGAAAATAACGCCTTGATAATCGTTATTTATCAAAAAATCTTGCGTTACCCTTTCTTCACTACAGGCGCAAGCCAAACTGTAAATTCCGGGTAAATCAATCAAATTATGCGTTTGCCCGTTATAACTAAAAGTAGATTGTTCTTTTTCCACCGTAACGCCGTGCCAGTTGCCAACCGTTGCGCTTTTGCCCGTAAGCGTATTAAAAAGCGTAGTTTTACCTGCGTTTGGATGCCCAACGATTGCGTAAATCACAGTTTTTCCACCGTAATTTTTTCGGCAACGTTTTTGCCTACGACTATATCGGAAAATTTTACCGATATTATCACTCCACCGCCTGCGATTTTATTTACTAATCTTAACGTTTGCATTTTAAAAACTCCGAGTTTATACAATTTTATTTTGTCTTTTTGGTTTGCGCTTATCTTTAAAACGAGATAATCTTTTCCTATTTCTGCTTTTGATAAAATCATATTAAAATATATGTTGACCTATCATTTTGCTTGACAAAACTGAATAAAAAAGATATATTATATTTACAATTTCGCCTAGGGGTGCTTAATGCCAAACGGCAAAAGCTGAGATTATACCCTTTGAACCTGACAAGATAATGCTTGACTGGGAAGAAGATGAAATAATTGACGTTAACTCCTATGCGTTTTTGCGTGGGAGTTTTTTATTTTCGTCAGTCGACAGCGAAAATAGGGCTATAAGTTGAAAAACGCGCGTTTTAACTTTCGACTTTCTACGCAAAAAAAACGATAGGAAAGGCAGTTTTAAAATTGCAAAGCAAATATTTCCTTGGCGAAATAAAGGAGAAAAATGCAAAATTTATTAAACCTATTTACTGACGTTGCGGGATTTTTTAAAGACGAACCGCTCGTCGCTTGGATATCGGTTGCAACGATATTAGTTTTAATCGGTATTCTTTTCGTTATTTGTTTAAAAACAAAAGAAAACGGCTTTGACACGAAAAGACTTGCTTATGCAGGCATTTGTATTGCGGCTTCTTTCGCGCTCAGTTTCGTTAAGTTTAAGTTTATACCGAGTGGCTCGATTACCGTAGCAAGTTTAGTTCCAGTTTTGCTTTACGCTTACTTTTTTGGAACTGCAAGCGGACTACTCGTAGGCGTTATACACGGGCTTTTACAATTTATCGAATCTGCTTGGCTTTACAACTGGACTACTTTTTTACTCGACTACCCCATTGCGTTTGCATCTATTGCAATGATGGGCGTTGCTAAAAAGTTTATCAAAAAAGAACTTCCTGCATTAACGGTTGGCGTTTTACTTGCCTATCTTTGTAGATTTTTAGCCCACTTGATTTCAGGCTTTATCTTCTTTGGCGGTGGAATAATTGAAACGAGCATTCCGCACAGCAATATGTTTTTATACTCTTTCCTTTATCAAATATCCTACGTTGGACCAGATATGATAATTGCCCTTGTCGTCGTAATAACGCTTTCGGCAACTAAAACAGTTTCAACGCTTGAAAGATTGATAAATAAAACTAAAACCGCTTAACAAAAAAAACGCTTGGCTTACAAAAAACAACAGCCGAGCGTTTTTATTTTTCCTTGCATATTTATTGATTTTGTGATAGAATATTTACACTATGATTTTATTTTTTGACACAGAAACTACGGGGCTTTATCCCGGTAGAATAATACAACTTTCATATATTATGTGCGACGGCGAAAGCGTTACTGCTAAAAACTTTTTCTTTGGGGTTGAATACGTAGAGCCGTCCGCTACAAAAGTTCACGGCTTTACCGTTGAAAAACTTGCGCTTTTATCAGACGGAAAAACTTTTTCTTATTACGCCGACGAAATTTACGACGATTTTCTTTCCGCAGATTTAATAGTTGCGCACAACGTAAAGTTTGATATAGGGTTTTTGATTGCCGAATTTAACTATCTTGATAGAATTTTTAGATATCGTGAAAGTTTTGACACAATGAAAGCGTTTACCCCTATTATGAAGATGGAAAGGGCTAATCACAGGGGATATAAATACCCTAAACTTAACGAAATGTGCGAATTTTTAGACGTTTACCCTTACGATATTACTCGAAAATCTGCTGAACTTTTCGGCGCGTTAGACGTTGGCGGACACGACGCAAGATACGATACAACCGCGCTTTATTTAAGTTTTTTTGAGGGGTGTGAAAATTTTGACCTTTTAAAAGAAACGGCGTTAAAATACTTGCAAAATCAAAGCGAATTGTAGTATAATTAGTAGGCTTTATAAAAATAGAGCCTAAATAATGGGGATTCGCCAAGCGGTAAGGCTACGGACTCTGACTCCGTCACTCGGGGGTTCAAATCCCTCATCCCCAGCCAAAAATACCAAACACGTTTTTGTGTTTTGGTATTTTTTATTGGAAACTCAAAGAGGGATTTGAACCAAGAGCGACCACTTTAGTGGAAAAAACGATTGAGTATCGTTTTTAGCGTTGACCGAAGTTTTTTTGCGAGCAAGACTCGTGCTATTTCTTTATGCGAGCAAAAAAACAAGAGGAAAATCCCTCATCCCCAGCCAAAAATACCAAACACGTTTTTGTGTTTTGGTATTTTTTATTGGAAACTCAAAGAGGGATTTGAACCAAGAGCGACCACTTTAGTAAAAAAACGATTATGCTATAAATAATTTCAAAATTTTTACATAATCGAACAAAAAATTAAAATGTCATTGCTTTTTTTATTATATTTTGTTATAATGATTAGGATAACATTTAGGAGAAATGCTTATGGAATTTTTACTGCAATCTTTTTTAGGCGTTGACGGCATTACTTGGATTAAATACGTAGTAATGTGGATCATCGGCGGTGTTTTGATTTTCCTTGCAATCAAGAAAGAAATGGAACCCGCTTTGCTTTTACCTATGGGATTTGGATGTATTTTAGTTAATATACCTTTCTCAAACGTTTTAAACGAAATAACTACGAGTCAAGTTTTCGTTTGTGAATGCGGACACGAAATGACTAAACTTTTAGAACATTGTTTAGCGTGCGGTCTTGACAAAACGCATATCACTCAAAAAACGGTTGAAACCGTTACTACCGCAGGTATTATCGACTGGTTGTTTGAAATAGGAATTCACGCGTCCGAAGCAATGCCTATTCTTTTATTTATAGGTATCGGCGCAATGATAGACTTCGGTCCGCTTCTTACCAACCCAAAACTCTTTATTTTAGGTGGCGCTGCTCAATTTGGTATCTTTTTCACCATTTTACTTGCAGTTCTTTGCGGATTCCCGATTAACGACGCGGCTTCTATCGGTATTATAGGCGCGGCTGACGGTCCTACGAGTATTTTAGTTGCGTTAAAACTTAAGAGTAATTACGTTGGACCTATTATGGTCGTTGCATACTCTTATATGGCGCTCGTTCCTATTATTCAACCTGCCGTAATTAAATGCACTACTACTAAAAAGGAACGCGCTATTCAAATGCACTATTCTCCACAACAAGTTTCTAAACTTACGAGAATATTATTCCCTATTATAGTTACGATTATCGCAGGCGTTATCGCTCCGTCGTCTCTTGCGCTTATAGGCTTTTTGATGTTTGGTAACCTTCTCCGCGAATGTGGAGTTTTAGGCAACTTAACCGATACTGCGTCTAACAACTTGGCAAACCTTATCACCTTACTTCTCGGTATTACCATTGCGTCGCAACTTCGCGCGGAAACCTTCTTATCGTGGAACACGGCAATGATAGTAGGGCTTGGACTTCTCGCGTTTATTTTCGATACGATTGCAGGTATTATGGTTGCAAAACTTTTAAACCTTTTCAGCAAAGAAAAAATCAATCCTATGATAGGCGCGGCAGGTATTTCGGCGTTCCCTATGGCTGCTCGTACCGTACAAAAAATGGGCGTTCAAGAAAATCCATACAACCACTTACTTATGCACGCGGTTGGCGCAAACGTTTCGGGTCAAGTTGCTTCGGCAATCGTTGGCGGTTTGATTTTAGGTCTTTTATAAGGAGTGTTAAATATGTTAAATTTACTTGCTATTAAAATGGATGACGTACTTAAAGCCCTTGACATAATGTGGAAAGGCGTCCTTGCAATTTTTATCGTTATAGCGCTCGTTATTGTCGTAACCAAAGTGGTAAATGCAATTTGCGTTAAAATGGACAAAATTCGCGAAGAAAAGAAACAGAAAAAACTTTCAGACGAAAATCAAGACTAATTAACTTAATTTTAGCGTGTTTTCCGTAACGGAAAACACGCTATTTTTTATTCTTTATTGCTTTACTCACTTTTTAAAAGCAATTTTACTATTGCATAGATATTTAACTTATGATATAATTTAATAAATACTTTTTGGTAGGCTAATATGAGAAGATTTTTTAAACCTTTCGTTGTAATTTTAACGGCGATTACTTGCGTTTTTTCGGCAGGCTGTAAAAACGGGTGTAACCCCTTTCATTTTCATAAATACAATCAAAAAATAACTGAAGAACAATATTTAAAAGAAAAGGCTACTTGCCAAAACTCGTCGGTCTACTATTACAGTTGCAAGTGCGGAAAAGCAGGCGAAGAAACGTTTAAAGATTTCGTTACGCTCCCCCACGATTACTCTGCAAAGGTTGAAGATGAAAAATATTTAAAAACTCCTGCAAACTGCCAACACGGCGCTGAATATTTTTATTCTTGCACTACGTGCGGACTTTCGCTTAATTTAGGCAGAAGTTTCTTGTCTGACGTTTTAGGCGACCACGAGTACAATTTAGAAGTCCCCGACGGCGCGCTTATAAAAGAAGAAGCAACCAAATCGTCGAGCGCAGTCTATTATAAGTCTTGCGTTTGCGGAGCGAAAGGAACTGAAACTTTTTCTTACGGCGAACCGCTCAGAGATTACAATTACAGCGAAAAACAAGCCTATAGACCGACTTCTTTAACAATTTCGCTTTATGATACCCAAAATTCGATTTACGGTTTTACGTTTAACACAAGTTCTCGTCCGCTCCGCGCGGTAATTCAAATTGCAAAAGGTAGCAGTTTGACAAACTATGAAGAATATCCCGTTCACACCGAAAAGGCGACGTCGAACGACGAAAGTGGCATAATAGAATATTACGTCTCGAAAGTTGAAATTAAGTTGGACGAATCATCTACTTATACTTATAGAATTTACGATAAATACGTAGATATTTCAACCGCTACTGTAACCTTAAGTACTAAAGATTTATCTGCTAACAGTTTTTCTTTCGCGCACGTTAGCGACTCGCAATCGTCGGGAAACACAGGCTCTTTATTCGGCGCGGTTTTATCTAATATCGTAGGCGTAAACGATTTCGTTTTACACACGGGCGACGTCGTTGAAAATTCTTATCTTGAAAACGAGTGGGAAAATATGCTCCACGATAATTTTGATTACCTCTCTAAAATTCCCGTGATGGCTATTTCGGGCAACCACGAAACGACGTATCAAGCAGGCTCGAACGAAACTTACAAGCACTTTAACAACAAAATACCGTACCAAAGCACTTCGCTTGGATATTTCTACAGTTTTACTTACGGCAACGCTAAATTTATAATGCTTAATACAAACGATTTAACGGGCAACCGCCTTAAATCTAATCAATACGACTGGCTTATAAACGAACTTGAAAATAACGATAAAACTTGGACTTTCGTCGCTTTGCACAACCCCGTTTACTCGCCCGGCTCTTACGGCTCAAATCCCGAAAAAAATTCTATTAGCCTTTCGCTTCAAAATCAGTTGCAAGGAATTTTTGCCCAGTTTAACGTAGACGTCGTATTGCAAGGACACGACCACGTTATATCGAGAACTCACCCGATTTCAAGCGACGGGCGCGTTACTTCGGAAACTTGGCAAATAGACGGAGGAATTAGTTATTCTTTAAACCCCAAAGGAGTTATTTACGTTATGAACGGTCCTGCGGGAAATCAAACGAGAAGTCCTTACGAAAACGCAGGACTTGCGACCTATTATTACGCGAAAGATTCAAAAATTTGTTCTTGGGCTACTTTTGAAATTAACGGCAACGTTTTGACGGTTACGGTAAAAAATTATTCCGACGGAAGCGTAAAGACTTACGCAACTTGGGGAATTAAAAAAACAATATAAATTTTCGTACGCTTTTAAGGTTTTTTAATACAATTTTTAAATATCGTTGACACAAACTGTAAAATATGTTACAGTATTAAAAAAGGTTAGGAGAATTATTATGGTTGAATTTGCTCAATTATTTACCGAACATATGGATGAAAAAGGCGTTAAATATACCGTTAAATCGGACAACGTAGTTAACGTAACTTACAACGGCGACAATAAGGACGAAATTTCAGTTTACGTTATTTTTGATAAAGACGGCGACGGTTACGCTGAATTTAAGTGTTGGGACGTTGAAAAGTTTAAAAATAAAAAAGACGCCGCTATTCAAGTTTGCAACGCAATGAATTTAAAATTCCGTTGGGTTAAATTTTACGTAGATAACGACGACGACGTTATCGCTTCAATCGACGCTATTATTGACCGCTCTACTTGTGGCGCGGAATGTTTATCTCTCGTTCTTAGACTCGTAAATATTTTAGACGACGCTTACCCCGAAATTGCGAAGGCTCGTTGGGCATAAATTTTATAACGATATTAAAAAAGTCGCTTTTAGCGACTTTTTTTGTTTATGCAAATCGCCGATTTTCAATCGAAAATCGGCGATTTTATTATTTTTAATTATTATTTATGACTATGCGTTTTGATAAAACCGATTGCCTTTGCAATTTCCATAACGAGTATAGGAAGGAGCGAAAGTCCAAGACCGATAAGATACATCCACCACTCGAGCATCATCATACCGAATACTTCTGCAACTACTGGAATGAAAAGCACTACTGCGGTAAGAGCCGTACAAACCAAAAGCGAAAGATTCATAGTTTTGTTCGTAAAGAAACCGAGTTTAAAGAGCGAGTGAGAAGATCTCATATTAAGCGCTTGAACGAGTTGACTCATTGCAAGCACCATAAACGCAAGCGTACTACCTGCTACGTGTCCCGTATGTCCCATACCCGTGAGATAGAAACCGAGCAAGTACGCCGTAAGCGTGGTTATGGTAAGCAAAATTCCGTTAAATACGATTTTTACGCCAACGCCATGCGCGAACAAACTCTCGTTCTTTGCCTTTGGCTTGTGGAACATAATATCGTCTTCAACCGCTTCCATACCGAGCGCGATTGCCGGGAGCGAGTCTGTAACAAGGTTAATCCAAAGAAGTTGGATAGGAACGAACGGGTTACCAAGGTCTGCTATAAAGCCTAAAATTACGGTAGAAATAAATACTACCAAAACTTCTGCAAGGTTTGTTGAAAGTAAGAAACCTACTACCTTTTTAATGTTTTCGTAAATTCCCCTACCTTCTTTTACGGCTTCGACTATCGTAGCGAAGTTATCGTCGGTAAGAGTCATATCGGCAGCGCCTTTAGCAACGTCCGTACCCGTGATACCCATTGCGCAACCAATATCCGCCGCCTTAAGAGCAGGAGCGTCGTTTACGCCGTCGCCCGTCATAGAAACGACTTCGCCTTTTTTCTGCCATGCTTTTACAATTCTAATCTTATTTTCTGGCGAAACACGAGCGTAAACTGAAATATTTCTAACTTCTTTATCAAGTTCTTCGTCGCTCATTTCGTCGAGCTCGGCGCCCGTTATAGCCTTGTCGCCGTCTACGAAAATACCAAGTTCTTTAGCAATAGCAGTTGCCGTTACGATATGGTCGCCCGTAATCATAACGGGTTTAATGCCTGCCTGACGGCAAGTTGCAACTGCAACTTTACACTCTGGTCTCGGCGGATCTATCATACCTACGAGCCCTACGAAAGTAAGACCGTATTCAAGTTCTTCAAAAGATGGATTTGCAGGAACTTCGTCAAGTTCTTTATACGCAACGGCAAGAACTCTAAGCGCGTTAGAACTCATTTCGTCGCAAGCAATTCTCGCCTTTTCTACGTCGCCTTTTACAGTTCTTTGCGCGATAACGTCGAACGCGCCCTTTACTATAGCGACGGGCTTGCCGTCTATCATATTAACCGTAGTCATAAGTTTACGGTCTGAATCGAAAGGAAGTTCTGCTTTTCTCGGATGTTTAGCGTTGAGTTCGTCTTGAATTCCACCCGCTTTATGAGCGGCTAAAACGATAGAGGTTTCGGTTGGGTCGCCAAGATGTTTTTCAACGCCGTTTTCAAATACTACTTTACCGTCCGAACAAAGCGAGCCGTAGCAAAGCATTTTATAAGTTTCGCCGTCAGCCGAGCCGTTAAAATCAATAATTTCACCGCCGTCTACGTAAGTTTTAACGAGCGTCATACGGTTTTGAGTAAGAGTACCCGTTTTATCCGAACAAATAACCGACGAACTGCCGAGCGTTTCTACTGCCGGAAGTCTACGGATAATCGCGTTACGCTTAACCATACGTTGTACGCCGATTGAAAGTACGATAGTTACAACGGCAGGTAGACCTTCGGGAATAGCCGAAACAGCCAAAGATATTGCGGACATAAAGGCTTCCATAATAACTTCTACGTTAAACGGCTTGCCGATTACGTCTCTAACTACTTGAACGGCAAACATTACGCCACAAATAGCCAAAACCAAAATACCGAGCATGCTACCGAGTTTTGCAAGTTTAACTTGTAACGGAGTTTTAGATTCTTCTTCGTTGGCAAGAATACCTGCGATTTTACCCATTTCGGTTTGCATACCCGTAGCGGTTACTACTGCAAGAGCCGTGCCGTAGGTTATAGAACAGCCCGAAAATACCATATTCGTTCTGTCGCCGATAGGCGCTTTTTCTTTAACTTCAGCGTCGGCAAACTTTTCAGACGGAACAGACTCGCCCGTTAAGGCAGATTCTTCAGACTTTAAGTTTACGCTTTTAATAAGTCTTGCGTCGGCAGGAACGAAATCGCCCGCTTCGAGTTTAATAATATCGCCGGGAACGAGTTCAGACGACATAATTATTTTTTCAACGCCGTCACGAATAACTCTCGCGTGTGGCGCGGACATATTTTTAAGAGCGTCTAACGCCTTTTCAGCTTTACTCTCTTGAACGACGCCCATAATCGCGTTGATTAAAACGATTGCTAAAATCAAGAACGGTTCAACCATTTCAACGGGGTCGAAGTGGTTTTTAGATATACCGTCGTAAATAGCAACGCCGAGCGAAATTGCCGCAGCGATAAGAAGAATAATAATCATTACGTCTGTAAACTGCTCTAAAAAGCGAGCAAAGAGCGTCTTTTTCTTCTTTTCTTCAAGTTTGTTTGCGCCATACTTTTGGGTGTTTTCTTCAACTTGCGCTAAAGTTAAACCCTTGACTTCGTCGGTTTGAAGTTCCGACAAAACGTCTTTTACGTTCTGACTGTGTGGTGTCATACTACTCCTTTTGCGTTTTACGCTTGAATTTGCTTAAAGAGTGTTTAAACAAAAAAAATCATGCCAAAACGGCATGATCTCGTCGTTTAATACTAAACCGAAACCTAAAAGGTTTGTGCTAACGATTTAGCAACGGAATATCCGCCAACTACTCCTCATTGATACTATTATATTATTTCCGCGCGTAATTGTCAATTACTTTTCGTCTTTTTTAACAGTAGTTTTAGCCTTTTTGCCAAATAGCGCGTTTATTTTATCAACGAAGAAGTCGTTTATCTTTTCGGAATATTTCATACTTAAAATAAAAGCGACTACGCAGACTATTCCTATAACCGCTAAAACGGCTAATCCCCATCCGTGATATGGTATAAATTCTCCCGACATAAAAAGCAAGGTAAAGCCCACCGAAGTTGCTCTCGTTACTATTTGCATAATAAAAAATCCAAAATAGGAAATAGGTAAAAGCCCCGCTACCGTGCAAAGTATATCGTCGGGGAAAAACGGCAAAAAGAACATAAAAAAGAGTATGACGTTTTGCCTGCCTTTTAGCCTTTTTATCCATAAATCGACCTTTTCTTTACTGCCTAATATCCAGTTTGCAAAAGGTCTGCCTATCGTTTTACCTAAAAAGAATGCAAACATCGCGCCGAGTAGCATTCCTATATACGAATATAAAAACGACAGCCAAAAACCGAACAAATAATTGCCCGCAATTATAGTAACCGCGCCGGGAATAGGCACGAAAGTTACCTGCAAAAAGGATATCAATATGAATATAAGCGGAGCGACAGCGCCCGTGCTTTTTACTATTTCTTGCAACTGTTCTTGAGTGAGTTTAGTCCAACCCAAAAGGTGCAAAACGAGATAGCCAACAGCAATTATTACGCCTATTAAAAGTACGAATAAAAGAAGTTTTAATATTATTTTTTTGTTTTCTTCAGAAATTTTCATACCATTATTATATACTTATCTTTTTGCCTTTTCAAGTGATTTTTAACCGTAAAATTAACAAAAGATCTTTTTTAAGTAAAAATTTTGTAAAAAAACGACCTTCTCAGGTCGTTTTCGTATGTACGGCTAAATATATTTTTGTCCCCTTGCGCTAATTTTACCGCTCGGATCAATTTCTCCCGCCTTTGAAAGAGCGAGTTTAGTAAGGAACGGACCGACGAGTTCGTAAATAAGTACCGAAAAAAGTGTAATATTTTCAACTATAGTTCCAGCCGTTCCAAGAGCGGGAGTTGCTTTTACTATAAGCGCCATGCCAAGCGCAACGCCTGCTTGTGGAAATAAGGTTATACCGAGATATTTTACAACGTTAGGCTCTGCTTTTACAAACCTTGAACTTGCATACGCTCCAAAATATTTACCTAAACAACGGAAAATAATATAAACTACACCGACTAAAACTATTATAACGTCTGCAAAAAGCGAGAGTTTAAGTTCTGCGCCGCTTATTACGAAGAATAAGATGAAAAGTGGCGCTGTCCAACGGTCAAGTCTATCCATAAGTTCTTCTGAAAAGTCGCAACAATTACAAAATACAGTTCCGAGCATCATACAGGTTAAAAGTGAAGAAAACGCAAAGTGAACTCCGCCAATAGTAAAATCTAACATAGAAATTGCAACGGTTAAAAAAACGAAGGCAACCGACATTGAAAGTCTTTTTGAACGGGAGTGGAAAAATCTTTCAAAGAAAGTAATCAAAAAGCCCATAATTGCGCCGAGCCCGAACGACATAACGACTTCGATAATAGGTTCTAAAATAATAGAAATCATATCTACTTTGTTTACGGTTATAGCCTTTGCAACGCCGAAAGAAATTGCAAAAAGTATAAGACCAACCGCGTCGTCGATTGCAACGACGGGAAGAAGCGTGTCGGTTACAGGACCTTTCGCTTTATACTGACGAACAACCATCAAAGTCGCTGCGGGAGCGGTTGCAGACGCGATTGCGCCAAGTATTATTGCAGCCGAAAGCGGAAATTGCTTTGGAATTAAGAAATGTAAGCCTATAAGCGCGATATCAACGAAAATCGTTGCTACTACCGCTTGGAAAATACCTATTATAGTAGCCTTTTTTCCAATGGCTTTAAGTTGCGAAAGTCTGAATTCGTTACCGATTGAAAAGGCTATAAAGCCAAGCGCTACGTCGGATACGATTTTTAAAGATTTTAGTTCTTCTTCACTCGTAAAACCAAGACCTTTAACCCCAAACGCGCCCAAGCACCAAGGTCCGATTAAAACGCCTGTAACGAGATATGCGGTAACTGCGGGCAACTGTATAAGTTTTGCTAACCTTGATAGCATCAACCCTAAAAAAAGCGCTATCGAAAGGCTTAAAAGTGTTTCCATAATCTTCTCCTAAAACATAAGTTACATTAGTAAAATTTGAGTACCACTTGATTTTAATACTTTAACTTGTAAAAGTCAATAATCTTAACGCAGTTTAAAATATTTATTTTAACGTATTATAAATCTACAAATTTATTGACAAACGAAATAAGCGGGTGTATAATATTTTCATAAAAACAAAGGAGAAATTTATGAAAAAGTTTTTTGAAGAATTTAAAAAATTTATCACCCGTGGCAATATCGTTGATATGGCTGTCGGTGTTATTGTCGGCGGCGCGTTCACCGCTATCGTTAACGGTTTAAGTAATTTTATATTAAAACCGATTATCAACTACTTACTTGCCCTTCTTTTAGGCAAAAACGCGTTAAGCGAAGTTTACACTTTCCTTGGAACGCCTGCTAAACTTGAAGACGGTACTATCGACCTTGCAAACAGTTTCTATATCGACTGGGGCGCATTTATCAACGCGATAATCAACTTCCTTATCATTGCGTTCGTTCTCTTTACTATCGTTAAGATAATTAACAGCGTTAAAGACAACCGCGAAAAACTTGAAAAAGCGCTTACGAAAGGTAAACTTACTAAAGAACAAAAGAAAGAAGTTAAGGCTGCAGGTATTAGTTTAAAGAACAAAGAAGCAGTTAAGAAGTATTTTGACGACAAGGCTCAAAAAGAAGCCGAAGAAAAGGCGAAACTTGAAGCCGAAGAAGCAGAAAAGGCAAAACAAGACAGACTTGCAAACCCAACTGCAGAAGATTTACTTAAAGAAATTCTCGCTACTTTAAAAGCGAGAGCATAATAAAACTAAAAAATTGCGCTCCGTTTGGCAACCAAACGGAGCGTTTTTATTTATCTTATAAAATTAGTAAATACGCCTTTTTCTCTTTTCGGCAAGCCGTATTTTTCTTTGCCGAGCGCTATCGACTTTATTAAAAACGCCATATTTTTAGCAAGCGTTCTCATCTGTTGCATACCTTCGCCGTCTTTTTCGACTTCGCCAGCCATTCCACCGTGAACGCCGTTCCAATACTGCCCCGACGCTATCGGCATACCGCTTATAGAAAAATATTTGTTTAACTCGTCAAAAGTTGCCGTCGTTCCGCCACGCCTTGCAACCGCTACGCTCGCGCCGACTTTCATAGTTTTGTCTACGCGACCGCTACTGTAAAACATTCGGTCAAGCACAGCAATAAGAGTTGAGTTTGCAGACGCGTAATATACCGGACTACCTATAACTAACCCGTCGGCGTCTTTAAATTTTTCAACGAGTTCGTTTACTCCGTCGTCAAATACGCATTTACCGGTTTTTCTACAACCAAGACAAGCCACGCAACCCCTTACGGCTTTGTTTCCAACTTGCACGAGTTCAACTTCAATTCCTTCTTCTTCTAAAACCTTTTTGATTTCCGAAAGAGCAAGGTGTGTGTTTCCGTTTACTCTCGGACTGCCGTTAAGCATTAAAACTTTCATATTTTACTCCTTAAACCTGCCTATAAGTCGATTATTAGACAAAAATAATAGACCTATGACTTAATTATAGGTCTATTATATATCAATTTTAAATTAAATGCAATACTTTTTTAAATTTTCAAAAATTCTAAAATTTGCTCCAAATTATCAGCCATGAAAATACATTCTTCATGTAGTCCGCTTTGAATAAGATTTCCGTCGTTAAAGCCTATTACGTTAATGCCTGCAAGTCTACCCGACAAAAGTCCTGCCGAACTATCTTCGATAACGATACATTTTTTTACGTCTACTCCAAGACCTTTTGCAAGTTCGGAATATATCCATGGGTGCGGTTTTACCGCAAGTTCGCCTATGGTACCGTATTCGCCGTTACCCTTTCTTCTACCGCCCGTAATTACCGCGTCGTAAAATTTTAACGGATCGCCCATACCTAAAACGTTAAAGCAAGATACGATTTCTGGTATCGCCTTATAATCAAGACCGCTCGTTGCAAGCCCTATTTTTAAACCTTTTTCCTTTAAAGTATATAAAAACTCTTTAAGTCCTTTTCTCGGTTTAAAAGCCTCTTGATTTCCCCTACCTTGCATAATTTCGCCAAGTTCAAACTCGGCGGCGGTATGGTAAGCGTTAAGGGCTTCAAACACAGTCTTGTCTATCTTATATTTTTTAAGACAATATTCCAAATGCTCTGCCGTTGAAAAACCCGAAACGAAAGGTATATCTTCTTCGCAAAGTTTAAAGTCTGGTGTAGTAATTATTTGAATAGTTTTTTCAATAAGATAAATCCAAAATTCTTCGCTTATAACGGTAGTTCCGTCTAAATCCATCAAAACCGCTTCGATAGAAAAATCGGTAGTCGGTTTTTCAAACGGGTAAGTTGCCCTTACTCCGCATTGATCAATCGTGCAGTGAGGAACGCCGTTCCAGTCGAAAAATTCAACGCCGTTTACTTTATATTTTTTCATAATCACTCCGTCATTTTAGCAAAGTCGGTAACGATAAGATCATCTAAATTGATTTCGCTATCGCAAGTTACAATCACGCTCTTTTCTTCGCCCGCTTCAACGTCTAAATAGTTGTCCGAATAAGTATACTTATAATTATCCTTAAATGCGATAAATACAGATTTTGCAAAAGCGTTTGCCTTAACGGTAACCTTAACTTTATTCTTTGCTAAAGTTTCTGTCGTTACGGTATAATCGCTTGTAAACTTAACTTCTCTCCACATTTTCGGCGAATAAAGATTAGTCTTTTTCTCTCCGTTTTCGGTATATTCAACAAAGAGATAGACGTCAAATCGTTCGCAATCAAAATCAACTTTTTTACTATAAACCTTGTCAATAAGTCCGCCTATATGCGCTTTATCTTCAAAAAGCACTTTTCCGTCAAAAGTCTTAACGCCGAATCTTACGTCGCTTGTGAACGGACTGTTAGAATCGTTTATAACGATTAAATTAGTATTCTTTTCTTTATCTTGAACAAAGGTAACGAGCCTTGGCTTAAAGGATCTCATCATTTGATAATAGACTTGTTTAGGCTCGCACCAGTAGTCGATAGTAGACCAACTGCCCGACGGCCAAATATCCGTGTACATCCACGCCATAAAGCCACCCGTTACGCCTTCCGTTCCCGTTCTTGCAAACTCGCACTCTGCTCTCATTGCTTCTGCGTGAACTTGCATTGCCTTTGCCGTAAAGTTCTCTAAAGTCGTAACCTTTCCGTACATATCTTCGGCGTACTTCATTTGCCTTTTTGCAAAAGTGAGCGGAACAGAGCCGTATGGATTTTCCATAAGTCTATCGTCCCAAAGGTCGTTCATAGGCCAAAGTTTATCGGCAGGATACATTCTCTTGTTGGCTTCAACGGTATTCGGTCCCATAATAGCAGATTCCGAAATGAACGGAACACGCTTTTCAGCGACCATATCCCTATAAATATCCATACCGTCTACCAAACTTCTTTCAAAAGAATTGTGGTGGCTTTCGCCCGAAGTAGAGTCTTGACCGACGTCGGTATGAGAACAAGGTGATTGTCTTGCATAAGGACGAGTAATATCGAGATTAGCAATAACACCGCGAAGAATTACGTTAATAAAGTAATCGCCCATAGTGATATATCTACCGTACGACCCCGTCTTTTCGTTACCACCGCACCAGTACACGATTGACGGGTGATTTCGAAGCCTTTTGATTTGATATTCAACTTCTTTTACAACGTTGTCTACCCACTCTTGTCTATCTTCGGGAATATCGCTACAAGCAAGCATTATATCTTGCCATACTAAAAGCCCCTTTCTATCGCAAAGGTCGTAAAACACGTCTTTTTCGTAAATACCACCGCCCCAAACTCTTAACATATTATAGTTAGCGTTTACGGCAAGGTCGGTAAGACGGTCGTATTTTTGATCTTCAACTACGCCCGTGAAACACTCTACGGGAATCCAGTTCGCACCTTTTGCAAAAATCTTTTTGCCGTTTATTTCAAGTTGATAACTTAAATAATTATCCCCTTGCGGTTCTTCTAAAAGTTTAACGCTTCTAAAACCTACTACGCCCGAAGTTTCATAAACGACTTCGCCACCCCTAACGAGTTCAACTTTATAGTTGTAAAGTGGATGTTCGCCGTATCCTATAGGCCACCAAAGTTCAGGATTTTCAACTTTAAAACAAGCAAAATTCTTCTTTCCTACAACCGAGAAAGATTTTTTAATATATTTATCGCCGTTGGGCTTTTCGGAAAGATAATAAATTAAAGTATCTTCTTTTGCTTCAAATTCACCTTCGGCAACTTGACCTTCCGCGTCGAAAACAGCGTGAATATTATAATTAAGTTCGGTAAAAATCGTTAAATTACCTTTAACGTCGGCAACGGTGTAAACGCTATCAATTTTACAACTGCTTCCAACTTCCAAATAAACGTCTTGCCAAATGCCGTAAGCGCAAATCTTCGGCGCCCAGTCCCAACCGAAATGGCATTGAGCCTTTCTTACGAAGAGACGCTTTTCGTTAAAGATAGAAAAATATCCCGTAGCGTCGATTTTATCCATTTCGTTTAAAGTGGCTTTCATACGTACTGCGAGTATATTTTTACCCTTTTTCAAAAGCGGTTTAATCTCGTAAGAATATTTCATAAACATATTATTCGTATCGCCGAGCAATTCGCCGTTTAAGTAAATTGACGAATAAACGTCGATACCGTCGAAATTAAGGCAAACCGATTCTTGATTTAAAAGTTCGTCGGTAGCGTCGATTTCACACTCGTAAGTAAAATCGGTACGAGCAATCCAAGTGTTTTCAACGTAATTAAAGCCGTAATACGGGTCTTTAACAACGCCCGCTTTAAAAAGGTCGATAGTAATATCGCCGGGAACGCTCGCAGGGATTTTTCTACCGCTATAATCAAGCGTCCAGTTCGTTAATTTTAAAACCTTCATAATATTTCTCCTTTAAATATTACTTTGCTATTTTAATATTATCATAATTTGCTTTCGGTTTCTATACTATATTTTATCATTGTTATATTGTTTTGTCTCATTTTCGCCTTTTTATTTGTTTTTATATATATTTTTTCAACTCACTTGACAAGGATAAAACTCTTGTATATAATTACGATTATAAAAGGAGAAATATGGATTTAATCAGTTTTAAAAGATTTTTGCCAAACGAAAATAACGTAGCCGAGCAAATTCAAAACCTCAACTTTGCATACCACGTTTTAAACTATGATTTTCCCGAACTTCACACTCACGTTGATTACTGGGAATTCACAATTTTAACCGAAGGTACGATTATAAACGTTATAAACGGGGAAACTCAAGTTTACAAAAAAGGAACTCTCTTTTTTTTGACCGACAAAGACTGCCACTATACGAAAAAGAAAGGTACTGAGCCTATTCGTTACATAAATTTGATGGTTAAAAAAGACTTTTTAGAAAATTATTTGAACGCTATTTCCCCCGATTTTTGTCAAACGCTTAAAAACGGCGGTAGAAGTTTTCCTTTGCACGACAGCGTTATTTACAATATTGAAAATGCAATTCACAAAGCCAATCTTCTCTCTCAAAGCGAGTTAAAAGCACGTAACGACCTTATTTTTTCAGCCGTTATGCTCGTTATTCAAAGTCTTTTTTCGGCGCACGTCCGTCAAACTGCCGAAATTCAAAAAGACTGGCAAATTAAACTCGATTCTCTTTTGGCTCAATCGAATTTTTTGACTATGACGACGTTTGACCTTTGCAAAGAATTGAACTATTCAAAAGCGCAACTTAACAGAATTTTTAAAAAGAATTTCAACCTTTCGCCACACGAGTTTTTGCAAAAACATAAATTTAGATACGCGCAAAACTTACTTTCGTTTTCGGATATGAAAATTATTGAAATTGCGACTAAAGTAGGATTTAAAAATATTTCGCAGTTTAACGTTATTTTTAAACGAAAATTTGGTTTAACCCCAGGTCAATATAGAAAAATTCATAAAAAATAATAGATTGACTTAAACAGCAAGTTCCGTAAAATAAAAAAATTTAGCGCCACGCTTTTAAAAAGCGTGGCGCAACTTTTTTCAATAACGTTATTTTTTAGATTTTACAAAAAAATCGTCGAACATCTTTCCACCGTATGGGTAACTTGCAAGTTTAACGAGCGCGGGAACGTGTCGTACTTCAAAACTTTCGTTTTCAAGCGTAATTAGCGTTCCGCCTAAACTACCTACGATATGATAATCGTACTGCCCCGTCTTTAAGCCGAACACCCACTTTATGCCCTTCCACGAAATACAACTGCAATTTGAGTGGTCGTGACCTACGAAAACGGCGTCAACTCTGTTTTCCTTTAAAAAGTCTACGAAACCGTCAACCGCGCAATATGAAACTCTTTCGTAGAAAAAGCCGAAATCGTCGTCAACTTGCGGTACGGTTACACCTATATTGAAAAAATCTCCGTTTTGTTTAGCGTAACCCTTTTCAACCGCCGAAGTAACGAAATCAAAGGTTGGAATATGAAAAGCCATAAAAGACGGAACGTTTTTACCCGTAGATTTACAAATTTTATCTGCTCTTTCCTTAAAAAATTCAAGTTGGTCTGGGAAAATACCGCTTTTTCTCTCAACTAATGGATCGTCGCTATCGTAACAACCGTTAGAGTCTGCCATATAAAGCGTCCTTATAATTTCTCCGCCAACTGAAATGCCTACGACGTAGTTTCCGTTACCCGTAACGCTACCCGCTTTAAATAGGCAATATTCGCTTTTTTCAAACCTTTCGTTTTGCCACTTTACACCCTTTTTGCACTCGTTGTCGTGATTGCCGTAAACGGGCGACCAAGGAATTTTAAACGAGTCCATAAAATTACAAAACCAGTCTAAAACTTCTCCGCTGTCGTCAAATTGACCGTACACGATATCGCCCGTAATAAATATCAAATCGGGTTTTGTTTGAGCGATAAGTGAGCGAATTTGATCTCCGCTTTGCGCGTCAAAATTCTCTTTTTGCCAAGCGTCGATTTCGTCTTGACGAAGTCTACCGGGAAATCGCATTTGAGAAGAATCAATAAACTGCATATCGGTTATTTGCAAAAGTTTAATTTTAGTATCCTTTCTTTCCTCTGGTAAATCAACTATAAAATCACAACCGTTTATCGCGTTATTTTGATTAGATTTGATTATCATATCTCACCTTTTAGATAAAAAGTTTGGCTATAAGTCGTTTATTCGCTTATTCGTTTAAAAATCCTGCTTTTGCCATGCAGTTTTTATAGTTCTCGTAAGTCCAACCGTCGCCTATAGTCGTTACGAAATGGTTTTTACCTTTTCCTCCGCTATAAGTCCACTCTATAAGATAGAAACTGTTTGAATTTTCTTTTATCGTTGCAAGAACAAATTTATCGTCGGGTGTAATATCGTATTTACCGCTTAAAACGACCTTTCCGTTTACAAGGTTGTTAACTACGTATTCGCCACTCTCGGTTTTTCTTGAATCGTTGGTAACGATTAAATGATGTTCGCCGTCTTTATTCGGCTCGTCAAACAACATACAAAGTGGCGCTTGACTTCTCTTTATATAATGGTACGCAAGTTTTTTCTCTCCATACCAGTCGATAATAGCGTCTGAAATTTGTGGCCAACCGTCGATAACGTTCCACCATAAAATTCCCGTTTTTCTCCATTTTTGCGACCTAAACGTTTCAATAAAGAATTTCTTTGCTTCGGCTTGTGAAATTTGACTTTGAAGCGCAAAATCATCTAAATTATCTAAAGCAACTCCAAAAATTCTTTCAACTTGACTTACCATAAGAGGAAGCCTGTAAGCGTACGGATTTCCGTCTACGCAAGTCTCTGCGCCCGCAGCGTGAACGAGCCACTCTGCATTGTCATATATGTCTTTAATCGACTTATAGGGCAAGTTTTCTTTAGTTATGAACTTTTCAAGCGACTTTTTCGACGGGCAACCGTGATAACCTATTTCAGACGCGAAATGGCAACCCCTCGTAGTGTAATATTCGCCTTTAAAGAAATCTCTCGGTCCCCAAATATGCGACTCGGACGGCATACCTTTTAAAAAGGCTTCGTCGTCGATATACGGAGACGACGGAAGATAAGGTCTTGACGCGTCGTGATCGCGAAGTTCCATTAAAATAACGTCTCTCGTTAATTTATTGTAGTTAGGATTTAAGTTGGCAACTTGCTCGTCGCCAATTCTTTTCGTTTCCCAGTTGTAAACGACGAAACTATCGCACTCGTTATCCCCAGCCCAAAGCACGAGCGACGGATGATTTCTTCTTTCTATAACTACTTGTTTTATTTCTTCTCTTACAAGACCGCAAAGCCTATCGTCGCTCGGATAATGTCCGCAACCAAACGAAAAATCTTGCCAAACCATAATACCGTGTTCGTCGCAATAATCGTAAAATTCTTTATGCGGATAGGTATTACCGCCCCAACAACGTATCATATTACAGCCCAAGTCGTTTGCGAAATCTAAACCGCGCTTGTCGTAATCTAAGTGCCGAGACGGAAAAGCGTCTGTTGGAACCCAGTTCGTACCCGTAACGAAAATTCGCTTGCCGTTTATATAAAAACTAAAATCTCCGTTTTCGCCTTCACGCGAAGTTCTTTTAAGCCAAACTTTTCTCAATCCCGTTTTAAAGGTTACTTTGTCAACTTCTTCTTCGCCTTTTAAAAGGGTAAATTCAAGGTCGTAAAGGTTTTGCTCGCCGTAATTTTTAGGCCACCAAAGTTTAGGATTTTTAACTTCTATACTCAACTTGTTATGAGCGCAATAGGTATGTACTTCGTGAACAAACTCACTATCTTGGCATTTACCTTTTATCCTAACTTTAAAATCGGAAATAAAATCCTCGTCGCTTTCAATTTTAAACGTAACGATAACGAGTCCTAATTCATTATTCTCGCCACAAAATCTTTCAAGATAAACGAACGGGTCTTTTATTCTCGATTTCTTATAATATTCTACCTTCACGGGTTTCCAAAGCCCTGCCGAAACTATTCTCGGCATAATATCCCAACCGAACATTGAGCCCGATTTTCTAACTTCTATACCGTCGTGATTGTATTTCATACCAAAACACATAGCGGGAATATCAAATTGCCTTGCATAAATACAAACGGGAAGAATATGCACTAATAAGTCGTGTTTTCCGCTATTTACCCCGTTTAAACTAAAACGGTGGGCGTGGTGCATATTTTCAACGAAGGCTATTTTTTCGCCGTCTAAAAAGATTTCGGCAACCGTATCGACGCCTTCAAAACACAACACGTTGTCCATATCTTCTCTTTTTTCAAAATCAAACTCGGTGAAATAATAAAAATGCAAATTTTCAAGTTCTTGAGTTTTTATAGCGTTAGTACCAACGTAAACGTCGCCGAGTAGCCCTTCTCTCATAAAATCGAGTTCTACGTTTCCTGGAACGCTTGCGTTTATAATTTTAAGCCCACTATTTAAAACGTCGCTCGGACGTTTAAATTCGATATTTTCGGCTTTTACCTTTTTATTTTCTGCCCAACAAAGTTTCCAATCGTTTAAATTTACCAAATTAGCCATACAACACCTTATACAATAAATTTATTTACTTAAAAGATAACACAAAACAGTATAGATTTCAATGGATTTTTAATTTTTTTACAATAAAAAAACGCTTGATAATAACAAGCGTATTTTTTTAGTTATTTTTTAGGGTAAATCGTATCCGCTGTTTGGCGGAACGCATCTTTTTAGCCTATTCCAACCTTTTTTTAAACCCTTAAAAAGACCGTATTTTTCTATTGCCAAAATCATATATTGCGAGCAAGACGGCTCGAAACGACATCTATTTCTAACCGAATCGGGAGCAAGTTTTTGATAGAGTTTAACCATCCAAATAACTACGCGTTTTAAAAAGACGATAATTACCGCTAAAATCACGAATACGCCCGTTAAAACAGCCCACAGCGCAGACTTTGACAAATCGTAAACGAAAAGGGAAATCACAGCGCTTACGCACAAAACAATGAGCGCGTACAAAAGTACGCGCCAAAAGTTAAGTTTTGGTCTGACGTTGTTCCTTTTATAGTAAATCGAAGCAGTATCTACGTCTTCGCTTGAAGCGTAGGCTTGGATCAATTCTTCTGCCGTTGGCAAATGGTCGAACGTCGGTTGCTTGTCTTCTTTCAAAGGTTTACGCGTCCTTGCAGAAAATGAGCATGTAAATGGTGTGAGTTACAGAATGTTTATTCCATAAACAACCCTTTACTTCGTAGGTGTTAATAGTTTCCATAGAAACGTAAGTCCAACCTGCTTTTGCTTCGTTGTTGATGATGTCTGCGAAATAATCGCATGCGCTTTGAAGATTGTCGCCTTTAATAACAACCGTCTTTGGTCCTGGAACTGCCTTGTAAATCATTTGTGAATCCTCCTAATAAAATGCATTTTTATGCATTAGATGCGATTATTATACAACTTAAATAAATCGTTGTCAATGAAAAATGAAAATTTTGTCGATTTTTTGACTGTTTTAGTGTTTTTTTGCAAAAAGCGAGCGTATAAGTCGATTTTAACTTATCTCAAACTCAACAATCTTGCAAAATTTACTAAATTATCGAAGTTTGCAAAGGTAAAGCCTGAAGTTATAAACGAAGAAACGAAATACACGATTCCGCCCACTAACGCAAGCGTTAAAACGATTTTTAAAATTTTACCCGTTACCTTTATTAAGATGATAACGGCAAGAATAGTAAGAATCGCAGAAATACCTAAATCTAACATAAACCACCTTATTTTATTAAGTCAAAATAATTAATTTTTATTTTATCTTTAATTTTTTCAAGCAAATCTACTCTTTTATCGCCAACGCAAAGCGTAGCACCGTTTAAAAGAGTTCCGCTTATCGTATAATCAATTTTTCCCGGACAAGTAGGATAAAAACCAAGCGTTGCAAAAATATACCAACAAGCCATAGTTCCGTTGTCTTCGTCGCCTGGGAATCCACCGTTTTCGTAAGAAAATACCGTATCAACCATAGTTTTTACAATCGCCTTTGATTTTTCAGGCTCGCCAAATTCAGCGTACATAAACGGAATATGAAAACTCGGTTGATTAGAAATTGCGCATTGACCAAAATCAACGGCTGCCATCTCTGCCATTTCGTGTATTTCAAGCGGATAACCGTTTACCGTATAATACGGTGGAGTTGCAAACAACTCGTTGATTTTATTCAAAAACTTCTCCTTACCGCCGTAAAGGTTTGCAAGCCCTATATAATCGTGAGGAACTGCAAAAGAGTTTTGCCATGCTCCGCCTTCAGTATAATCGCAACCCCAGTCAAAACAGTCAAACGGTTCTTTAAACGAGCCGTCAGTATGTTTTGGACGCATAAAACCAGTTTTAACGTCGAAAAGGTTTGAATAATTTTTACTTCTTTGTAAAAACTTTTCGGCAATTTCGTTTTCGCCAACGCATTTAGCGATAACAGACACGCAAAAATCCCCGTATGCTGAATCCAAAGTTTCATTGACGCTTTCTAAACATTTATCGTAAGGAACGTAACCTAAAGTTTCATATTCGTCCTTGCATTTACGCGCAACTCTTTTACCGTCAGTTTGGAACTCGGAATTAGCGATAACAGACTTATAGACACGCTTTTTATTATTTTCGCTCAATAAATCCTTAATTATAACGTCGGCAAAAACCGCTTCGATTAACGTGCCTGGCATATAGTTTACTTCAGATGGAGTAAGCCATCTTGGCAATACGCCCGTATCATCATAAACGTTTAAATACCCTTCTACAATCTCGTTTATAATTTCAGGGCGGACTATTGAGTACAACGAATAAACCGTCCTATAAGTGTCCCAAAAACCGTTGTTGGTATACGACACACCTTCTTTTATTTCATTAGTTTGAGGAACGACGTGATAAGGTTTTCCATCGGACGCAATTTCGTAAAATTTGTTAGGAAATACGAAAGCCCTATATAAACAAGAATAAAAAGTTTTAGTCTTTTTGTCATCCGAAGAAATTTGAATTCTTGATAAAAGTTCTTCCCACTTTTCTTTGGCGTTAAACATAACGTCGTCAAAAGCCTTTCCGCCAAGTTCGGTTTTTAAATTCAGTTTTGCTTGTTCAACGCTTATATAAGACGACGCAACTTTAACCGTATATTTCTTTTCGGTTAAATACACTCCCAAAGCCTGAGCCTTATCGCCTACTTCCATAGTTGTAACGCCGTCTATATCGCAATCGAATTCTAAAACGAAATAAGTCTTGAAATCGTCTTTAAACGGGGCTTCAGTATAAGAACAGGTAAAACCTGAAACCGTTCGTTTATCATCTTCAACGGAAATTTCAGTAGTAAAATTAAACGGGATAATCGAAAAGATTGGTCTTTTTTCGTTTTCAGTAGCGTCAATTGACATTATAGCTCCCCTTTCGGTTGGAGCAAGACGAAAAAGGGTTTTATATCTAAGTAAGTAGTATTCCATTAAATAGGGTTTTAAAACGGAGTTTTCAGGGCGAAAACCCGACCATCTTAACGCAGGATCTACGTACAATTTATCATTTTGCGGTAAAAAACATATATAAGAAAAGTCCCCTGCCCAAGGGCTTGGTTGGTGAGTAAGACGAACGCCCTCAAAACTCCTATCGTTAGGATGGTAATACCAAGGGCCCCTACTCGAATCAGTTTGTGGAGCGAACATATTCATTGCATTTGGCAAGCAAACAAGCGGAAGCGTATTACCGCGTGAAAATCTTCTTACAGAGTCTGTTCCTTGCTGTATATTAACCAAATCAACGTACTTCATTATTTCTCCTTCTTACGTCGTATGCGTGTTGTCTACTGTAGTTTATTATACTTATATATTATACTATATAAGTATTTTATTGTCAATCTTTGATTAAATATTTAAAATTTTTATCAGTTTTTTCGATTATTTTCACGACGTTTTTTAGAAAAAACAAGTCGCCCACACCTATTGCTGTGGGCGACTAAATTTTAGTTTAGTAACGAGAAATTATCTTGATTTTTTTCTAATAACTACCGATGCTAAAATCGCTAATGCGCTAAGCATTGAAACACCGGTTGCGCTACCAGAACATCCGCCTGCTTCACCGCTTTGAACCTTTGTAAAGGTTACGTCAACAGTAATATTTTCAACGACGTTTAATGTAGAAATTTCTACTCCGCTTACGGTTATAGTGTAAGTATATCCATTAAGGTCAACACCGTCTAAAAGAGTGGTTAAATCTAAAGTTGAACCGTATTCAACGGTTTTATCCTCAAGCGTTACGTCGTCTCTACCGCTTACGTTGAACGATACGGTGTAACTTCTCTTAGTCTGAGTAAATTTAGAAACGAGAGCAAGTTCGCCAGTTACTACGTCAGTAGCAAAATCCCATTTTTCTTCGCCGTTATACCAACCGTCAAAGGTATAAGTATATTCGTCGGTGTCTGCCTTCGTAGGAGCGGTAGGCTCGGTAATCGTAGCGCCGTATTCGATATAAGTTTCGTTTTCGCCGTCAAAGGTAACTGCGTAAGATCTTCTATTTTCATTAAACTTAGCAACGAGATTTAAGTCGCTATTTACTACGTCTTCTGCAAAATTCCACTTTTCTTCGCCGTTATACCAACCGTCGAAAGTGAAATCAAATTCAGCGGTAGATTCTTTAGTAGGAGCAGTAGGTTCAGCAACTAAACCACCTTCAGCAACTGAAACTGCATTTTCGCCATCGAAAGTTACACTATAGAAAGTAGTATAATCAGCAACTGCTTGCTTGTCGCTATCTATAGTCCAAACTGTGTCGGCAGTAATTTCTACGCCGTCAACGAGCCATCTACCAACTTTACCAGTTTGTTCTGGTACAGCAGGTAAAGTTCCGATTGCGCTATCGTAAGTTACCGTAAGGTTATCTTCAGCGTCTAAACCTTCAAAAGATAAGGTATATGTTTTAGCAACTTCAGTAACAACCGCGGTCTTATCTTCAGTAAAGTTCCATACCGTTTCAGAAGTTATAGGAGCGTCGTCTACAGTATAAGTTAAGGTGTAACCAACTTTTGATGGGAGTTCGCCGATAGGCTCGTCGTAAGTTACGGTGATAGGATCTTCACCGTCGATAGTTAAGGTATAAGTCTTTGCGGTGTAAACTGCAACTGCAGTCACGTCTGCATTATACCAGTATTCAAATTCGTTTGCAACTGCCTCTCCGTTAATTTTCCAAGTAGCGTCGTAACCTGCTCTTTCAGGAAGAGTAGGAAGATTAACCGTATCGCCGTTATAAACGGTTACGTCGCCAATAGTATCTTCAGTACCACTAAAAGATACTGTGCATTGTTTTGTTAAAACGCTATCCTTAAATCTACAAGTTACGTCTTCAGATAAAACAACAATTTCGCCACCAACAAGTTTTGCCATAAAGCCTGCTTTTACAGTTATAACAAACTCTGTCTTAAATTGTTTTAAAACTCTTACGTATAACCCTGCACTGCCAACGCCCGGAGTTTCAACTACGACAGGAGCAAACACGCCTCCCATATTCATTGGGAACGTATCCCCCTCCTTGCCGTAAGTTTTATCCGTGTTATTTTTATCAATAATCGAACGAGCGGACTCTCCGTCAATTAAAATGTAACTCATTAAGTCACAACCACAGTTTAAACTTGCCCTATTATTGTCGTTCCAGTAGCAATTTAAAGAAGAATCAAGTATAGTATAATTATCTCCACCCTTTGCCTTAATTACAAAGAAAGACGTTGTTGTATCACTTTGTGATGGCCAATACTCTACAGTAAGAAGGTCTTTAACTTCAGTTGCATAACAAACTTCTGCAGTTTTATTACCTTCAAAAGCCCAAACTGTGTCAGCAGTAATTTTTACACCGTCAACAGCCCAAAAGCCTACCTTACCGGCTTGTTCTGGAACTTCAGGGAGTTCGCCGATAACCGAACCGCCCATAACGTTTATAGTATCACTTAAACCGTCGAAAGATAACACGCCTACGCTAACTTTTGATATAGTGCCGTTAGAATAAAGGAAAGAAACGTCTTTAGTAGTTTCTATAGTATTTCCGTCGCTTAATAAAAGTTTAAAACCACTCTTTATTGTAATTACAAATCCATTTTCTGGCATCCAAGCCTTTAAAACCATAAATTTTGCAAAAGAGTCATTTGTTTCTAAAGCAATCGGAGAATAAACACCACCAACACTCAATGGGAACGTTGTTCCTTTGTATTGCTCGGCATCTGGTTTTGTATTGTTTTCATTTATAATACTGTTTAAAGAAGCATTATTGAACCAGATATAATCTCTAATATCAACGCCGTTTGTTGTTGCAAACGTAGAGCCGTTATCGTTCCAATAGCCTTGTATTGAAGAATTTACTACGAGATATTCATAGAGATAACCGTTTGCTCCACTACCCAACACCCTTAAAGAGAACGTTTTACAGTCCGTAGCATTACCACTTTCTGTCATCCAATCATCTATCGTTATCGTTATAGTATCCGAGACGTCAATCGGAGTTCCTTCTGCTTTTACGCTTTTGCTTTGGTTAACGAAGAAAAGGCTTGCGCCAAGCATAGCAAACGCGAGAGATACGCATAACAAAATTTTTGTTAATGAGAATTTGTTTGTTTTCATATTTTCCTCCTTTTATTAAAGGTAAAACCTTATGAGTATATTTTACTATATACATAGTAAATTTGTCAATAGGGTTTTTATACTTTTTGCTTTTTTACTAATAATTTTTAATTTTAATAAATTAAAATTAAACCGTAATGAATAAACTTTAATTTTATACAAGCCGTAAAAAATAACGTTTTAATCTATTCTTCGTAAGTTGTAATGAATCCATATCAAAATCCCGATGCTTAAGAGTTTAATCATCGGGATTTTATTTTTGTTTAGGTTACCTAATTTCTCTATTCAAAGTCTTCGGGGAACTCAGGCATAACACCCGTATTGTCGGTTAGAGAAGTCCGTACGATATCTTCATCGAGAATAATTACTTCAATTACTATTTTGTCATATTGTTTTTTCATAACTTTCTCTCCTTATCTAACTTCTACTACCGTTGCGCCAAAGTCAACCGTTACGGTAACTTTTTCACCGTTTACCATACCGTCCGTTACTTCAACTTGAACGCCGTTTACGTAAACTTTTTGACCTTGTGTATAATTTAACGATATTTGAATTTTTAAGCCTGACAACTCGCCTGCATTTCTTTCTCTTACCGAAGTAATTTGAACGCCGTTTTTATACGCAACTATATCGTATTCAACGAAGTTGAACGAAAGGTTTTCCATACCCCAATGCGAAAGGTTAGTTGGAAGTTCGGGGGCAACAACTAAGGTCTTTCCGTCAATAGAATCAATACCGAAGAAGCCGTACGCTACCGAAGATAACGTTAAGTAAGATTCTAAGAATTCCGCGTCGATACCAACGGCGCCGTTAGTTCCCTGTCCTTGCATTTGAACTTCTTTATTTTCATAATAATAGCGGTAGAACTCGTTAGGATCAGTCCCGTTTGCAACGTAATAATTATAAACTTCCATATACCAGTCTTTAATAGCCGAAAGTCTACTATAAGCGACGTCTACCCCACCGTATTCAATTTTTGCCATAAGGTCGTAGAACGAAGTATATAAAATTGCTCCGCCGTACTGACAGTTTACCCAACTACTCTCGATACTTGAATTGTTATAATATTGTCCGTTAAGAACGGTTTTGTCACCAGTTTCAGTAATTGATTTTGGAGCAAATTCCCACTCGTAAAGTCCGCTTTCGTTATTTAACCAAGTCATAATTGAATTTGCTTGATCGTCGGTTGCAACGCCGTAATAAATTGCTTCTAAGTTCCAAGCGACGTAACCGTAATCGTACCAATCACCGTTTGCACCGCAACCTGCTACGAATCTACCGTTCGTTCCGTTCCAGAAACCGCCGTCAGTTGTAGTTGCTCGCATTGCTCCTAAAACGTCACTCGCAACGGATTCAAGGCTACTTGCGGTATACGAATAAGCACACGTTCCTTTCGCGCCTTCACGAGTTGCAGTATTAATAGTTGCCAAAGACTTTTCTACCGTAATGCCGTTATCTTCTAAAATAGATTCAAGATACGCCATATCTTTAAGAGCCTTATAGAAATAAGTATTAGACTGGAAGTCGTATTCTGGCATAAACAAAATATCCCAATAACCGTTACCAAGGCTTGACTCTATATCGCCTTGATCTCCATCGTGACCAACGAGATACGACTGTTTGTTGAGTTTTCTTGAACTGTCGTACATTTGCATTAAGAAATTCATTGCCTTTCTTGCTCTTGTAATATTGTCAGCCAAGAAATCTAAATCGCCTGTAAAATCGTAGTCTTGACGAAGTGAAGAAATAAGTATTGAGTTATTGTTAGAATATCTCGTATCAATGGTAGGACGAACGTAGTTAAGACCAACGTTACCCGTCATTGACTGACCGTCTTTAATATCAACCTTTATTTGAATTTGTTTAAGATACGTACTCGAGCTTTCGCCCCAGAACGCATACATAGGCATAAATATCAAATGATTGTACGCACCGCTAACGTTACCGATATCGTAAGACATAAACGCATAATCTTTAACGGATACCCATTGCGTAGTAGACTGCGCGCTCGTCGTGTATCCGACTAAAATATCGTTAACGCTTGACGCATCGTCAATACGAATATCAAATTCTAAAAGTGGCGCAGAATAGAGATAAATCTTTCTATAAGTATACCAATTTATCTTGAAACCACTACTACTTGCCGTCGGCGAAGTAAACGTAATATCTGTCGACTGTCCGCTTACGCTTGCAGTGTAAAGATTATTACTGCTCGTTGCTCCGATATTGTTAGACCAAGAATCCGTACTATCGTTGAAATCCCAACTGATACCTTTTATATCGTCGTTAGAAGGGTACGGCCACCCCATACGTTGTTCTGCATGTCCAGGCGTTGTGTCGTTTGGACGAACTTTATCGTTGCTTGACCAAACGTAGCCGTAATCGTCAACG
>JAFTKX010000017.1 GCA_017453045.1 Clostridia bacterium | reverse complement strand
ACGTCGCGCAAAAAACAATTTTTACCGTAGGCGACACTTTATCCGATTCTTTAAATAACTCTTTAACAATTTCAAGGTTGGAAAATAGCTCTGTAGGTTTTGAAGACGGCTCAGCCATTATATATAGTGGTTCTTCTTTCTTTTTCAAGGATACTAATGGCGAATATACATATATCGACAATAACGAAATTGAAAACTTAGAAGTAAAAAATAATTATTCATTTACAACACTTACGTTTAAAGAAGGTTTCTCTTTAGGCACTCTCGATTTAAATACGCCTATAACTTCAATATCTGGTAGTGTGCGAAAATCGACTGAAAACGATTATGTAACGCCGGGCGATAGTGAAACACCGGGCGATAGTGAAACACCGGGCACGGAAGATTCCGAAACGCCGGACGAACCAGAAACGCCGGACGAACCAGAAACGCCGGGCGATAGTGAAACGCCGGGCGATAGTGAAACGCCTACCATAACTATAACGGACAAACCCTGGAACGAAAACGCGGCGGACTGGATAAACGAAAATTTGGGGTTGTCGATAACCGCCAGCGCATTAACTACTATACTAATTGTACTTATTATAGTTTTTGTATTTAAAAAGTAGCGAAATGAAAGGACTTGACCGCCCGTCCATATCAATATGGGCGCGCACAAAATGGTTTCAAATTTATCATTACGCAACGTTTTTAATAATGCTTGTCCTATTTTTCTCCCTGTTTAACTTACGCCTTGTCTGTCGCTCAGCCGACCTATTGACAAACACTACTCTTTGGAGCAATCTAACGAACGTCTACGCGATTCAACTGCTTATCGAAAGCGCAGTAATCTTATTGGCGTTTATAGTGCTCGTTCATAGAGCGTTACTCGTTTACGGCGTGCTCTTGAACTTAAAAAGAATACGCAAAACGGACGAACTTTTGCTTTCGGGTGGCTTTTCGTTCGGGCTCGAAGGCGCGCAAGGCGTAGGTAAAACGCGAACAATGGTTCACGCCGCGTTTTTGCAAGCGGAAAACAAGTCGGACAAACTACTTTATCGATATTACTGTGATTTAGCGTTAAAGAAAGATATCGAAAAAAAAGCCACCGCAGGCGATTACTGGGGCTGGAAACGTATGCAAGCGCGTCGCGAAGCGATAAACTATTTTTATTTCAACAACCCCGACAAAATACCGCACGTCTACGCTAACGTAGATATTAACTGGCACGGCAAAAAACCGCACGTCTTGAAAGCAAAGCACTTTACGATGGAAGAAAGACTCTATGAAAGCAACGTTAAACTACTAACTGAAGCGGACGACCTTTTGCCGAACACAATGCGGAAAAAGAAAAACACCGAAGCGGACGAGATAAGCGCAAATAAAGTCGATCAGTTCGTTGGTCTTGATCGTCAATACTGCGACGGTACGCTTATATCCGACACGCACGCAAACTCGGATATCTTCAGAAGCGTTCGAGTTTGTCAAAATCATACGTTTTACTTAACTCGTTCAGAGTTTCGTTTTACACCGCGCTTTTTAAAGCGTAGGCTACAAAGCATTAAAAATGCTATATTTGAAACGGGCGACTATTTTTTAACGCACGAAAACACTTTAAAAAACGACGAAAAGCAAGAACTCTTGCTTGAACTTAACACCCTTGTAAAATCTGCCATACGCACGGAAAAATGGATGAAAAAACTATCCATAACCCGAATTTACTATATCAAGGTAGGCGGACCTGAAGCGTTTAAGGAAAAAGTCGCTGAAGATTTCTACGTGCTAGCAAACGATACTACTTACGTCTACGACGATAGAAACAATCAGATAGACTACCCGTTCACGCCGAAGCACCCGGCGGAAAAGTAATAAATCACGCCGTAGGCGTAACACAACGGGAGCAAGTCAAAACGTTGACCTAAAGTCAAGTTTTAACCTTAAATCAAGCGCGCGGAAATCTCTTTAATGGAGAA
Organism: Clostridia bacterium; assembly: GCA_017453045.1. Classification (GTDB taxonomy): domain Bacteria; phylum Bacillota; class Clostridia; order Christensenellales; family Borkfalkiaceae; genus UBA10281. Next base: position 1,243 of record JAFTKX010000017.1, on the reverse strand, counting down.
TAACAATATTTTTTGTGTTACTACACAAAAAATATTGTAAATCTGCGAAAAGCGATTAAGAGTATTCAAAAAAATAAACTACAACCACATCCAACTTTTGCCGAAGCCAACGGCAAGGCAAAAGTTCGGCGCACGAGACAAAAAAGGAGACAAAATTTTGATTATAGATTTTTCAAAAATTAACGTTGAAAATTTTTCAACTGAATTCAAAATCTTAAATATCCTTTTAACTTTACGGGAGCAGGAGAACGTTCTCGAGCTTCCGCTCGCCTTTATCGAAGACGAACTGAAAATCAGTCATAACACGCTTAAAAAGTTTCTTCGCGTTCTTCGCGACGGAAACGTGCTTAAATTCAGTCTTAAGGGGCTTTTTACCCTTAACCCAGACGTTATCGACTTTACGGATATTTGCGTACCGTCGGCAATTAACGTCTTACGTTACAACTATAAGCAATTCCAGTCTGACTAATTACGGTCAGGCTATTTTTCGTTACTCTGATATCACGGCGCCGTTCGGCGCTTTGGATATAAAATAACTCGGCAACGTAGGCTAAACGGTGCAAAAAAATAATACGCTCGATATCGAGCGTATTAAAAAAAATTTTTTTCAAAAGGGATATAAACCTACCCTTTATTTTAGTGTACCAAAAATTAAAGCTTAATCAATAGAAAGTTCTGCTTTTAAAGCCTTTTGTAAAACCGCCGAGAAGTTAATTCTCGCGTGTTCTGCCTGATCGTTTAGCCATTGCGGAATCGTGCAATTTTTTCTCACAAGTTTTTCCGCTTCTCTAAACTCGTCAAAATCAACGTCTACAAGCGCAACGAACTCATTGTCAGCGCAAACAGGTTTTAACGTTTTAGGCTCTGGAATAGATTGCTTTAAGTCTTGCATAGAGATTCCCCAAAGCCCGATGGCTTCTCGCGCCATATCGATTGCTTCTTGCACGGTATAACCTTGAGAGCCTATTTCAAGGTCGGGAACGCTTACTACGTACATACCGTCGGATTCAGTTAAAATTATCGGATATACTTTTTTCATAACACACTCTCCTTATTTTAAATTATTCCGCTTGATTATAGATTTTGCTAACATTTCGTTAATTTCGCCGTGCCTTGGTATAGGCTCACACTTAACGCCGTTAGTGTAAATAGTATGATTGCTACCTTCGCGCATTATGCGCCAACCGTTTTTTCTAATAGTCTAATCACATCTTTTCTTTTCATAAATTCACCTCATAAATTT
>JAFTKX010000016.1 GCA_017453045.1 Clostridia bacterium | reverse complement strand
TACGAAAAGATAAATAGCCAAAATTGAAGATAGCGATTTGGTTAAAAAACCAAAAAACCACTCCCACTCTTTTGCTCCGCCCAAAAGGTCGGAAACCCAAGTAAACGGGATTGACGACGCTCCTATCGCGTATAATAAAACGGTTACAATCATATAGACCGTTTCTTTTTTTGCGCTCCTTTCAAGTCCGTTCATATCTTTAAACCACTTTTATACCACAATAGCGCGATAACAGTTTTAGAATCTTTAATTTCGCCGTTTTCAACCATTTTAAAAGCGACGGACAAATCTACCCACTCCGAAGTTAAATATTCGGTTTCGTCGAAGTTGATTTTTCCCTTTTCAAATTCGTCGGCGAAAAAAATCGCAATTATCTCGTCGGTATACCCGGGCGTAGGATAAATTTCGGTTATCTTTTTTAAATTTAGAGGAATAAGCCCCGTTTCTTCTTCAAGTTCACGCTTGGCGGTAAGGTAAAAATCTTCGCCTGCGTCCCTTTTTCCCGCTGGAATTTCAAATATTTCTTCTCCGTAAGCGTAGCGGAACTGTTTTTCAAGCAAAACTTTCCCGTCTTTTACGGCGAGTATACAAGCCCCTCCGCCGTGAGAAATAATCTCCCTATACGTTTCAACTCCGCTATCCGTTACGACTTTATCTCGGCGAAGTTTAACGACGACGCCGTCGTAAATTTTTTGCGACGATAATTTTTTCTCGCTCATCAAACCACCTCCGAAATAAGTTCGGCAAGTTTTTTAAGGTCTATCGCAAACCCCACGAAATTTTCAGAAAGATATTTAAGGGCGGTAAAAGCCAAAGTTACTCCGCGCAAATTGCCGTTTTTAAGATAATATTCAAGTTCTTCTAAAACGAAAATCAACTCGTCGTAATCAATGCCAAGCCCTTGATTTTCACTTGCGGTTTCCACCGCTTTATTCTTCAAATCGCAAACGTAATTTAAAGCCGAATTTTCTTTAACGGGCAAACTTTTGTTTTCTTGCGAGTTTTGATAGGTTTTAGAGGGTTTTTCTTCTCTTGTCCGCTCGCCTTCGCGTTCGTCTAAAACTGCGTAAGCAACGTTTAAAGTAGCCTGTTTAAAAGGAATTAAAAGTTGCGATGCAAAGAGATTATACCCCTTTTGTTTACCTTCTTCCGTCGGGAAAAATTCGTCGCAAAGTTCTAAAAGGTCGACCTTTCCGCCGTCTATTTCCAAAAGCAACGAAAAACAAAAAGCAATCACGTCGGCGTCGTTTTTTGGAAGTCTAAAATACCCCTTGCCGTCCGCAAGGTGAGAAAAACAGACGCTTTTAAAAGTTGCGTAATCAAACCCTTCGCTGACGTGCTCGAAAATTTCGTACAGCAATACGGAGTCTGCAATCGTAACCAAAAGTTCTTCTATCTTTTTTTCGGCGAGTAAAAATTTTGAGTTTATAAGTTCCGACGATTTTTCGTCAAATTTTTCTACTGATTCTCTGGCAGTAATCATATTACCCCTTTAAAGCGCAAAATTCTCGGCTTTTTACCTTTTAATCGGAGATATTATACCACATTTTAAATTTTAGTACAATATATTTTTGGCAAAACTATTGATTTTTTAAAAAGAGTTAGGTATAATAAACATATATAATTATAGTTAGGAGGTTTCATCTATGAAAACTGTACAAATTTCACTTCAAATGGCAAGCCAAGTTAAAACTTTTGTTTCTATCGTTCAAAAGTATTCTTACGATATAGACCTTCGTAGCGAAAGATACGTGGTTGACGCAAAGTCTATTCTCGGAATTTTCAGCCTTGACCTTTCAAAGCCCATCAACGTTGAAATTCACGCAACCGAATGCGACGATCTTTTGGCTGATCTTCAACAATTCGCTAAATAATAGTTTTACGATAAGATAAATTTATAAGGTTCGGCTTTATAGTAGCGCGACTTTGCATTATAGTCGCAAGTTTTGTAGAGTCACGAATAAAAGGGAAAAATCTATGCAGTTCAAAGGCGACGCATTTCAAAACAAATTAATATTATTGTTCGTCTTTGATAAGATGGAAGTTCCGCTTTCGGAAAACACTATTTTAGATATGTGTAGTTCTTCTAATTCGTGGATAAACTATATGGACTGTAAGCCACTTCTTTCAACGCTACTCGACCACTCGTTTATCTACAACGTATCGTCCCAAGGCGAACCGCTTTACAGCATCACGCCGGACGGGCGAATTTGCCTTGCGGATTTTTACGTTCAAATTCCGTCTTCACTTCGTGAAGAAATTTCTATTTTCGTAAAAAACAACCGCAATAGATACCGTAAAAAGCAGGAATGCGTTGCCGACTACTTTATGAATAAAGACGGCACGTATACCGTATATTTAAAAATTTTAGAGCCTTCGCAACCCATTTTAGAATTAAAACTCGTCGTCGCTGATAGACGAACGGCTAAAAACATCTATAAAAAATGGGAAGAAAAGGCATCAACCGTTCACTCGACGCTATACGACGTGTTAGTGGATTAGTCAAAAGCGCCGAGCGTTTCGGCAAAGGAGAATTATGTTAACTTATATTACTAAAGGAACTTGTAGCAGACAAATTTTATTCAACGTTACCGAAGACGACAAGGTTGTCGACGTAAAGTTTATCGGCGGATGTAGCGGTAATTTACAAGGCATTGCAAAACTCGTTCAAGGAAGGCCCGTTGACGAAGTAATTTCACTTCTTTCGGGTATTAAGTGTAGATCGAACACCTCTTGTCCCGACCAACTTGCAACCGCTCTTACCGAGTACAAAGCAAAAAAGGCTGAATAAATAAAAACGGCGAAGCACCGCTTCGCCGTATCTTTTTATACCTCTATAAGTCGATTATCTACTATTATGGCTACTTTATTATTGATCGTTATCTTCACGGCTTATATCGGACTTGGAGTCCCCGACTCGCTTTTTGGCTCGGCTTGGCCAGCCATTTGCGAGAGTTTAAACGTAAGCGAATCTTCGGCTTGGATGATTGTAACGCCGATTTCGTGCTTTACCTTACTTTCGAGTATATTAAGCGCGAAAATAATTGAAATACTCGGCGCTAAATGGGTGTCGATTATATCCACTTTTTTAACTGCGGTCGCCCTTTTCGGCACGTCCTTTTCACAGTCGCCTTTTGCGTTTATATTGTGGGGAATTCCGCTCGGTTTCGGGGGTGGGGCTATCGACAGCGCGCTAAACAACTACGTCGCACTTCATTATAAGGCTTCACACATGAACTTCTTACATTGTTTTTACGGAGTTGGAGTTGCTATAAGTCCGTATATTATGTCAGTCGCCCTTTCCTTTACGACTTGGCGCGACGGATATAAAATTGCCTCCGTTTTACAACTTGTAATAGCGTTTATCACTCTTTTTTCATTACCCCTTTGGAAAGTTCACAACCAACGTCCTAACGAAATTCAACCGCTAAACGAAATTGACGGTGGTTCTTATAAAGAATTATTTAAAAATCATTTGCTAGTACCCGTTTGCCTAATATTTTTATTCGCGTGCGCGGTAGAAGTTACGGCAGGCACTTGGGCTACGACCTATCTCGTTACGGTAAAACACGCGACCAAAAGCCAAGGAGCGTTTTTCCTTATGTTTTACTATACGGGGCTTGCGCTCGGCAGATTTTTATCTGGAATTTTATCTGCAAAACTATCTATAAACAAAATAAACGCGTTGGGTATGGTTATAGTTTCGGTAGGCGTCGTCGCCTTAATTATACCGACTTCTTTCATTGCAATATCTGTTGTCGGTTTGTTTTTGATAGGGCTTGGAATAGGTCCTATTTACCCTAATTTCAGTTTCTTAACCCCACGTCATTTTGGGGAAAACGCCTCTCAAAAAGCAATGGGGCTTCAAATGGCTGGCGCTTTTATAGGCGTTTTAGTTCCGCCTACCATTATGGGTATTTTAGCCGACTTTTTGGGGATGGGTATCTTTCCGATATTCGTTTTAATCGCGCTTATTTCGTTAGCGATTTGTTACTATATATATTTAAGGATTTTTAAAAAATATGGAAAAGTTTGATAGAACTGCCCTACTTATAGGTAAAGACGGGCTTAAAAAACTTAAAAATTCAAAGGTAATCGTATTCGGCGTAGGCGGAGTAGGCGGATACGTCGTCGAAGGATTGGCGCGTAGTGGAGTCGGTCAAATCGACGTCGTTGACGACGACGTAGTTTCGGTTACTAATATAAACAGGCAGATTATAGCAACGGTTGATACGGTTGGCAAAAATAAAGTAGAAGTTATAAAAGACCGAATTTTATCCATCAATCCCGACTGCAACGTTACTGCGTTAAAAAAGTTTTACTCGCCCGAAAATTCAAGCGATTTTAACCTTTCTTCTTACGATTACGTCGTAGACGCTATCGACTCGGTTAAAAGCAAAATCGAACTTATCGTAAAGGCGAGCGAAAGCCTTACCCCGATAATTAGTTCTATGGGGGCAGGAAACAAATTAAACCCAACGGCATTTGAAGTTGAAGATATTTATAAAACTTCGGTTTGTCCGCTCGCAAAAGTAATGCGTAAAGAATTAAAAGCAAGGGGAATTAAAAGCCTTAAAGTCGTCTACTCTAAAGAAGAACCTAAAAAGCCGATTTTAGACCAAAACGAAAAACTACCCGAAGGAAAAAGGCAAATTCCCGCGAGTATTTCTTTCGTTCCGTCGGTAGTAGGATTAATAATTGCAGGCGAAGTTATAAAAGACCTTATAAAATAGCATTTTAAGGCCATCACTATTTATTACAAAAGTTTTTTTGCATTAAAAAAGCGTGGAAATTCCACGCTTTTATTTTTTATTTTAGCCGTAATAATCGCCAAAATTTACGCCTTGACCTGCGCTTTCACAGTAGTAAATATAAGCGTCTTTTATCGTTCCGTCAGTTTGAGATAAAACGACTACGCTACCGCCGACTATAGGCGTCTTATTTCCGATGGTATATAAATACGTCGCGGACAACACACCTGTAGAGTCGGCGCAGTTATATCTATCGTACTCGCTCGATTTTTGTCCGTACTGGAATCTTATACCTTCGTAAACTACGCTTGCGCTGTTGCAATGTTCGTGCCCTACGAATATCGAATCAACGCCAAGCGCTTTCATATCCTGATATATCTCGCGTGAAGAATCCCAAGGGGTTTTCATTTGTCTACCGATATAGCCGAAATCACCGCTTGATTTATTGCTTAAATAATCAATAAAAATATCTTGCTCTTTTTCGCTTTGATTAAATCCGTATTTTGCAAAAGCGTCGGAAAAAACAGCCTGCTGAATATGGTACGCAAAGGAAATTTTAGTGTTTGGAGACATCTCTTTAAGCGTGGTTATTTGTTTTGTGTACCACTCGATTTGATCGTCGCCAAACCCTACCATACTCGTGGTGTGTCCGTTTGCGCGAGATTCGGCGCTCATATTCGAACAACCGTTAGAATCAAGCATATAAAAAATTCTCGTCAACACGCCGTTTTGTCTAATCGCAACCGAATAATTGCCGTTTCCCGTCAATTGTCTTTGCTTAAATAGACAATACTGAGCGTTTTCAAGTTGCTGACTTTGCCAGTCCGAACCCATTGCGCTCTCGTTTTAGTGATTGCCAAACACGGGCGCCCAAGGAATTTCAAAACTGTCCATAAAACTTATAAGCGACTGCCATAAAGTTCCGTTATCGTCGTATTTTCCGTAAATCAAATCGCCGGTAATCAAAATCAAATGGGGATCTGTCTCTTGGATAATTTCGGTCAAATAATCATAACAATATCTTGGAATTTTATCTGGAGAATAAGTTATTCTATCCCCTGAAGATACGGTTGGTCGAGACTGTGAGCCGTCGATAATTTGAGTGTCGGTAAGTTGTAAAACGATAGGATCTACTCCGCTTGGAACGTCAACGATAAAATCAGGAATTTTCATAAGCGAATAAATTATTAAATCGTCTAAATTTGTTGAAATTTGAGCGTCCTCGTCTAAAAATAACGCGTTGCACGATTCGCATTTCCAATGTTCTTTTTGACCGTTGTTATCTTGCGACACCGGAGTTTCGGCAACGTAATACAAGTCGTGGCTTAAAGGCGGAATCTCTATTTTAGAGCCAACTAAACTTTGCGCGCATTGTTCGTCGGCAAAAGTGTTTCCACACTTTGTGCAAGTCCAATGTTCTCTCGTTCCCGCTTGGGTACAAGTAGACGGCGTTCCATCAGTTTTCTTGCCGTCGTGCGCGATTTTAGGAAGTTTAGTCTGCTCTAACGAAATTTCGCTTACGCCATCGCTATCTAAATAATATTTTTTACATCTTTTGCAATAAAAATGTGCAATATTACCCTCTTTAGAGCAAGTCGATTCCGTTGCGATAATGTTTACAAAATCGTGAACGTGCGCCACCGAGTCTGATACGCTATTGCTTTGCGACTCCGATTGACTATTTGCTTTCGGTTTACACGCAAAAAATAGCGAAACGCATAATATAACCAACAATAAATAAGTTAATTTTTTCATTTTCTCTCCTTTTGCCATAATTATATCATAGATATAATTTTGCTTTCTACTTGATTTTTTCTCTATACTAATTGATTTTTAATCTTTCGCGAAGTTAAAAAAGTTTAAATTTATATTGATAGTCGCAAATTTTAGGATATGTATTGACATTTTACGCAAAAAAGGTTAAAATAAAACCGAAGTAAAAATAAAGGAGATTACGCTATGAAAGTTATACTTTTGCAAGACGTAAAAGGCACGGGAAAAAAAGACGAAATTATTGAAGTTAGCGACGGTTTTGCAAGAAACTGCCTGTTTAAGAAAAAACTCGCAATCGAAGCGACTTCTACCGAGATAAACGCAATTAAAAATAAGCAAAACGCAAACGCTTACCACAAGCAAGAAGAAAAAAAGGCTTGGATGGAAGTTGCGAATAAACTTCGCAATAAAGAAGTCGTTTGCTCGGTTAAGTGCGGTGAAAACGGAAAGGTTTTCGGCAGTATAAATTCTAAAGAAATTTCGGAAGAACTTAAAGAAATGGGCTTTGATATTGATAAAAAGAAAATTCTTTTAAAAGACCCGTTAAAATCTGTTGGCGTTTACGACGTAGAAATTAAGTTTTTGCCCGACGTAAGCACCAAAATCAAAGTTAAAGTAATAAGCGCGTAAAAAGCGTTACAAAAGGCGAAACCCGTTTGGGTTTCGCCTTTATTTTTACGTTTTATTAGCCTATAAGTCGATTATTAAGCATTAAGACTAAATTTTAACAGCACGGGATTGTGGTCGGAATAAGCAAAATCGCCACCGATAACTTTACAAGAAACAACGCTTACGTTACTCGACGCTAAAAATCCGTCCACAGTCAACACAAACTGATTTTCGGTGTACGGACCGTCTGCGTTTCTGCACGACGGATAAGGACTTTGCTCTTTATCGTAAGAGTTGACTAAAGTTAAATCTTTACCATTTAAATACTCCAAGGGAAAAGGTTGAGCCCACGTCTGACCTTCACCGCTTTTACCAAAAATTTCTTCGCTGTTTCCTAACAAGTCTTTATTGAAATCGCTACCGCAAATTACGTAATTACCCTTGTCGTATTCCGCTTGCATATCTAAAGTTAATAGCCTAATTTGCTCGTTGGCAATAGAGCCGTCGGAAGTGTACGCCGAAAGATGCGCCGTAAAAAGAACTAATTTCTTTTCTCCGTTTTCGCCTACGGGAACGTACGCTTTTGAATAGCATCTATCAAGGTCAAAAAATTTCATTAAACTATTTTCAACGGGCAAACTTTTCCTTATGGCCGTACTTCTTTCAATATTATATCTAGACAGCGTAAGCATACCTGCTTTCGACGCGCCGTGTGGCTCGAAAAAAGGATAAAACAAATATGAACTGTCGTAATTTACCGCAAACACGCTATCGTAAGATAAAAACTTATTTTCAAAGTATTCCCTTTGATTAACTTTGTAACTGCGAGTCGCCTTTTCGTCGACTTCTTCAAGCATGATAAAATCAGGATTAAGTCCGCCTATAAGTTCATTAATGCTGTTAAGAGTGTCTAAAACCGACTCTTTTGATTTCGCTCTCGATTCCGTTCCCCCGTCCATAAAAAAACCAAAATCGGGAAGATACGCGCAAAAACCTATATTGTAAGTCAATATCGAATATTCTTGATTTTGCTCCACGGTTTTACCAGAGCCTTCTTTCACTTCTAGCGAAACGTTATCGGAAACTCTTTTATAATCTACGAGAAGATAGGTCAAATACCCTATGACGACCAAAAGAAGAACAGCAACTAATGCAAGTATTGAAAGCAGAATTTTTTTAACAGACTTTTTCATCTTTCTTTAACTTTTCAAAACCTTTAAGCCACTCGTTTGCAATAACGGTTGCGCCTTGAACGGTTGGATGAACACCGTCGTATAAGAGATTGCTCGCGCCAACTTTTTTACACTCGTCGTCAAAGCGATCTTGTAAAGGAACAAACGTAAAACCGTACTTGTCGGCAAGTTTTTTAACCACCTTTGCATATTCTTTTACAATTAAAAACCTATCGAACTTTTCGGTTGTAGCCGAGCCTTCTAAGACAAAAGGCTCTAAAAGCATAATTTTTACGTTTGGCAAAGATTTTAAAGTGTCTTCAATAAGCATTGAATATACGTTTTCAAATCTATCGAGTTCCACGCCGTTTTTATTCTCTAATTCGTGCCAAACGTCGTTTACGCCAATTAAAACACTAATAAAGTCTGGCTGTAAATTCCAACAATCTTTTTTTATTCTCGCATAAACGTCTACTATTCTATCCCCACTTATACCACGGTTTATCACTTGATATTTCGTTGCGTACTGCTCGTAAAGTTTTGAAGTAACAATGAAAGGATAACCCATACCCTTTGTCGTTGGAAATTCTTCGGGCAGTTCTCTATTTCTACTCATATCGGTTATACTATCGCCTAAAAGAACAATCTTCATTTTATTTTCTCCTTTTTTCGTGGCGCAATCGCCATTTATTTAACGGAATAATTATACCGCTTTCATCCCGTTTTGTCCACCAAAAACCGAAAATTTTAAAGCCTTGGCTCTCACCAAGGCTTTACGTAACTATAAATAAAAAACGCTACAAATAAATTGTCGAAAAAAATAGTTTTACTGATTAAATAGCACTAAAACTTATAGAATAACAAAACTCTCAAACACATACGAGAGAAATATCTTAACGATAGAAGTTTTAAATACTTATAGAATAACAAAACTCTCAAACTCTTTTGGAAAACTCTTTCTAACTTCTATTGTTTTAAATACTTATAGAATAACAAAACTCTCAAACGACATTGTAATGTACATTACAGTTACCCAAGTTTTAAATACTTATAGAATAACAAAACTCTCAAACCTTGCTTGTCGGTCTTATTCAAAACTTCTTGTTTTAAATACTTATAGAATAACAAAACTCTCAAACCCAAGATAGATTTAAAAAACAACTTTGAAAGTTTTAAATACTTATAGAATAACAAAACTCTCAAACCGGTATAT
>JAFTKX010000015.1 GCA_017453045.1 Clostridia bacterium | reverse complement strand
TAAACTTATTTTCTTTCGCATAGTCCGAAAGCAATAACTTTTGGTTTTTGATACTGTTGCTATCGCCCTCAAGGTCGTCGTCTGAACTTAAACGACAATAAAGGGCTGTGTACTGCTGTTCTAAATGTTTTATTTTTCTATTCGATTGCAAATTCATTGTTTTTTACCTCCTAATAATTGTCCTTCACCTAAAAGGGGTATTTTAGTCTAAAACCGCACCCTTAAATCGAAAAATTCTTAAATTTATTTTACCCTTTCACTTAAAGGGGCTATTTTTTGCCGTTTATGGGGTCAAAATCTTAATTTTTAGTGTAAAATTTTTTGTCCCTCACTTAAAAGGGTGATTTTGGGGCAAAACGTGGCGGTCTAAACTGAAAATATTTTTTAAGACAAAAAAGGCAAGCAGAACAATTTCTACTCGCCTAAATAGGGAAGATATTAAGTTGTAAAGACAACAGGCAGATACCCGCGTTTTTGAGCATCTGCCTATTTTTTGAAAAGTTTTTAATTGTTTTTGTCGAAAGTTATTGTAACTGTTGTGCCAACACCGATTTCGCTTTCAATGGAAAGCTCTGCATTATACAGTGCGCAAATGTGTTTTACGATTGCAAGCCCTAAACCCGTACCGCCCGTTTTTTTAGAGCGAGATTTATCTACACGATAAAATCTTTCACAAAGGCGTGGGATATTTTCTTTTTCAATACCGATTCCCGTATCGGCTACGGATAATTTCGTTTCATCTTCATTTTCGCTAATTGAAACGGTAATTTTGCCGTTTTCCACATTGTAGTGGATTGCGTTCGAGCAAAGATTTTCAACCACTTCAAAAATCTTTTTACTATCCGCTAAAACTGTTCCTGCTCCTTTCACTTCCAAAGTTATATTTTTCTTCTTTAATTCAGAAGCAAGCTCCAAAGCCACTTCATCCGCAACGGCTTTCACGTCAACGGGAGCGTGAACAATGTCAATATCTTCGCCGTTTTCAAGCTTGCTCAATTTTAGCATATCCGAAATAAGCGAAGCAAGGCGTAAACTTTCCTTGTGTATTCTATCCACTTGCTTTTTAGAGCCGTCGTCAAGCGTATCTTTTGAAAGAAGTAATTCCGACAAACCTTGCATAACGGCAACGGGCGTTTTTAATTCGTGCGAAGCGTTTGCAAAGAAGTCGCTTTTTTGCTTTTGCATTGCTTTTTCTTTGGTTATATCCGTAATAATCACGATAGAATATACGTTATCGCTTTGGCTATCCACCTTACGAATTACAACGGACAACTCTTTACCCTTATAAGTGTATTCCGAAACGTAATTCTCGCCAAGATGACGGGCTATCTTTTCACAAAGGGGCAAATCGTCAATCAAATAGATGAAATCTTTACCCGTAACGTTTTCGTTAGAATCGAAAATAGTAGAAATGCTCTTGTTTACGAAGATAATTTTCTTTTGTTCGTCAATAGCGACGATACCTTGCGATACGTTTTCAAGCACCGTATTGAGCTTATTATGTTCTTCTTGAACCCTTTGGATATGGATAGCGGTATTTGCGTTAAGTTCGTTAATTTGATTAAGAACACAGTAGAGTTCAGGCTCGCCCGAATCCGTTTTGATAGGCTTATAGTTACCTGCATTTAAGCTACGCAAGCTATCGCCGACTTCGGTGATTTTGCTTGATATTTTATTATATAACACGTTGGAAATAACGATAGAAACAATCAAACAAACGACCAAAACGACAATCAAAATAGGAAGAGCAACCCCTAAATATCCGTTGATTTGGCTACTTTTTATGGCTAAACGCAGTATAATTTCCGTGCCGTTAGCAAGTTCCGTTTTCAAAGCGTAATACGTCATATTACAACCGAACGTTTCGGAGTATCTTTCTACCGTTTCGGGCTTTCCGTTTAAGGCGTTTTTTACTTCTTCACGGTCAATATGGTTTTCAAGTGGGGATTTCGTGTCGCTCTCAAAAAGCACGTTTCCGTATAAATCCATAATGGTTACACGGAAAGCATCATCATTTGAATATCTTGCAAACCCTGAAAAATCTTCTTCCGTTTGAACGAGTGAGCAAGCAAGTTCCGTTTCTTCTGCAAGCCTTTCTTTCATCATTGCTTTTGCATTTACGTTTACGGCAACGATACCAAAAATGAACATTATAAGCACGGAAATAAAGGTAAGCGAAAGGATTTGTAATAAAGTTTTCTTTTTCATTTACTTATTTTCAAACCTATATCCGATACCACGAACGGTAACGATACAGTCTTTCCCTCCCGCTTGTTTAATTTTTTCTCTTAACGCCGCTATGTGCATATCGAGCGTTCTCGTTTCGCCTAAATAGTCTTCGCCCCAAACTTCACAGAATAATTCTTCGCGTTCTACGGTTACACCTGCTTTACCGATAAGAATCTTCAAAAGTTTGAATTCTTTAATTGTAAGACCTAAATCCTTATCGTTATAAAACGCCTTATAAACATTGTTATCAATAGAAAACCCGTCGGCGTTCGTTATGTAAAGTTTCGCGCGGCGCAAATTAGTTTTTACACGTGCCAAAAGTTCAAGCACCGAAAATGGCTTTGCCATATAATCGTCCGCGCCT
>JAFTKX010000014.1 GCA_017453045.1 Clostridia bacterium | reverse complement strand
GCAATGGTCGTAAAAATCGTGGCGGTCATTTAATGGAAAACCTAGTTGAAGATTATTTGCAAAAAGCAGGTCTTGTTAAAGGCGTTGACTACTTCAAAGAAATGTACATATCCGATATTGAGAAAAAGTGGTCTATTGACCTTTCAAATATTTCAAATCAAGGAAAAGCAGAAAAACGTTTCGATTTCGTTGTTAAAAAAGGTGCTACAATTTACGGCATTGAAACTAATTTTTATTCAAGCGGTGGCTCTAAACTTAACGAAACGGCAAGAAGTTATAAAACTATTGCATTAGAGGCAAAAGAAATTCAAGGTTTTGCGTTTGTTTGGTTTACCGATGGACAAGGTTGGCAATCTGCTCGCCACAATTTAGAAGAAACATTTGACGTAATGGATAATATCTATTGCATTTCCGATATGGAAAACGGCGTTGTTGATACGCTTTTCTCAAAATAATATGGCAAAGAAAATTCCTTTACAGCCCGAAAATTTCGAACTTGAAACAAATACTGTGTGGGCGTTCCCTAATCGAGGTAAATGGGCAACTCACGACGCTAAATATCGTGGTAATTGGTCGCCTTATATTCCCCGAAACGTTATTTTAAGATATTCAAACGAGGGCGATACTGTTTTAGATCAATTTGTAGGCGGTGGCACAACTGCCGTTGAATCTAAACTTACAGGCAGAAATTTTATCGGCATTGATATAAATCCAAATGCAGTAGAATTATCTCAAAATAAATGCAACTTTGAGTTTGATTCTAACGTAGATATTTCTATTCGCCTTGGCGACGCTCGAAAATTGGATTTGTCCGACGAAAGTGTTGACCTGATTTGCACACACCCACCTTATGCCGATATTATTCGATACAGCGAAGATATTGACGGCGATTTATCTCACTTGCCTATTAAGTCATTTTTAATGGAAATAGGTAAAGTTGCAGAAGAAAGTTTCAGAGTTCTAAAAAAAGGTAAATTTTGCGCTATTTTAATGGGCGATACTCGTAAAAACGGAATGGTGCAACCGCTTGCATTTGAAACAATGCGGATTTTTGAACTAGCAGGCTTAAAGACAAAAGAAATAATTATAAAAGAACAACACAATTGCAAAGCAACAGGCTTTTGGAAAACGAACAGTATAAAACACAATTTCTTACTTCTTGCCCACGAGTATTTGTTTGTGTTTAAGAAAAACTAGGAAGACATCTATAAATCAAAGGAGGACATGAAAAATGCCGAGATACCATGAACATTTTGTTGCGTTTTTAGACATATTAGGATTTAAATCATTATTGAAAGATTTGTCTTGCGAAGATATATTTTCGATTTTTGAAGTTCTTCACAAAAAAGCGAATGGAATGCGTAATCAAAATGGAGTGGAGATTAAAGCGTATGATTATATTCATCATACTATTTTGTCGGATAGTATAGTATTGTACATTAGATCTGATATAGATGACGCATTTGCAGCCTTGATTGATATTTGTAATAAATTACAGTATTCTTTAGCAAATCGTGATAAACCTATTCTTTTGCGTGGTGGGATAGAAGTTGGCGATTTATTTTATGAAAATGATATCATTTATGGAAACGGATTGTCTTCTGCCTACTTATTAGAGAATAACCTCGCAAAATATCCAAGAATAATTTTTACTGGAGATACGCTAAAAAAAGGACTAAAAAACACAAAATATATGTTCGTGGATATGGAGGGAATAATGCGACCATATCAAGAAGATGACGATGCTTTGTATTATACGGATTATTTTTCACCTGACTTTTGGGATACTGATACTTTAATACAGTATTATGACAGATTGTTGGGTGTGTGCAACGAACAGTTAAACCAGGCAATTGAAGAGGGATTGCGTAGTAAATATCTCTGGTTGAAAAAGAAAGTGGAAAGGGCTATAAAAATTCATTCTAGCGTCGCAGAATATTATAGAAAACGGACAGAAGAAAAACAAGAGACATTGGAATATAATGACCGTTTTTCAATTTACCCACAACAATTTAATGTGGAGATATGTGAGGTCACACCAAGAGGAAACAAGAAAAATCAATAATAAAACCGCTATTATTTGGAAAACATTACAACCGATAAAAGATTGATTGAACAAAAACCACTTAAAGACCACATGGAAGCAGTTGGACATAAAGACGCATTTTATTTTATTGTTGACATTGTAAAGGAAAATACAGAATTAACCGAATATGTAATTAAGCAAATTCACTCACTTGTTCTTGCTGATAAGCCGATGGATAAAGGAATATATAGAAAAGTTCCTGTTAGAATTTTAGGAGCGTATCACGAGCCTGTTCAACCTTATTTAATAGAGTCCAAAATGAATGACTTGCTTATAGATTTCAAAAACGATAATAGAAACATTGCAGAAAAACTTGCACTATTCCATATTCAGTTTGAGGGTATACACCCATTTATTGATGGCAATGGTAGAACAGGTAGGCTTTTGGTAAATTTAGAGCTTATGAAAGCAGGCTATCCACCTATTGATATAAAGTTTACCGATAGAAAAAGATATTACGACGCATTTGACGCTTATTACGTAAAAAAAGATTTATCGGCAATGACTAAACTCTTTGCACAATACTTAAACGCAAGACTTGATGAATATTTGAAAATTTTAAGATAGGGGAAAATTATGACTGATTAGGTGTTGTTTTGTCGCATACAAAGGAATCCTTTAACGTTTTAATGTTTAACGTTAAAAACGTAGGTGATTATGAAGTTTTTAATGCTCCCCAAACCGATTTTATAATAACTGATTTAAGTGTTCAGACAAGGATAAAAACTATCTGCAAAAATGCCTAAACTCAAATTGGGTTTAGGCTTTTATTTTGCCAAAAGTTGCGCTTTAGCGTAATATTCCGCATATGGTGCTTTATAAGCGGTGTGTTTTTTTGTTTGATTTAAGTGAAATTAATTGTTTTTGTTTTGATATTATGGTATTATATAGCCATTACAGTACGAAATTTGCAAAAAGGCGTAGCAAAAACGAACTTTGCGAGTAAAAGGACAAAATGAAAAAAATACAAAAATCATCTGAATTACTGTGGGTGTTCGGTACGGTTTTCGTGGCGCTCGGGGTTGCTACTTGTAGCAAGGTGGACCTTGGCGTTTCAATGATTGCTGCCCCCGCGTTCGTCGTAAGCGAAGCGCTCAGTCGGTTATGGAACGGATTTAGCGTGGGTATGACCGAATATATCATACAAGGTTTAATACTAATTTTAATGTGCGTTATAGTTCGCAAGTTCAACTGGCGATATTTGATAGCCTTTTTGGTGGCGGTGATTTACGGTTATACTTTAAATTTTTTCTTGTGGATATTTAAAGGGGTTAATTTTAACGCAATTTGGCTACGTTGGGTAATGCTAATAGTTGGCGATATTATCACCGCGTTTGGCGTTGCGTGCTTTTTTAAAACCTATCTTCCGTTGCAGGTTTACGAACTTTTCGTTGCTGAAACGGCGAGCGTTTTTAATCTTAAAATTAGCGTAATGAAAAGTATTTTCGACGCGTCTTTACTCGTTTTGTCGATAATTTTAGCGCTTACGCTGTTTGGCGACGTTGCAACTTTCGATTGGGCTACGATATATTATAAAAGTTTTCATAGTATAGGTCTTGGAACTGTAGTAACAACCTTTGTAAATTCTCCGCTTATCAACGTTTGTAGTAAATTCATAGATAAAATTTTCGAGCCTACTGCAAGATTTACAAAACTCGAAAAAGTTTTTAGAAGAAATTAAATTTTGGAAACGTATAAAGACAGCCGACGCTAAGTTTAGCGTCGGCTGTCTTTATGCGTGTAAGAGTTTGTAAAAATCTGTAAAAAGTCCGCTTATAAGTCGATAAACGCCGTTTTTTGATAAATTAAGCGTTTTCGTCTTGAATAGACTTTCTATATTGAGACGGCGTTAAACCGTATAATTTTTTAAAAGAGATATTGTAGTTTTTAGGGTTATCCCAACCTAAAATCGACGCGGTTTGCATAACCGAGTGAGTCTTCAATAAGTTTACTGATTCTCTAAGTTTTATGGCGTTGTTGTATGACAGGAGTGTTTTGCCCATATATTTTTTAAATTGACGACATACGTAGCCGTGAGCGTACCCCGTCGTCTTTACGATTTCTTCAACGGAGTTTAATATAAAATCTCCGCTATCAAGTCTTTGAACGAGGGTAGTAATCCAGTCTGGGAGAAGGTTTCTTTTTTCGTGGTTACTTTGAAGAATAATACCTAAAAAGTCGGCTATTATCGAAGTGTGTATGTCTTCGAGAATTTCGGGGGAGAAAGTGTAAAGGTTAGGATTGAAAAAAGTTGCCTTTTCTTCTAACGCGACGAGTTGATTTTCGGTAAGTTTTTTTCTAAAAACAGGGGCGAGTTTAGGCAATTCGCCGATAAAATCGAAGTTAAACGCTTTGCAAATTTCCTTCATTTTTTCCGTCGTGGCGTAGAAATCTCTATGCTGATGGTTTTCGGGAAGATTTGAAAGTTGATGAATATTTTGGGGTGTAACGAAATAAACGTCTCCACGAGATAGAAAAAAAGGTTGGTTTCCGTCGATAGAATGTTCGCAAGTACCCGAAGTGATGATGGTAAACTCGTAAAAGGTGTGCCGATGCGGTTCTTGTATGCAAAACGCTCCGCAGGGCGAAGTGTAAGAAAAGTCTTTTATTTCGTTTTTGGTGTATATGGCGGTTTTGCGTGAAATTATAGATTTTTTCATAAAATTTACCATCCTCTAAAAATGGGCGTGAACCGAAAATGACGTTAAAGTAAGCGAAAACTTTTACGCAAAGATAGGTTGCAATGCGAAAACTCTAAACCGAAAACAAAAAATTTGCGATTAAAGTTAAACAAATCATAATACAAACTTTTGAATTTGTCAACAACTTAAAAAGTTATCGAATTCAAAAATTGTACAAAAACGGCGTGTATGGTTTTTCATTGGACTTTCGCAGAAAAATTTGCAAAAGTTACGATTGATTTTTTTACCATTTACCTTTCTTTTTTTGCCTTGCGCAAGGCGGATAACTATGTTATAATTTTTATCGGTAAAATTTCTGCGAAAAGTTTAAGAAAAGAAAAAATCAAAACGATTATCGAACAAAAATTTTAAGCGTTGCTTTAGTTTGCTCGTTTTTTTGGGAAAGTTGTTCGTAAGAAAAATAAAATAAATGATAAAAAGTCAAAAAACGGTGTATGTTTGAGCAAAATTGGGTTGCAAGTGAAACTATGAAATGATATAATATAAAACGAAAAAGACCAAAATTAAAAAACGAAAAATTTTCAAAATCGAGAAAGGCATGCCTTTCTTTCGCTCCGCGAAAGAATAGTCTTAATAGGTCAAGTCCGTCGGCTTGAAAATTCGTTTTAAGTTTTGACAAAAGTAAAAAATTTTTTATGAAAAATAGAATGGAGGAAATTTTATGAAGAAAATTTTAGTTCTTTTTCTCACTCTTATTCTCACCTTCAGCGTGGCTTTTAGCACCGTAGGTTGTAGAAATACGGGAGAAAAAATCGACAAGTCTAAGACACAGTTATACGTAACGACCTTTGAAGGCGGTTACGGCACGGGCTGGATTGAAGCGGTTGAAAACCGTTTCCAAGACGCTTACGCTGACGTTTCGTTTGAACCGGGCAAAAAAGGCGTTCAAATCATTGTCAAGCCAGAACGTGAATTAACTCACGACTCACTCATAGTAAACCTCAAAGGTAGCAAGCAAGAAGTCTTCTTTACCGAATCGGTTAACTATTACGACTTAAAGCAAAGAGGCTTGCTTTACGACATTTCGGAAGCCGTAACAAAACCGCTTAACTACGATTTCGTTAGCGGAAAGACTGTTGAAGGCGAAGAAACGGTAAGTATTGCCGACAAAATGAAGGATCTTCATAGAGATTACTTTAACGCAGGTAGTAGCGATAGCCCTGCATATTTTGGTCTTCCTTTCTACGAAGCGACCTACGGAATTATCTACAACGTAGACCTTTTTGAAGAAAACAAGTTGTATTTCGCTCCTAACGGAAACTTTATTCCAAAGTCTGACTCTACGCGTTCTAACGGACCTGACGGAAAGACTGGCGTTATCGACGGAGTTGACTATACTGCCGACGACGGACTTCCCGCAACTTACGACGAGTTCTTTAAACTTTGCGACAAAATGGTAGAAAAGGGTATAACTCCTATTACTTGGAACGGCGTTGATACCGCATACTTAAACGCTCTTATCGAAAGTTTACAAGCCGACTACGAAGGCGAAGAACAAATGCGTCTTAACTACACTCAATCGGGAACTGCAACTCACCTTGTAAAGAAGATTAACGCAGACGGCACGGTTGAATTTGAAAACCCAACTCAAATCACTAAAGAAAACGGATACTTGACTTGGACGAAACAAGCAGGTAAGTACTACGGTTTAAGTTTCGTTGAAAGAATTATTGCAAATACGAGTTACTACAACCGTTCAAAAGTCGTAACTTCTACTTACGACCAAATTTCAGCGCAAAAGGCGTTCGTAACGAGCACGCTTAACGACGAAAAGGATATCGCAATGCTCGTAGACGGTTCTTGGTGGCACAACGAAGCAACTTCGGTTTTCACCGCTGCGTCTCAAAATTTCGGCGCTAACGTAGGTTCTGCAAAGGCAAGAAAATTTGGTCTTATGCCACTTCCAAAGGCAACTGCCGACAAGGTTGGCGAAAGTTATAGCCCGATGGAAGTTAACAGTTCTATCTGTTTCGTAAACGGAAACCTTGATAAAAAGAAAGATAAGTTAGTTAAAGAATTTATTCAATTCTGCCACACTAACGCATCTCTTGCAGAGTTTACTTCCGAAACTTATACTACCAAGCCGTTCGATTACACTATGACCGACGATCAAATTAAGGAAATGCCGTACTGGGGACAACAATTATACAAAATGCACGGCGAAGTAAATTATATCCCAAGTTACTCGAAGTCTGAACTTTACGTAAAATACGCAAGCGACTTTACCGAAATTTACAGAGGTAAGATGTTCCAAGGTAAATATAACGGTACGTATTTTGAAAGAGCGCACACCGCTATGATTGAAAACGGAATTACCGCTGAACAATACTTTATGGGTCTTGCAAACGTTTTAAATAGCGACGAATGGGCTAGAAGATACTTAGGCTAATAATTTCAAAATAAATTTGCAAAAGTTAAGAGTTATTTCAGTTTTGGGATAACTCTTTACGGCTCTTTTACGAATCTGTTTTTGACTGCGTATAAGAGCGAATTAATTAACTAAAAAGAAGGATTAAGATATGGCTACACAACATATCCAAGGAAAAAGAAAAAAAGACCTAATATTTTACGTCGTAACGTTGGCAATTCCCGTGTTACAGTTTTGTATTTTTTACATAGGCGTAAATTTTAGATCCATTTTGATGATGTTTCAAGAGTACGTTGACGGCGAAACGGGTTTCGTGTTTTTGAAAGGGAACGAGTTTTTCAAAAACTTCGTTTCCGTTTTTAAGGAACTTTCCGACGGAACGATTTTCTTGCCCGTACTTAGAAATTCGCTGGTGTCGTATTTCGTAAGTTTAATTGCAGGAACGGGGCTCGCGTTGATTTTCTCGTACTACATTTACAAAAAATTCCCTTTGCACGGTTTGGTAAAGGTCGTTTTGTTTACCCCGTCGATTATTTCGGGTATAGTTCTCATTTCTATATTCCATCAATTCGTCGACGTCGTTATACCCGACTTGTTCGGATCGTTCGGCGTACAAATGGACGGCTTGATTGCAAACCCCGAAACGAGATTTGGAACTATTTTGTTCTACTGTATTTGGATAGGCTTCGGCGGAAGCATACTTTTATACGTAGGCGCGATGAACAATATCTCGGAATCAATTTCCGAAGCGTGCAAACTTGACGGCGCTAATTTGTTCCAAGAAATGATTTACATAGTATTACCGCTTATTTACCCTACTTTAGTAACTTTCTTGGTAGTAGGCGTAAGCGGAATATTTACGAATCAACTCGTAATCTTTGCAATTTACGGAACGGGCGCAAGTCCGCACATTTGGACTTTCGGTTACTATATGTTTAAAGAAACGCAGGGCGCGGGTTACGCGAGATATCCCGAACTTGCAACGATGGGTATTATAATGACCTTAATCGTTGCTCCGCTTACTTTCCTGGTAAAATGGGGTCTTGAAAAAGTAGGCCCGTCGCAAGAGTGAGGTGAAAGACGTGGTAGAAAGAACTAAAAAGAAACAACCGTTATTTGCGATTATAACGCTTACGGTGTTAATAATTTATATGATTTCGCTTATTATACCGCTCGTTTGGGGCGTGTATATGTCTTTCGTAAGCAACGTAGAGTACGGCATGGTAAAAAATCCAGCCTTAACGTTCGATACTTACGCAACGGCGTTTAACGTATTCTCCGTGCCTATAACCGAACTCGACGGTTCGACGAGAGACGTTTTCTACGAAGAAATGATGCTTAACTCGGTTATCTATTCGTTAGGATGCGCGCTCACTCAAACTTCGGTACTTTGTATAACTGCGTACTCTACTTCAAGATTTAATTTTAAATTTGACAAAGTTATATATACTATAGTTATCATAACCATGATTTTGCCTATCGTAGGTAGTTTGCCTTCTGAAATCGCTATGGCGGACTTTTTCGGGCTTCGTAACAAAATCTGGGGTATGTTCATAATGAAAGCGCATTTCCTTGGAATGTACTATCTCGTATTCCACGCAATGTTTAAGAGCGTTCCTAAAGATTTCGACGAGGCTGCGTACATAGACGGAGCGGGCAACTTTACAATCTTTTTCAAGATTATATTCCCGATTACGATAGGAACGTTCGTAACGATTGCGCTCATCAACTTTATAAGTTTTTGGAACGACTATACGACTCCGCTTATTTATATGCCAAACATACCGACCGTTGCTTACGGTTTGTACGGTTTCGTTCAAGAGTCTACGGAGTCGGATAAAGTAGGTACGCCTATTAAACTTGCGGCTTGTATGCTCGTGTTTATTCCTAACTTTATCATTTTCTTGGTGTTCAGAAACAAGTTAATCGGAAATATATCTATGGGCGGATTAAAAGAATAACCCATTGATAAGGAGAATATATGAAAAATAGCAAAAAAAGTTTGTTAATAGTATTAGCGATAGCGCTTGTTCTTTCGGTATGCGCTACGCTTGGTATTTGGATAAACGATATTCGCGTTCAAGGAACGACTGAAACCCCTTCTTTAAGCGGTGGCGAAGTCGAGGCGGAATATTTGCTTGGGGAATATACTGATATTTCTTCTGCAACGCTTACCTTTGGCGGTCAAACGCAAGACGCGAAGATTACGGTTGTCAAACCCAACGGCGAAAAGGTGGCAAGTTCAAAAGTTTACCTTACCGAAGGCGGAATTTACACCGTTGAATACAGCGCTGTATTTAGCGGAAAAACGCACGTCGTTACCAAAGATTTCACGGTAAAAATTCCTATGTTTTCTTCTTCGACGGGCAGTTCGTCTTTCGAGCCGTACGGCGAAGATAAATCGCAATACGCAACGGGTATAAAGGGCGTTGCGTTAGAACTTACCGAAGGCGATAGAGTAGACTATAACGGAGTTATAGATTTAAGAGAGAGCAACGGTAAGGTTATGGAGTTCTTTATGACTCCCGAAGGCGGAATGGGGACTGCCGACTTTAGAAAGTTGACGATAACCTTAACCGATTTCCACAACCCTGATATTTCGCTTACCGTTATCGTACAAAGCCCTGCAATTCACTCGGTTGGCGCAGGCGAAGAAATGTGGTATTTTAACTACACTTATTGTTTAGCGGGCGGTCAAAACCAAACTCCTACAGGTATGGAAGGAAACAAAAAGCACGTTGGCGGAGATTGGGGCGCTGCAACTCGTTTCTCATTCTACGGTCAACATCACTCGGCAGGCTCTGAACCGCAACTTGCAGTTGGACAGGAATCGTTAACTATTGAATATAACGAAGCCGAAAACGCAGTTTACGTAAACAATACTAAAGTAGTTACTTTAGATAACCTTGACCAGTTTGACACGGAATGGACGGGCTTTACAACGGGCGAAGTTACTATGAGCCTTATGGCTGAAAAGTTCAATATTCCGTTCGGCAATATTATGATTACGAAAATAGGAGCGAACAACCTTAACGTTCCAAACGGTATTATGGTTGACAACCAAGCGCCTGAAATCACCGTTGATTTTGACGGTTACGACGAAAACAACTTGCCAAAAGCAGGTAAGGGTTTAAGTTATCCCGTATTTAGCGCAAGCGCTTTAGATATGGTTGCGGGCGTAGTTCCAGTTAGCACTAAAGTATACTATAACTACGAATCTCAACAAAGAAGTAACGTTCAAATTAAAAACGGAAGATTTAGTACGAGCAAGACCGGTAAATATACTATTGAATATAAAGCCGTTGACGGATTTAGAAACGAAAGAGTAAAACTCGTTGAAATCGAGTGCGTAACTGCGACGGCGGACCTTACGGTTGATTCGGTTGGCTCTTACGTTACTTCGGGTAAAACGGGCGAACTTATTTTCCCTGCCGAAATCGCTTACTTAGGCGGAACGGGTAAGGTAAGAACTTTCGCTATAGCCAAAGCGCCAAGCGGTGAAGAAATCGCAATAGACGAAGGCTTTAGACCTGAAGAATCGGGCGTTTACGAAATTGCGCTTTGCGCCGAAGATATGTTGGGCAAACTCGCTAAAAAGACGTACGATTTAGAAATAGACGTAAACACCGAACCCGTGTTTATCGACGACGTATTATTGCCGAGATATTTCCTTAAAGGATACAAGTACGAATTGCCTACGCTTACCGCATACGACTATTCTTCGGGCAAAGAAGAAGTAGCGACTACTATTTCGGTAGTAGACGGTAACGGAACTACTGATTTAACTGGAAACGTAGCGACTTTCGTTGCCGACGCAAACGGCTACGCAACCGTAGTTTATAAAGCGACGGGAAAACAAGGTAATAACACTAAAGAATATAAAGTAAGAGTTATCGACACTTGGAGAAACCAAGAAGAATATACTCTTGATATGGGTAAATATTTCTACGGCGAAGGTATTACTTCGGTTGCAGACGAAAACTGCGTGGTAGTAAGTTCGACCACAGACGTAGAATATGAGTTTATAAATCCCGTAATAGCAGACAAATTTGAAATGAGTTTTGCTATTACCAAAGGTAATTTCGATTATTTAACGATTATACTTGAAGATAGCGTTGACAGTAGCGTAAAGATTGAAATTGAAATTGAAAGAGCGCTTGGAAATACTAATTTACCGCTTACTATAAACGGAAAAGCAATGAGAGATCCCGCGCAAGCAGGCTTTAACGACGGCGGAGATTTCAATTTCTTCTACGAAAGCACGTCGAACGTTCTTTCTAACGACGCGTCGTTTAAGTACGTAGTTAAAAATGAAGACGGAAGCGTCTTCGGCGGTTTCCCATCTGGAAAGATTTACGTTAGAGTAATCGTTAAAGACGTAGAGTACGGCGAAACGGCGGAAGTATCTTGGAAGAACTTTGGCGGTCAATCGCTTAAGTATAACGAATACGACTCAATTAAGCCGTTCGTAAGTATATTAGGTAATTATAAATCGAGTTACCAACTCGGCGAAGTCGGTGAGATTTTCCCTGCTATTGCGGCGGACGTTCTTTCTCCCGAACTTATTACGAGTTTGACCGTTTACGATCCTGCAGGAAACGTCGTTAAAGACGTGGACGGATTAGAACTTTTAGAAGTTCCTTTCAATAGGTCGTATTTTATAAACCTTGAAGTATACGGCGGTTACAGTATCGTTTATTGGGCGCAAGACTATATGGAAGAAACGATAAGATATTACCGCGCTCTTTACGTAACCGATAGCGACGCTCCCGTAATTACTTTAGACGGCGAACTTAAAACCGAAGTTAAGCAAGGTAAAAAGATTACGATTGTAAACGCAACTGCAAAGGATAATCTTGACGAAAAAGTTGACGTTTACGCATACGTCGTAACCCCGTCGGGTATCATTGAAAGAGTTGAACTTGGCGGAAAATATAAAGTAACGGAAAAAGGCGTTTATAGAATTAGATATATGAGCATAGACTCCTATGGAAATATGCGAATAGACGTTTACGAAATAACTGTAGTGTAAGGAGGGCGATTATGGAAACAACTAACAAAGAAAACAAAGCAAAATCAACCAAAAAAATCAGATTGATTGCTATTATAGTTGCAGCGGTAATAGCCCTTTCAACAGTTTCTTTCTTCGTAATAAGATGCGCTGTAGGCGGTAGAGAAGAAGAAACTATCGTTAGGGGACTTCACGAAAGGACTGTCTCGGAAACGGATATAGACCTCGTTAAAGACGGAGCAACCGATTACGTAATCGTTATTGGCGAAAACGAAACTAACGAACAAGTAATGTTCGCGACTAACGAGTTAATTCAAAATTTCTCAAGAGCAACCGGTTTATATTTACAAACTAAAAAAGATAGTGAAATAAACTATACCGAAAACAGCAAGGTTTTATCGCTCGGCGAAACTTCGCTTTTGCAAAAAGCGGGCGTTACCTACGATAAAAAGGAAATAGGTTCTTCGGGCTACGTAGTTCAAACGAAGGGTAGTTCGGTATTTATGGTTGGCGCAACGGGCGCAGGAACGCTTTACGCCGTTTACGGATGGCTTAAAGAACAGTTTGATTACGAATACTTTGCAATCGGCGAAATCGCTATTGAAAAGGGATTGACGAACGAAAAACTCTTAAACGTAACCCTTAAAGAAAAGCCCGACTTTGAATACAGACTTGCAAACTACGGCGAAGCAATTTACGATCCGCAAGTTGCGTATAGGGCAAGATTTAATCCTTTCCACAGTTTATGGATAAGTTTCGACGGCACAGATTATCATACTGCGTTTGAAATCGTACCGCCGACTGAATATCAAGCCGATCATCCAAACTGGTTCTCTGAAGACGACACTCAACTTTGTATGACGAGAGATCCAGACGGTTTGTCCGACGTCGTAGCAGAAAGAATTAAAGAAGAACTTATCGCAAATCCTGATAGAAACATTTTGACGGTAACTCAAGAAGACGTAAACACTTGGTGTACTTGCGAAACTTGTACGGGTCTTTTAAACAAATACGGTACGAACTCGGCAGGTTATATATTGTTTATGAACAAGGTTGCAACCAAAGTTCAAAACTGGCTTGACGAAACTGACCCGGATAGAGAAGTGTTGATTGCAATGTTTGCATATCACCAAAGCGAAGAAGCGCCTGTTAAAGAGACTAATAAGGGATACGAACCGATGGACGAATCCCTTCGTTTACACGACAGCCTTGCTCTTTTCTACTGTCCTATCTTTGCAAGTTACTACTACGATTTCTATTCTGAAGAAAACGTAAACGTAGCCGTAACGTTAGATAAGTGGAGCGTTTTGGCAAAGAATATTTTTGCTTGGATTTACGGAACTAACTTCCAACTTTACTTTGCTCCGTACAGCAACTTTAACTCTATGCAAAACAACTACCGTTTCCTTTACGACAGAGGAACGAAATACGTGTTCGACCAACATCAATTCAACCAAATCTGCGGAACGGACTGGTATAAACTTAAAGGTTACCTTTCTTCTAACCTTCAATGGAAGATAGATTCTAACCAAGAAGAACTCACGGACAAATTCTTTAAGAATTACTATAAAGACGCTGCCGTACAAATGAGACAACTTTTTGACGAAGAACAAACTTGGTTTGCTTATCTTGCAGAGCACAAGGCGTACACGGGCGAAATAGGTTATACGAAATCTACTTTATTTAAAGAAGATTACTGGCCACGCGGATTGATTGAAAACTGGCTTGATCTTATTGAAGAAGCGTACAAGGCAATCGAACCTCTCAAAGTTTCTAACCCGTCGCTTCATAAGACGTTACACGATAGAATTACGTACGAAAGTTTAGCGTTTAGATTTATTCAAATCGAAATGTACAGCGTTTACTATTCTGACTTTGAACTTCAACAAATGAAGGCTTCTTTCCGTGACGACTGTAACGAGTTCGGAATAACCCAGTATAGAGAACTTGAAGATTTAGCAGGATATATCGGACAGTTCTAATAAGGTTACTCAAAGTAATTTGCGGTTTTAAACCGAAAAAATATTAAAATTTATAGGAGGAAAAAATGAAGAAATTAGGCTTATGGTTAATGACAATCTGTTTGATCGCTTGTCTTGCTTTTGCTACGGTTGCTTGTAACCCAAATAGCGGATCAAAAGATACCATTGAACTTAGTAAAACTTCACTTTCGCTCGAAGTGTTCTCAGAACACACATTAACAGCGACTACGAACGTTAAGGGCGGCGAAGTTACTTGGTCTACTTCTGACGCGACCGTTGCCACCGTTGACGGCGGAAAGGTAAGCGCTTTAAAAGTTGGTAGCGCAACTATTACCGCTACGGCTGGAAAGGCGAGCGCGACTTGTGAAGTTACCGTAACGGCGCTTTCAGTACTTCCCGTACTTACTGTTAGCGACGAAGAAGTTAATCTCGTAGTAGGGGGAGATACTTACGAAATCACGGCAAGCGTTACTTATAACGACGCTAATCAAGATTGCGCGCTTTCGTGGGAAAGCGCAAACGAAGCGGTTGCAACCGTAGAAAACGGCGTTATAACTCCAGTAGGCGTTGGTTCTACCGTAGTTACCGTTTCTGCCGTATGTTTAGGCGAAACGCTCTCTCAAGAAATTAACGTTGTAGTAAGCCCCGACGAACAAATTAGCGTATCAAAGGGAACTATTGCATTAACAGTTGCGCTTATTAACGCAGGCGATATTACTTCGGACGTCTTTATCGCTGACGCTTACGTAAACGGCGACTTAGACGACACTAAAGAAATATTATTCAGATCTAACGACGAAACAGTTGCTACCGTAGTTAAAAACGGAAATCAAGCAACCGTAACGGCTGTCGGCGTAGGCTCGACCACTATCGACGCTTATTATCAATCTGAAAACGGCGAAATCGCATCTTCGGTTTCGGTAACCGTTTCTCGTTCGCAAGTTGCTTTAGGTCAAGACCTTTCAACTCCGTACGCAGGCGCTGATACCGTACTCGACCTTTCTGCTCTTGAACTTCAAGGCGAATTTGAAGGCGTATTCTTTAATGGCGAACGCATAGACGTGGCTGACGGAAAACTCGACGAAAACTTCGTTGAAGCAAACAAAGACACCTTTGTTGAAATTGAAATCCGCACTAGCTCGGCTTCTTATTCCGCTCAACTTATTATCACCGTTCCTTTCGTTCCTCAAGTAGTGCAAGGCGACGCGAAAGAAGCAATGCCTACCTTTGACGGCGACGTTACGACTTTAGGCTTTGCCGAAGGCACTACCATTTACGAACTCGTTACGACTGAAGAAACGGGTTGGTCTGCAAGAATGATTACGTCTGTTGCTAACGGTAAAGATTACGTTAAGTTTGACATAATGTTCGCAACTACTGTCGGTCACTTTACTATGTGGCCTGCAACCGACATTGAAACTAAAGGTTCTTATATGGTATTACCTAACGGCTCGTCGACTTCAGACGCAGACGCTAATAGAAAGATTTTGATATTAGACTCTGAAGGAAAAGCAATAAGTACGTTTGCTGTTAATACAGTTTATACCGTATACTTCTTCCTTAACCGCGGTGAAACCAACGTTCAATTAAGCGCGTACTCTACGGCTACCATTTATATTGCGAATATCGACTGTTTAACCGGCGACGTAAATGCAAAAGAACCAGATCCTATTTCTCAAGGCGAAGCAAGAAGCACGATGCCTACCTTTGACGGCGACGAAACGACTCTCGGCTTTGAAAGCGGTACAACCGTATATCAAGTAGTTGGTCCGCAAAGTGGAACTAACGACGTAAAATTAGTAGCAACCGTTGATCCTTCGGGCGATAACAACTACGCTAAATTAGATTTCGTTTTATCGGCTCAAACGAGTTCTCTCGGACTTTGGATTACTGCTACAACTACTCACCTTGGATATTACACAGTAACTCCGACAGGCTTTACTACCGATGGTAGCGGAGATCCTTCAAGAGAAATTTTCGTAACCGATAAAGACGGCAACGCTATAACTGCTTTTGAGGCAAACACCGTTTACACTTTATACGTTGGTCTTTATGGAAAAGAAGCAACTATTCAACTTACTACTTGGGCTAACTTAACCCTTTACGTAGCAAACGTTGGCGTAATTGACGATAGCGGTTTACCAAGCAGTCATACTCCGCCTACGGTTACCCCGGGCGAAGAAATCAGCATTTTATTTATCGGTAACAGTTTCTCCGACGATACCGAATCTTATATGGTTGATATTCTTTTAGCGCTTGGATATACCAACATCAATATCGGTAATATGTATATCGGCGGATGTTCGATTGATATGCATTATACTAATATAATGAATAACGCTAGCGCTTACGACTTTAGAATGAGAAGTCATAACGGTAGAAAGTACACCGAATACGTTCCCGTATCGGTTGGTGGCAAAAAGCAAACTCTTGATTTTGCAATCGGTTATAAAGATTGGGATATCATCAGTTTACAACAGGGTAGCGCATTAAGTGGTAAAGCGGATAGTTACGCAAACCTTAACGCTCTTAAGACGGAAGTTCAAAACAGAGCGACTAACCCAGACGTTCAATTCGTATTTAATATGACTTGGGCTTACCAAGCAGATTCAACGCATCCTAACTTCCCAGATTATAACAGCGACCAAACGGCGATGTATAACGCAATCATTGACGCCGTTCAAGCAAAGGTTGACTTTACCGTAGTTCCAAACGGTACGGCTATTCAAAACGCAAGAACTTCGTTCGTTGGCGATACTCTTACTCTTGACGGACATCACTTAAGTTTAAAACTCGGTCGTTATATTGCAGGTCTTACCTTCGTTGCTAAAGTAACAGGCGAAGATATTAGCGATATTTCTTACGCTCCTAACGGAGTTTCCGCATCGCAAAAATTCGTTGCAATCGAAAGCGCTAAAAACGCGCTTACAACTCCTTTTGCAGTAACTAATTCTGCTTACGCAAAAGACCCCTATGAAATTCCTAGCGATTCGTTAATTCAATCGTACGGCACAAGTGGTTCGGTAACCGTTTACAACGGCGACGAAACGGCTCTTGGCTTTGCAGACGGCTCTGAAGTATATCAATACGTTGGCGAAGACTCTGCAAAAGATAAAGTTTCAATTAAGGTTGACGGAAATTACGACTTCGTTGACGTTCAATTCGTAATTGATTCGGGTGACGGATACTTCTTTATGCACGGTAGCAAAGACGGAACGTACCACAACGGAGGCGATTCGTACGTTGTTGATCCAAGTTGGATTAGAATATTAGACGGTAATAACTCCGCTTCTGATAGAAAGATTGAAGTTTATAACAGCGGTATGAAGGTAACGTCTTTAATGTCAAACGACACTCTTTATACCTTAAGAGTTTACACTAAAGTTGGCGAATTAGACGAAATTTTAATTAGCAAGACTGGCTCAATTATTTACTTTGCAAACGTAACTTACGGAAACGAAGAATATATAGAACCCGATAAAGTACAAATCGGTCAAGGCGACGGCGTATTGCCAACCTTTTACGGAGATGAAACGACTCTCGGCTTTGACGATGGCGAACGCGTTCAATATATGACTACTGAAACAATGGATGACGCTTGGGGAACAGAACCTACAAGTGGAAAGACGAGAGAGCAACTTTCAGCATATATTGTTGGCGAAGAAGGCAAGTACGTAACCGTAAGATTTTCAGTATCTGAAGATATTGCAAGCGGAAGCGTGTTCTACGTTTGGGCTATGAAAGGTACTTCCCATACTTTAAACGGTGCGGTAAACTTCACAAGTACTGAAAAAGGTCGCATTATGGACGTTAATGGTAATCTCGTTACGTCAATCTCTAAAAATACGGTTTACGTGTTAGAACTTTACGTTGCTGCTTCAGACACTTATAAAGTTGCGAATATTGTGAAGACGGGCATGATGCTTTACTTTGCTCCAGACAGTATAACTTCGTCGGAATCTTCTATGCAAGCAACTCCTACTGCGCCTATCGTATCGGGCGAAACTACGAGCACCGCGCTTAGCGAGTACACGGGCGACGAAACCACACTTGGCTTTGCAGACGGTACTACCGTTTACGAACTTGTAAGTACGAATCTTTGGAATCATAGAGTAAAAATAGCAGTAGATTCAACTTATTCTTACGCATACGTTGATTTCGTCGTTGCCGAAGGAAACGGTTGGTTTACTATGTGGATAGTTGACGCAAGTTCAATGAAATCGACGACCTATCTCGTTGACGGTTACACTAATGCTGCAAGCGACGGCTCTGCGACTATTGTAACCGTATACGACGCAAACGGTAACGTTGTAACCAATGGAATTAAAGCAGATACCGTTTACACTTTAGGTGTTGAAATTAAAACTTTAGGTTTGATTAACGTTCAACTCGGTCACGAGTCTGCAACTATGTATTTTGCAAACGTAAACTGTAGTGACGACGTTCCAACTCCAACCGTAACTCCAGATCCACAAGCGCCTATCGTATCGGGCAAAACTACGAGCACCGCGCTTAGCGTTTATACCGAAGACGTAACGGCTCTCGGCTTTGCTGACGGCACTACCGTTTATCAACTTGTAAGCGCAAGTTCTTGGGACGACAGAGTAAAAATCGCAGCGGATAGTAGCAAAAAGTATTTAGAAGTTGACTTCGTTGTAACGAGTGGTAATTGGTTCTTCAACGTTTGGATAGTTAACGCAAGCGGAATGCTCGACGGAAGTTATCTCGTAGCAGAAAACGGTGGCGGTACTAACCACGCTACTTTCGGCGAAGGTTTTGCTAAACACAATCCAAACACTGGCGCAAGCGGTGGTAATACAAGAATTGAAGTTCTCGATGCAGACGGAAACGTAGTTATCGGCGGACGTACAAACGGTACAATCTATACTTTGAGAGTTTGGCTTGCTGAAGAATCTGTAACCGAAATTCAAATTGGTCAATCAGATATGACCATTTGCTTTGCAAATATCGAAAGCACGGACGAAGAACCTGCAATTATCTTAAAACAAGGCGATGGTACTAGTGCTTTGGCTAACTATACTGGAGACGTTGCTACTCTCGGTTTTGACGCAGATGAACGTATTCAATACATGGTAACCGAAACTACGACAAACGCTTGGGGAAAAGAACCTACAAGCGGAAAGACGAGAGAGCAACTTGCAGTTCGTATTCCTGGCGAAGCAGGTAAATACGTAACCATTAAGTTCGCAACGAATACGGATATTGCGAGTGGAAGCGTATTCTACGTTTGGGGACTTTTAGGTGCTACTCATACTACAAACGGCGGACTTAACTTTACGACTACGGATAGGGGTATTATTTTAGACGTTAACGGATATCCTGTAAGTTCAATTTCAGCAAATACCGTTTACGTTTTACAACTCTATATCGAGAATACCGATACTTATAAAGTTTCTAACCTTTGCTTAACCGGTATGGAAATGTACTTTGCACCAGACAGTATCGTTTGTTCAGACACTCCGTTTGCCGTTCAACTTCCTGGAACGGACGATCTTGTTCAAGCAGCAGGCTCGAATAAAAACGCCGTAACTATTTATAGTGGCGACGTAGCATCACTCGGCTTTGCAGACGGCTCTAAAGTTTTTAAATACGTTGGCGAAACTACTAACGACAAACTTTCAATTAAAGTTGACAACACTTACGACTACGTAGACGTTCAATTAGTATTTACTGCAGGTAACGGTTATGTGTTCGGCTTTGCAGTAAGCAACGGCACATATCTCAACAGTTCAGCAGCATACGTTCTCGATCCAAGCAATATCAGAATTAACGGTAGCGCTGCAATGGATAGAGTAATTAAGGTGTTTGATGCAAGCGGAAATGAAGTTGATACTTTGTTCCAAATGAACACGTTATACACCTTAAGAATTTACGTAAAGGCTGGCGACGTAACTGAATTCCAAATGCGTCAAACGGCTACTACCTTATATATTGCAAACGTAACTTACGGCAACGACCCTGTCGCTACTCCAACTACCGACGTAGAAATTAAGGCAGGCGCAGAAAAGACAGATCCAACAGTAGCAGATATTGACGTTGAAATTTATGGCTTTGAAGCAGGAACTGAAGTTTTTGCTTTTGAGTGCACGGCTGACGCAACTGAAAACAAGGCAGTAATGGAAGTTGTTTCTACCGAAGATTATCTTGTTGTAGATTTTTCTCTTGAATATGAATTGATTGAGTCAATTATGGTTTGGACTGTAACCGACGGTGGCGAAGCAGTTTTAGTTGCTGAAATTTCTGCAGACGGCGGTTTAGTATCTGGCGACGGCGTAGTAGTAATTAAAAATGCTGAAGGCACCGACGTAACTGCGAACACTCTTGAATCGGGTCAGAAATACACCTTATACGTTTACTATGACGGAGCAGACGAAGTTCATATCGGTAGCGCTGACGAAGGCAATATTATTTACTTAGCAAACGCATCTTGCGGAAGCCAAGCATAATAATTGTTTGAAAGCGATTTAATTATTGCAAAGGCAGATTAAAGTAAAAAAGAGCGTAGGGATAAGGCGAAAAGCGCCTTATCCCATACGGCTCTAAAAACTACAGTATATTTTGCTAATTTGTTATTAAGCCTTCTCCTCGAGGAGAAGGGGGACCGCTTGCGGTGGATGAGGTGGAAAAGCGAGTTGTTCAAAGTAGTGTAATAATAAAAGGAACACCTCACAACCAACTTCGTTGGAGCCGTTCTCAATGAGAAACCTTAAAGTAGAATAAACGAGATTCTATTCTCTTTTGTCACTTTGGAGCGAGATTCTATTCTTTTCTTGTCGCTCTGGAGTTGCCAACGGCAACGATAGAGGCCCCTAAATAAAGTAGTAGATTCTATTGTTTGCTTTGCAAACTGCCAGAATGACAATAAAACAAACAAGCAAACTGCCAGAATGACAATAAAACAAACAAGCAAACTGCCAGAATGACAATAAAACAAACAAGCAAACAGCCAAAATGACAACAATAAGGCGATTTGCCAAAAAATAAAAAACGAAACCCCTTGACGATTATGAAAGAATTTGAAGTATTAAGCGTAAGCAGTTTACAAAAAGTTTTACCTCACGAAACTCCAAGTTTAAAAGAAGACCAAAACGTTTGTTTTAAAAACGAAGTTTTTTCTTTTCAAGTTGCGTATTATCATAATTTATATTCCTTAATTTTGCATAGATGCACGTGGGAGATAGAAAGCGATATAAAAGAGTTTATTAAAGTTCGCCCTGTAAAACTTATTCCGTGTACTACGGCTATAAACGCAGAGTATGACGAATACTATCTTACTCACACGGCTACGCTTATGCCCGACCTTTTATCTGACGAAACTGAATTTTACGTTAGGTACAAGCAGTGGCATTCTTTGTGGGTTACCGTAAAGGGAAACTTGCCTAAAGGGGAACACAAAATAACAATCAAACTTTTTGATAAAGACAAAAAGTTGCTCGGCTCAACCGATTATAACTTGACCGTATTAGATAAAGAACTTCCCGTTTGCGACGTGAAATACGCGCATTGGTTTCACTATGATAGCATAGCGAAATATTACGGATTAAAGGTTTGGAGCGACGAGTATAACCGCGTTATGAATTCGTTTATTAAAAACGCGGTAGAACACGGGGTAAACACCTTGCTCGTACCCCTTTTCACTCCGCCGACGAACACGTATATCGGAGGGGAAAGACTTACGACGCAACTCGTTGACGTGTACAAAGCGAACGGCAAATACGAATTTTGCTTTGAAAGGCTTAAGTGGTTTATGAAAAACGCTCAAAGCCTTGGCGTAAAATTCTTTGAAATGGCGCATTTATATACGCAATGGGGAGCCGAAAAAGCCCCGAAAATAATAGTAGAAGAAAATGGTAAAAAGTCCAACGCATTTGGTTGGAAAGAAAAAGCGCTTGGCGAAAAGTATACCGAATTTATGAAAGTGTTTATGCCAAAACTCGTTGAGTTTTTAAAGGCGGAAGGCTACGGCGAAGATAGGGTGTTTTTCCACATATCCGACGAGCCGTCAATCGGCGCGTTAGACGGATATTTAAAAATTCGCTCGCTTTTAAAGCCCATGCTTGGCAATTATAAGATATTCGACGCGCTTTCAAACTACGAATTTTCGTCGAGTGGGGCAGTCGATATGCCCGTTGTAGAAACTCAAAACGCCGACGAATTTTTAAAAAATAAAGTTAAAAATCTTTGGGTTTATTATTGCCTTGGCGACGGATACAAAGGTCTTTCAAACAGACTTATGGCAATGCCGTCGTATAGAGCGAGGATTCTTGGAATTCAACTCTACGCAATAGGCGCTGAAGGGTTTTTACATTGGGGTTATAACTATTACAACACGGCGCTTTCAGAAGAATATATAAATCCTTACGTGGTTACAGACGCATGGGGCAGTTTCCAAAGCGGAGACAGTTTCGTGGTTTATCCGTCGAAAGACGGAAATCCGTTAGATTCGCTTCGACACGAAGTGTTGTACGACGGTTTTCAAGATTATTCGGCGCTTAAAATGCTCGAACAAAAAATCGGTAGAGAAGAAGTTTTAAAACTTTTAGAAGAAAACGGCGTAAAACAAAACTTAACCGATTATCCTAAATCTGCCGAGTGGCTTATATCTTTTAGAAAACTTGTAAACGAAAAAATCATAAACAAATAAGCGAGATTCTATTGTTTGCTTTGCAAACTGCCAGAAAGACAATAAAATAAGCAAACCGCTTAAATGTCAGAGAAGAAAAACTCAAAAAAAGTAAAAAAATCTAAAACAACGCAACCTTTCGGCTAAAAAATGAAACAACGCGATACTATTTAGAAAGGTGCGATAAATATATACGTTTTGCTTAACCGAACGGCAAAACAGACAAAATAAAAATAAAAACGGAGAAACAAAATGAACAAGTACAAAAAACCAGAACTTTTGGTAATTGACCTTGAAGAAACCGACGTTATTCGTACGTCTAACGACGGGGTTATTGTTGAACCGGGTGGAGATTGGGAGTAAGGCTATGAAGAATTTTAAGTTAAAAATAGTTTCATTAGCCCTTTGCGCAATCTCTTGCCTTGTTTTAGCAATGGCAACGTTTACAAAAACGGTTAAATCTGCCGACGCTGAGTCAAGCGTAGAAATAACCGAAATGCACACGTTAGAAGGTTTCACTATCGGCGAAACTGCTTCGGTTAGAAGGGTTGAGCCGATGGGTATTAGATTTACCACTACGGTAAACGCTGAAACAAAAACCCAAATAATCAACTTGTTAGGCGGAAACGAAAGCGTGGTTCAATTCGGTACGCTTATTATTCCTACCGATATGTTGGGAGACGGTGAGTTAACTCACGACACCCCGTCGGTTGCTGTTGCTGTTCCAACTTCATGGAATAGCGATACGGTGTATACTGCCGTATTAGGCGGACCAGATGGCGCAAATCTTGGCGAAAGTTATTACGACCGTCCTATTTCTGCCCGCAGTTTCGCAGTTAATACTGAAACGGGTGTAGTTTACTATACCGAAAATACGGCAAATAGAAGTATCGGCTTTGTAGCGTATATGGCTCAACAAGCAGGCGATGATACTGAGTACGTAACAACCGTTGCAAACGCTGCGACAAAAGAATTAGTTTTCAATGAAAACGTTTCTATACATAATAAAGAAGACGGCGACGCTACTATAGTTAGCAACAAGTACGACAAGTCTTCTGCAAACGTTTTCGCGTTTAAAGTAGGCGGAATCGTTGTTGAAGACGCTACCGTTTCTTATACGTCTTCAAACGAATCGGTAATCGCTATTGACGAAAACGGAGCGCTCGTAGCAGTAGGCGAAGGCGTTTCAACCATAACGGGTACTATCACTTTGGCTGATGGATTAATAGATTCTTTATCTAAATCACTTTCAACCACAGAGTACGCTCCTTCTTCTACTTATAAGATTTTAGTTCCTGCAAGCGCTGATTCTTACGAAACTCAAGCCGCTAACAAACTTCAATCTATAATAAAAGAAGCAACGGGCGTAAACCTTGCTATAGTAACCGAATCGGGAAGCGAAACCACCGCAGAAAAGTATATTTCTATCGGTGATACGGCTTTGGCTAAGGATAGTTGTAGCGTTGAAGATTTAACTAAAGACACCGCGTCGCGCGTGCTTACGGTAGATAACACCGTATTCGTTCGTGGCGTAACCAAAAGGGCAACTCTTTACGGCGTGCAACGCCTTTTAAAAGAAACCGTTGGTTACGAATATTATATGGATAACACGTATAGCGTTAACAAAAAGTCCGAATTCGTTATAACTGATAAAGACTACGTGTCCAATATCGACGAAGTAACGCAAATTGGTGGAACTCATGACTCTATTGTTTCAGCAGAACACGGATCAATCGGCTATTCTTCATTTTTAATTCCTATTGGTACGACTGATGAAGAAGACGCTACTGGCACTCAACGCTATAAAGGCGCTGCTCACAACTCTATCCTTTTCTTTAACGACGGTGTTGAAGACAGCTCTTTATATAGTTTATCTTCAGAGTCTTACAAAAAGTGGTACGCAACTAACTCTAATAACTATTATCTTACTAACAAGAGTGGAATAGCGTCTACTCTTTCTGGGGCAGGCAAGACAGAACTTTGTTACACGGCTCACGGCGATAGTGATGTAAGAAGCGCAATGATTGAAAAACTTGCTACCGAAATGTTTAGAAAGATGAGAGCGCAGAACGGAGCGCTTGAAGAATTTTTAAATTACGATAGAATAGCATTCTCTCATGCGGACCAACAAAGTTGGTGTGAGTGTTCTTCTTGTAATGACGAAGGCAATCCTTCGGACAATATGCTCCACTTTATTTTAGACGTTGCCGCTAATTTAAAAGAGAAACTTCTAAATGTAGGCGACGCAAGAGCAAACACCTTTAAAATTTGTACGCTTTTCTATAACGAAACAAACCTTTATGCAAAAAATACTGCAAACTATCAAAGTGCAGTAGACGAGTATATGCAACACGTAGAACTTTGGTTTGCTGAAACTCGTGCAGACTACCACGTTGCTTTAAATGATGCTGATTCAACTTGGAACACTACCGCAAAAACAAACTTTGACAGTTGGACGGCTCTTGCAGAAGCAAAAGGCGCAGACGTTTTATGGTGGGGATATTATGCTAACACAAAGAGTATGTTTATTCCTTACGACTCTATTGACGCGCTCCGCGCTAACTACGCTTTGGCATACAAGGCAGGCGTTGACTATATGTTTAACCAAGGTTTGCAATATAGAACTAACTGGATGAGACTTAAACAATACTTAATGAGCGAACTTAATTGGAACGCTACGCCAGAAACAACTGTTTGGGACGGATGGATTGACGATTTCTTTACGGCTTCTTACGGTCAAGGCGCAAGCGCAATGTACTCGTATTTTGAGGCTTGGAAGACTTGGGCAGAAGCAAATGCTGATGACTTTGCGAATACGAGCGGATATGGTGGCTCTGGTATATCTAAGCTCCTTAGCGAAGTTGCAGACACGAGTGATACGACGTTTGCAACGCTTAAGGGTTGGCTTGACTTATGTAACCAAGCGCTTGCCGCTCTCGACGTAAACGATAGCAAGTACCAAACCTATTATAATAATATTGTTTTGGAAAGATTGACTCCGTTATATCTCATAATGCACCTTTACGGTTTCGATTATGAAATTTCAACGAGTGATAATCCTTACGAAGCAATAACTTCTTATACGGTAAAAAGTAGCGACTACATTCTTCCTTATGCTCAAGACTTTTTAGATGGCGTTGAACTTTGGGGAATTACACAAGACGGCGAAATGAGTAGTCTTGATACCTTTAAGAGCGCTCTTGAAGAAGCAGTTAGTGGCATTACCGAATATGACGATAATAATAGACAAATCGTTGTTTCAAGCACTTCAATCACTTTAACAAACGCAAATATTCTTGCGGGCGAAAGTTATACGGCAACTCTTAGTGGCGCTACCGCAGTAACCGCATCTACCGTAACTGTAAGTGAAGATGGCGGTTCAGTAACTATTGCGCTTGATACAGCCCCGGCAGTTGGCGTTTCTTACGACGTAGTTCTTCGTTCTTCGTCAAAGGTTATTACCTTTACCGACGTATTCTTTGTAACAGGAACTATTTCATCTGCTACCGAACTTTTAGCGCTTTGTGGTTCTGATAAAGACGGATATTACGTTTTAACAAGTGATATAACGGAAAAAGTAACAATGACTCTTCAAACGTCTGGCGTATTCAAAGGTACGTTGGATGGTAACGGATATTCGATAACGGGGCAAGTTGGAACTAAAACAAGCGGGTTCTTTTATCAAATGAACGGAGCAACCGTTAAGAATATTAAATTAGACGCTATTAGAGCAAATGCTGCACACCCTGTATTTACGGCAAATGCAACTGACACTACCTTTGAAAACGTAACTTTAATTTTCACGGGTGGTGGTGCAAAATTATTAGTAACTAACGAAGATAACGTTACTTACAAAAACGTAACCGTTTATACAACTGCGG
Organism: Clostridia bacterium; assembly: GCA_017453045.1. Classification (GTDB taxonomy): domain Bacteria; phylum Bacillota; class Clostridia; order Christensenellales; family Borkfalkiaceae; genus UBA10281. Next base: position 58,187 of record JAFTKX010000014.1, on the reverse strand, counting down.
ACGTATCGACTGTTCCTTACGGCGTAACCATAGTAGCAGGAACGGAAGTACAAACAGGTATAACTTTCTTCGTTGTAGACGGACAAACCGAACTTTGGTTAAAGGACGAAAACCTTGCAAAAGGCACATACCAAGTAAACGTAGATGGAGAAGTTAAAGAATATACTTCGTTCACGGCTGGCAGACTTAAAGTTAATTTAGGTCATATCGCTACTGGCGAAACTATTGAATTAAGTTGTTCAAACGGAGAAAACAATTACGTATATAACGTAATGTGCGTTGCGAAAATAACCGAAGGTAGCGTTAACGGCGAAGCGTTAGACGAGTTCGACGGAAACGAAAGCACTCTTGGCTTTGCAAACGGAACTTACGTTCAACAAATGGTAACCGAAACTATAACGCAAGACTGGTGGCAGACAACTAACTATCCAGACGAAGTTGTAGATTCTAACGGAAAGACGAGAGAACAACTTTCCGCAGTTATCGTAATGCCTGACGGAAAAGATTGGGTAAGCGTTGATATTTCGGTATCTGCATACGTAGGAACTGCAAACTTATTCCACGCATGGGGAACTGTAGATGGCTCATTAACCGCATTTGGAGAGGTTGGCGCAACTACGGAAACTACGACCGCAGGCTTACAAGCGCAATTCCTTGATAAATACGGCTTTAAAGTTTCTTCGCTCTCTGCAAACACCGTTTACAAGATGCAACTTAAGAAAGACGAAACAGAGTTCTTTAAACTTGCAAACGTTATAAGAGAAGGTATGACCGTTTACTTTGCAAACGTAACTTATGGCACGGGCGACCTTCCAACCCCTAACACACCGCCAAACGTAACCATGGGTGATAACAAGGAATACTCTATTTACGAAGGCGACGAAACGGCTCTCGGCTTTGCAGACGGAACGATGGTATTTAACTTGGTAAACGCAACGCCAGATGATATTTATGGCGACGGTTGGGCTAAGAGATTGATTTTCGGCGCTTCAACAACACAAGATTATATTACGTTTGAATTCGTTGCTAAAGAAGACGTTGAAAATTCTAACGTATTCCACGTTTGGGGCGCAAACGGTTCTCCAAGTATCGGTACTGTTTCTGCAACAACAGGTCTTGGTGGCGATTGGGCTATTATCCTTGACGAGTACGGTTTCGGAATTACGTCTATAAAAGCAGGTAAACATTACTTTGCAAGCATTGCGTGTGCAGGTCTTGCTAACGTTCAAGTAGGCGCGCTCGACGCAAATGAAATTTACGTTGCTAACGTAACTGAACATAACGGAGATCTTCCAACTGCAGTTCAACCGATTGTTTATGCTTATGACAACGCAACAGTACCAGTTTACGAAGGCGATGAAACGGCTCTCGGATTTGAAGACGGAACTCTTGTATTTACGTCTACCGCAGGAGCAGCGACTTGGAACGAGAACGCAATTAAATTCTATACGGATAGCGCAAGCAATTGTGTAGAAATTGACTTTGTTTTAGATAAGGCTCTTGCAGCAAATTGTAACCAATTTATGATTTGGTCTAGCGTAGCAAGTGGCGCAACGTTTATTCACAATGGAAACGTAGTAGTAAGTGAAACTTCTATTGATATTGAAATTTTCGATGCTGACGGAAACGTTGCAACTTCGTTTGAAGCAAACAAGAAATATACCCTCAAGATTTATCACGAAGGCTCAACGTACGTAACCATAGCGTTGGTTGGCGATACTCAAAGTGGTACTACTATTTACTATGGTAACTACGAAGATACAAACGACGTATACGTAGGAGTTCCTGAAAACGTTGTTACTGACGCGTCTGACGTAACTTTACCAAAATATACAGGCGACCAAACTACTTACGGCTTTAGCGCGGAAGATTACGTGTTTGAAGCAACAATGACCGATGCTTGGAACGATAGCGTAATTATCCCTGTTGACTCAACAAATTACGACTATATGGACGTTGAATTCGTTGTAACAAGTGGCGAATGGTATTTCAACGCTTGGGTAGTTAACGCAGACAGAATGCTTGACGGAAGTTATCTCGTAGCAGAAAACGCAAGCAATTCGACGTACGGTAGCGGATACGCTGTATATAATGATAACACAGAAACAACTGATGTTGTTGATGGAAAAACGAGAATTCAAGTTCTTGACGTGGACAGAAACGTTGTAACAGGTGTACGTACGGTTGGAACGAGATATATCTTAAGAGTTTATACTAACGACGAAAGTTTAACTAAAGTTCAACTTGGTCAAGCAAACACTACTATTCTCTTTGCAAACGTAACCTACGGCATTGAAGAAACTATTACCGCAGGCGGAACGAACACGACGTGCGTAACCGTATACGACGGTGACGTAACGGCTCTTGGCTTTGCAGACGGCGCGAAAGTTTATGAATACGTTGGAACGGACGATGTAGCAGATAAAGCGGCGTTTAGAGTAGATAATACTTACGATTACGTTGAAGTTCAATTTGTAATTGCTTCGGGCGACGGATACTTCTTCGGTTATGCCTTAAACGGTGGAAGTTACCTTAATGATGGTTCTTCTTACGTTATCGACCCAAGTAATTTAAGACTTGCAAGTGGCGCTACTATGGATAGAACTATTCAAGTGTTTGACGCTGACGGCAACGCTGTTTCAACGCTTTTGAGTACGAACACGTTCTACACGTTGAGAGTTTATACAACCGGTATGGATCAATTTATGATTGCCAAGGCAGGTTCTACAATCTATCTTGCAAACGTAACTCACGGCAACGACTCGGCAAGCACTATTACAAAACCTGAAAACGTTGTTACTGATGGTTCTGGCGCAGAACTCGCGCAATACGCAGGCAACAACACCGACATAGGCTTTGACGACGACGATTACGTATTTGAACAAGTTACAACAACAGATTCTTGGGCTTCCAGAGCGCATATTGGTAACAATAGCACGGCAGACTTCTTAGTATTCGAGTTCTCAATTACTAATCCTTCAAATATGACCATTTGGTTTACGAGAAACGGAAACGTTGTTGCTGGTTACTCTAATATCGTAACGAGTTCTGCTTCCGTAGCCGCAAACGAAAGCGCTGCAAGAACGATTTACGTATTTAATGCAGACGGAAGTGGCGTATCTTCTATTGTTGCCAACACCAAGTATCAAATGTGGATATACCTTGGCGGAGATGACTCCTTCCATGGCGTTGCAATCGGTAACTCAAGCGCAACAATCTACTACGCAAACGTTCGCTACGTTTATGGCACGGGCGAAAACATTTTTAGACAAGCAGACGCTAACAATTTATTGGCAGAATATACTGGCGACGTAACTTCAGTTGGTTTTGAAGAAGGAACGTTCGTTCAAACGTTAACGGGAACGTCTGATATTTGGACAGAGGATATTTATGCAAATAGAGCGAGACTTACTGCTAGCGGAACTCAAGATTATATTTCGTTTGACTTTGTTGTTCAAAACGAAATTAGTGGTTCAAATATCTTCTATCTCTGGGCTGCAAGTGGTAACGGTCCGGTTGCTAAAGATGGAACAAGTAGTGCGTTTACAACTCAAATCGTTGACGAAAACTGGTTTGCGGTAACGACAATCGAAGCTGGTAAGAGATACACCTTTATAATTTACGAGTCAGGTGCAACTTATTATGGCATTGGTGCATATTGCAATAACACGATTTACTTCGGTAACGTAACTTACGGTACTGGCGAGTTGGAAGAACCATACGAGTTGCTTAACAATGCGACTACCTATGAGGGCGACGTAACGGCTCTTGGTTTTGCCGAAGGCGAATACGTACAACAACAAGTAATCGAGGCTACGGATAACGTTTGGGACGGAACGAGACAGGCTAAAGCGACAGATATCGTTGCACCCGAAGGACAATACGTAAGCATTATGTTCTCGTTAAACGTAGACTTTACTTCGACAGACGGAAATTTATTCTTCGTATGGTGTCGTTTGGGCGAAACTTGGCCGACAAACTTCTACGTATCCTTAACTGCATCTGCTAACGCACGTATTCTTGGTACGAACGGCGAAGTAGTTACAGATACCTTAAAAGCAAACACCGTTTATATGTTAGAACTTTATGCTGACGGTGTTGATAAGTATCAACTCGCAAATATTAACACCAAAGCAATTACTGTTTACTTTGCAACAAAGAGTGTTAAAACTTACTCTACTTCAATTGCAAGTTCTCCTGTAACAGGCTCAAGAGATGGCGCTGTAACCGTTCATTACGGAACAGAAGAACTTGGTTTTGATAGAAACGAAGTCGTAATGCGTTTAGAAACTGAAACCGTATCTAACGTTTGGAGCGATACGCAAACAACTAGCGGTGTAGGACGTGCATCTTGGCTTATTAAAGTTGCAAGCGAAGCAGGTAAAGTTGTAAAGATAAGATTCGCTCTTTCTCAAGACTTTACGGCTACAGGTATGTTGTTCTACGTTTGGGCATACTCAGATAATGATGGAACTTGTCCCGCAAACGGAAGCGTAACACTTTCTGGTTCATCTGCAATGACTGCAAGTATTACCGACGAAGCAGGCAACGCTGTAACCGAGTTAAAAGCATACCAAGTATATGAGTTGTCTCTTTACTGTGATACTGCAATTAAGTATGATATCGGTAACTTCGTAACAGACGGTATGATAACTTACGTTTCAAGCACGGTAACTTACGAAGATTACGTTGCATAAAACTAAATCAAACTAACTAAAGTTAGTTTTACCACACAAGGCTCGCCGAAAGGCGAGCCTTGTAATTTTTCCGTCACTTTTGAGCATTTTTATTTTTTCTGTCATCCTGGAGCGTTTATGTTTACTTGTCACTCTGGAGTTGCCTACGGCAACGATAGAGTCCCCCTTATAGAGCGCGCACTTATACAAATGAAATTCTATAATTTTTCAAATGAAAAATTGCAACTCGGCGAAGTGGTAAACCCTTGCAAGTCGTAGGGGAGAGGCTTGCCCCTCCCAAAAACAAACAAAAATTTTTACAGGCGCAACGTAGCGAAATTGCCGTGTTAGACGAAAAATCTAACAAAGTTTAATAAAATCTTTTTATTTTGGGGTTAGACGGTTGAAAAATAACGGATAGTTTGGTAAAATCTATAAAAAGGAGATTAAGTTATGAAAAAGTTTAGCGAAATGAAATTCAAAAAACCAAATCTTGCAAAAATAGAGAGCGATTTTAACGCTATTACCGCCGAATTTACAGGCGCGACTTGTTTTGAAGACCAAGACAAAGCGCTTAAAAAAATGTTCAAATATTCGGACAAGTTAAGCACTAACTTAAATATTGCTTACGTAAAATACACTTGCGACACTTTAGACCCCGTAAACGTAAAAAATCAAGAACTTTTAGACGAAATTTCGCCTATTATTTCGGTATATTTCGATAGATTTAACCGTGAACTCGTAAAGGCTAAATTTAGAAAAGAGTTAGAAGAAAAATGGGGCTCGCATATGTTCAATATGGCGCAAAATTCTCTCGATACTTTCGACGAAAAAATCGTTCCCGACCTTCAAGAAATCAACAAACTTACGAGTGAATATACAAAACTTTTAGCGTCGGCTCAAATCGAGTTTAGGGGCGAAGTTTACAACCTTTCGCAACTTGGTAAATTTGCAACTTCACCCGATAGAGAAACGAGAAAAGAAGCGGCGCTTCTCAGCGCGAAGTTCTTTGAAGATAACGACCAAAAAATCGGCGAAATCTACGATAAACTCGTTAAAGCAAGACACAATATGGCGATTAAACTCGGCTATAAAAACTTTGTTGAACTCGGTTATAAGTCGCTTGGTAGAACAGACTACGGTAGCAAAGAAGTCGCAGGTTATAGAGAGCAAATTTATACCGATTTAGTGCCGTTTACCAATCAACTTTTCAAACAGCAAGCAAAGCGTATCGGCGTTAAAAATCCGCAGTATTACGACTATAATATAATGTTTTTAAGCGGAAACGCAACCCCAAAGGGCGACAGAGAATATTTAGTTGAAATGGCAACTAAAATGTACGGCGAACTTTCTAAAGAAACGAGCGAGTTTTTCGATTTTATGAAAACTTACGAACTTTTAGATTTAGAAGCGAGAAAAGGCAAGGCTGGCGGTGGATATATGACCTATTTCCCCGACTACAAAGCACCGTTTATTTTCTCTAACTTTAACGGAACGAGTGGCGACGTCGACGTTTTAACTCACGAGTTCGGACACGCTTTCCAAGGCTATATGTCAAGAAATATCGCTTGTCCCGACTATCGTTCGCCAACCCTTGAATCGTGCGAAATTCACTCTATGAGTATGGAATTTATCGCGCACCCTTGGATGCACCTTTTCTTTAACGAAGAAGCCGACAAGTACAGGTATTCTCACGTCGTTGACGCGCTTACTTTTATTCCTTACGGCGTAACCGTTGACGAATTCCAACATTTCGTTTACGAAAACCCCGAAGCAACCCACGAAGAAAGATGCGCGAAGTGGAGAGAGATTGAACAAAAGTATATTCCGCACAAAAAATATAAAGAAGCGCCCGTTTTGGAAAAGGGCGGTTGGTGGATGAGACAATCGCATATTTTTTCTTCGCCGTTTTATTATATTGATTATACTTTGGCGCAAGTGGTTGCTTTCCAATTCTTTAACGAAGCGAGAAAAAATCACGCTAAAGCATGGAATAAATACGTTAAACTTTGTAAAATGGGCGGTAAATATCCGTTTACAAAACTTTTGGAAAAGGCTCGCCTTAACAATCCTTTCGTTGTTGGTACGGTTAAAAAAGTCGTTCGTCCGCTTAAAAAATACTTGGCGGAATTTGACACGTCAAAATTCTAAAAACTGCCCTATAGGGCGATAAATAGACCTTTTGAGAGAAAATTATGGATGTTTTAATTAAACCTAACGGCGAAAATCTTTGCACGAGGGAAGTGCAGAACGCAATAGATACGGCAAGTTCTAACGGCGGTGGAAAAGTAATTTTTGAAAATGGAACTTTTTATCTTTCAACCGTATTTTTAAGAAGCGACGTTCATATCGTAATTAAAGATACCGCAACCGTTTTGGGCGCGGAGAGTTTTTACGATTATTGTCCGCAAGAAAAGATAGAGTATCCCATTTATCAAGACGCGTCGCACACCTATTTCGACTGTTCAATGTTCGTTGCAAAGGGATGCAAAAATATATCTTTTTCGGGCGGTGGCAAAATTGATATGCGCTCCGTATGGGACGAAGATAACGTAAGGGATATAGTTCACCGCGGACCTAAATGTATTGCGCTTAAAGAGTGCGAAAACGTTGAAATTTGCAATTTAGAGATAAACAACGTAACCGATTTAGCGGTGTATTTCGCAGGTTGTAAAAACGTAGAAGTGCATCATCTTAAAATGAGAGTGTACATTGACGGAATAAGCCCCGACAACAGCGAAAACGTAAATATTTACGATTGCGACGTTGAAACGGGAGACGACGGTATCGTTTTTAAGTCGTCTTATACGTTGAACAGACTTGGCGTTTGTAAAAATATAAAGGTATGGAATTGTAAAATTAAAAGCCGTTGCAACGCAATAAAATTCGGTACGGAAACAAACGGCGGTTTTGAGAATATTCATATCGAAAATATTTATATGTACGAAACGCGTATAACGGGTATTTCAATAGAGAGCGTGGACGGGGCAATAATTGACGGAATAACTATTAAAAACGTAACGATGAAAAACGTAAACGCTCCTTTATTTATACATTTAGGAAAGCGGATGCGCGGTCCAAAGGGTAGAGAAATAGGCGAAATTAAAAACGTTTTAATAGAAAACGTTACGGCTGAAGGTCCTTACGTTCCTTACGATATAGTCGCTTGGAACTACGCAAGTTATATTGCAAACGATTTCCACCAAGATCCAAAGGTTTTCGGCACAGCGGAAAACTTCGACGGAAAAAAATCTGCGGACGTATGGCAAATGTCTAATAACGTTTGCGGACTTAAGGGAAAACCCCTTAAAAATATAACCCTTAAAAATATTAAATTAAGTCTTGACGGCGGAGTGAAAGAGTATAATAGGCAAGTTCCCGAAGAAGCCCAAGACTATCCCGAAGTTTACGTTTACGGAAGAATTTTACCTGCAAAAGGTATTTATTTTCGACATATAGACGGACTTACGCTTGAAAACGTGTCCGTAACTACCGAAAGGGAAGACGCAAGAGAAGACTTCGTTTTCGACAGCGTAAAAGGACTGCAAATTAAATAAAGGTAAAATATGATTATTTATGAAAAGGAATATCTTTTAAGAGTTTCCGACTTTGACAAAAACGACAATTTAAAGATGGGCGCAATTTTGGATATGTTTCAAAGCGTAGCAGAAGAACACGCCCGAATTCTTAATATCGGCTATCAAGAACTGTTCGCAAAAGATTGCGTTTGGGTTTTGCTCCGCACTAAGTACGACCTTTTAAAACAGATTGCTTTCGGTACGGAAAAAGTAATAGTAAAAACTTGGCCACACCCACAAGGCAAAGGCGATTACGACAGAGATTACGCAATTTATTCTACAAATGGCGAAATGCTCGTTAAGGGCAGTTCCAAGTGGTGCATTATAAACTACGTAACGAGAAGACTCGTTTTCGGCGAAAAGGTAACTTATCCCGACGGCGAAGATTTTTATCCTATCGTAAACTACGAGCAAGGGCTTAAAAAAATTCCCGACTTTAGTTTGGACGGAGCGGAAAAATTTGACGGCTTTGCAGGGGATAGCGCGGTTGACCATAACGGGCACGTAAACAACGTAAAATACACCGACTTTATTTTAGACGCTCTCGCTTTAGAAAAAGGGGTAATAATTACTTCTTTTGAAATCAATTATTTAAACGAAATACCTTTGGGTAATTATTCAATCTATCATAAAAAAGACGGCGATAATCGACTTATAAAGGGCTTTTCGAGAGAAAAAGAGTCTTTTAGAGCAATCGTAACGCTGTCGTAGGAGAAATATGGCAAGCGCTCTTGAAATTAAAAACTTAAACAAAAGATACGGTAATTATTTGGCGCTCGATAACGTCAATATTACGATAAACGGGGGAAAGATTATAGGTCTGCTCGGTCCTAACGGAAGCGGTAAATCGACCTTTTTTAAGTGTATCGCAGGGCTTTTGACCTATGAAGGACAGATTCTCGTGCACGGCGTTCCCGTAGGGGCGGAGAGTAAGAAAATCGTTTCTTTTTTGCCCGAAAGAACTTATCTCGATTTGAATATGAAAGTTAGCGAAGTCTTTGATTTTTTCTTTGAATTTTACGAAGATTTCGATATGGATAGGGCATACGAACTTTTAGCGACTCTCGGCGTTGACAAAAACGCTAAACTAAAAACTCTTTCAAAAGGAACGAAAGAAAAGGTGCAACTAATCGCAGTTATGGCGAGAAAAGCAGGCGTGTACCTTTTAGACGAGCCGATTGGCGGTGTAGATCCCGCCGCGAGAGAGTTTATCATTCACACTATTTTAACGAGAGTAAACGAAGGCGCGACGATAATTATTTCAACACATTTAATTCGCGATATTGAAGAAATTTTAGACGAATACATCTTCATAAACGGCAGTAAATTTTTGTCTTACGGCTCGGTAAAAGACGTGCACGACCAAGGCAAAACAGTCGACGAAGTTTTTAGGGAGGTGTTCAGATGTTTCTAAAAATTTATAAGCATTCTTTTTTAGCCCCTTTAAAAACCCTCGTTCCACTTTTTATTGCAAATTTTGCTTTGGCAATTTTAGGCGGAATATCTGTTAGAATTGCAAATACTATTGAAGATAACGTGTCGCTTGCAACTTTTTTCGGCACGATAGCGGGGTTGTCGTCGGTAGGTCTTACGGGACTTGCGTTTGGCGAATTCGTACTCGTTATATCGGCGTTTAAAAAGGCGGTTGCAACCGACGAAGCCTATTTAACTTACACTTTGCCGGCAACGGCAGGTCAGCAACTCGGCGCAAGAACTCTATCTATCGCAACTTGGTACGTCATTATATCGGTTGTTTCGATAATTGCAACGGTTACTTATTCGGCGTTTTCGGGCGAGCCGTCGTTTATCGTTGACGTTAGTCCAAGTATAGAATTAAATCCGGAAGCGACTTGGATTATAATTGAAGTGGTAATTATGGCTATCGTTATGGTTGCGTCGATTTTGTTACACGTTATTTTTGGGGTTTTGCTTAGTCAAAAACTTTCTACGAAAACTAAAACAAAATCTGCGAACGCTATGACCGTGATAATAGGCTTTGCCGAAGGTTTCGTTTTGCTTATCGTTTTTATAACGCTCGTAGTAGGTTTGCTTGCAACTGAAAACTCCGCCGTTTTGAACGCAAGTCCACACGTTATAATTTGGACTATAACGGTAACGTTTGGAATGCTCGGCGGACTTTGTTATTATCTTTCGTATAAAATGATGAGTAGGTGGCTTAACCTTGCATAAACTTAATTTTGAATTAGTGCCTGACGGGTGTTGGTTTTCTAATCTTCGGAATAATCTTCCTAAAAAAGTATGGGATATAGTAAGAAAAGACGCGTACGCAAGGGCAGACGGAAAGTGTATGATTTGTTCTCGAAAGGCAAGTCGGCTCGAAGCGCACGAAAGGTGGTCTTACGACGAAGAAAAAGGTATTCAAAGACTTGAAGACGTGATTGCCGTTTGCCACTCGTGTCACTCGGTTATTCATATCGGTAGAACGCAACTCGTGGGCGACGAAGATAAAGCGATAGCGCATTTTTGCAGGGTAAATAAATGCAGTTATGCGGAATACGTAAAGGCGCTCGGCAAGGCAAACGAAGAACATAGGCGTAGGAATTTAGTACCCGAGTGGTGTTTAGACGTAACTTTTTTAGAAAGATATGGCGTTAAGACAACGATAGATTAATTATAGTAAAAACGTATACGGCGTTTGCGAATTTCCGCAAACGCCGTAAATTTTTTAAAAACTATTGACAAAGTATGAAATATAATGTATTATAATGATATCAAATTGATATCACGCCAAAGGCTTTTGGCAAAGGAGTTTTTATGCAAGAAAAAATATTAACCAACAAAAAACACGGTATGGCAGTTTTAGTTTTATCAATCTTGGCTATTATCTGCGGATTAGTCGTATTAGTTTTAGGCGGAATCGCAATGGAAACGAATATGGCGTACCTTCCCGTTTTTATCGCGGGTTTAGTCGTTACTCTCGTTTCGTGGGTACCGCTCGTAGGGCTTAGAATTTTAAGACCGTCTGAAGCGCTCGTTTTAACTCTTTTCGGTAAATATATCGGAACGATTAAAGGCGAAGGTTTTTACGCTGTAAATCCTTTTTGTTCGGCTGTAAATCCTGCGGCAGACACCAAACTTTCGCAAAGTGGCGACGTAAAAACGGCTGAAAGTCCACTCTCGGCTTTGGCAGAAGGAACTTCAATTTCGTTTACGAGCAAGAAAATTTCACTTAAAATAATGACTTTAAGTAACGCTCGTCAAAAAATAAACGATTGCCTTGGTAACCCCGTAGAAATCGGCATTGCGGTTATGTGGAAAGTCGTTGATACTGCTAAAGCAGTATTTAACGTGGATAACTATAAAGAATACCTTTCCCTTCAATGTGATTCGGCGCTTAGAAATATCGTAAGAATTTACCCTTACGACGTCGCTCCCGGCGTTGATACCACAGGTGACGGAATGGCTGACGAAGGCAGTTTAAGGGGTTCAAGCGAAGTCGTTGCAAACCGTATTAAAGAAGAAATTCAACAAAGAGTAAACGACGCGGGTATCGAAATTATCGAGGCGCGCATAACTTATCTTGCTTACGCTCCCGAAATTGCTGCGGTAATGCTCCAACGCCAACAAGCGTCTGCAATAATCGACGCGAGAAAAATGATTGTCGACGGCGCTGTAGGTATGGTTGAAATGGCTCTTGAAAGACTTAAAGAAGGCGGGGTTGTCGAACTTGACGAAGAAAGAAAGGCTCAAATGGTTTCTAATCTTTTAGTCGTTCTTTGCGGTAATCACGACGCGCAACCCGTAGTAAACTCGGGAAGCATTTACTAAAATGAACGAAAAAGATAAAAAACAAGTCCCACTTCGTTTATCTGCGAAGTTGTACGAAGAATTAGCGCGTTGGGCGGAAGACGAATTTCGTTCGGTAAACGGGCAAATTGAATATCTTTTAAACGAGTGCGTCAAAAAACGAAAAAAGAGCAAAAAAGACAATTAAAAATAATAAAACTCGGCTTTTTAAGCCGAGTTTTTGCATATACGGGCGTTAAAATAAGGATTAAATCTTTTTAACGAGTTATTTTAAACCTAAAATATCGTCTGCGGAAACGTCTAAAATCTCGCAAATATTAGCAAACGTGTCAAGCGACGGATATTTGTCAAGACGCATATATTTGCTTATGGTAGACGGGTTGACGCCTAATTTTTGAGCAAGTTCTTTTTGGGAGATCGTTCCGTATTGTATTGCTTCGCGCAATCTTTTTTGAATATCTTCAATCTTTATCATATCTAAATGATAGCACAACGTGCAACTTTTGATTAGCAAAAGGCACGCTGTGCAATATGCCGTATTATAGAAACGTAAAAAAGACTACGTAATTAAAAGAAATATTATAAAATTAGATAGGCTATAAATTATATTATCATCTTTAAAATGTATTTTCTTGCTTTTTTTTATATAATATAGTAAAATAGAAAGCCGTAGACGAGGGGTAGGTATGAATTTTCTATTTTTCTTTAACAGTTTTTTAATAGGGCTTGGGCTTGCGTCCGACGCTTTTTCGGTTTCGCTTGCAAACGGACTTGCCGAGCCTAAAATGTCCAGAAAAAAGCACGTATTTATTGCGGGAACGTTCGGTTTGTTTCAGGGCGCAATGCCACTTATCGGATGGATATGCGTACATACGCTAATTGAACAGTTTTCATTTTTTCAAAAGTTTATTCCGTATATCGCGCTTGCGCTACTTTTATTTTTAGGAATAAAAATGATTGTAGACGGGCTTAAACCATGCGAAGAAGAAGGGTGCAAAAATCTTTGTTTTAAGGCGATAATTTTGCAAGGCGTTGCAACTTCTATCGACGCTCTTTCGGTAGGGTTTACTATAGCAGAGTACGTTTTTCTACACGCAGTAGTTTGCGTGTCTATTATAGCCGTCGTAACATTTGCTTGTTGTCTTTTGGGGGTTGAACTTGGTAAAAATTTCGGTACGAAATTTTCAAATAAGGCTACGATTTTCGGCGGAATAATATTGATACTTATAGGGATTGAAATATTTATTACAGGGATAATTTAAAAAATGCTATGCCATAATTTGCCAAAAATAAGGTATGCGTTATGATGAAGTAAAAAACAAAAAGCGGGGCGATAATCAACTTATCGCCCCGCTTTTGTATTAAAATTATTCTGCTAAAGAACTCTCAAAGTCTTGAATTGCTTTTATATAATCTTCTTTGTTCTCGGGGAAAGCAAGCCCGTGCACAGCGCCTTTAGAACAAAAAAACGCCTTTTTGCTCGCGCACGTTTCATATAGGTTTTTACCCATTTCATAAGGAACGTAATCGTCTTTATCGCCGTGTAAAATTATTACGGGTATAGTTGCTCGTTTTACTGCTTCAATCGGAGAATCTTCGTCTAAATTGAACTTTCCAAAAAGTTTTGCCGAGAGTTTTATAAACGGATACAAAAGTTTTGGTGGAAGCCCCATATCTTTTATTACTTTTGATATGATATCTTTTGCCGAAGTAAACGGACAGTCTGCAAGCGCGTACCAAACGTTTTGGGGAAGTTTTTGTCCTGCGGTAATCAAAACCGTAGTTCCGCCCATTGAAATGCCCGTTATAATAAGTTTTACGTCTTTTCCAAATTTATGAATTGCAAAATCTATCCATTTTAAGCAGTCTTTACTTTCGTTTATGCCGAAAGTCGCGGTTTTTCCGTCGCTTGCGCCACAAGAACGCTGATTTACGACGAGAGCGTTTCGTTTAAGTAAAAAACATCTTTCAACTCCGCCTGCCATATCCCTTTCTGCGTTACCGCGGTAGCCGTTAAACATAATTTCAACGGGCGCGCCTTTTTTATATTCGTAATATTTTCCGCGTAAGGTTAGTCCGTCAAAAGACTTAATTTCAACGTCTTCGTGCGGGGTTTCTCTCGTTTGTTTTGCCCAAGTTAAAAGTTGGTCGTAATGCTTGTCGTATTCGCCACCCGTTACTATGTCGTACTCGTCGGCTTTTAGTGGCTTTCTGGGTTTTGAGTAAAAAACGTGCATATAACAATAAACCAAAAGTATCGTTATTGCAATCAGTAAAAAGGCTACGATACCGCCCAAAATATAAAAAATCATAAAAATTTTAAGGCTCGCTTTCTGCGAGCCTTCTCCTTAAAATAATTGCTTTTTTCTTTCTTTTTTAGAGAGTTCGGAAAGCGGTTTTCCGTCGCTCGTTTTGGTATTACCTATCGAATAAGTCGATTTTCTCGCAAGTTTCTTAAGCGAATATACGATAGAGTAGTGCTTAAAACCTGCTTTGTAAAGGGCAACGAGCGCTTCGTATCCGTCGCGCACGGTGGTATATACCGTAGTAAGTTTACCCTTTTTATCGGGGACGACGAAATCAAGGTTAGCAGTTACGTTAGCAGGCGGTTCTTTGTCAACGAGCGAGTCGAGAAATTTCTCGTTTTCAGCCTTGTTGCCAACTGCGCCTACGGTTATCGTAAGTCTTACGTTTTTTACGTCGGCATGTTTGTAGGTTACGCCCATAATCGTAATTTCTTTTGAAGTAACGGTTACAATAGGTTCGTCTTTAACGGGGTATTGCTTGAACGCTCCGGGGATAATGCTTATGCAAAAGATAAGCAAAAAGAGCATTAAAGCGCCCGAAATCCAACCCATAGGATTGTCTGCGTTTTGCAAACCCGGGATAAACACAGTAACGCCCATACCGCCTAAAAAGATACATAAAATTATAGAGAGAACTAAAGTCTTTTTTCTCTCTTTTTTGTTAAACGCTAAATCGGGATAAAAATTCACCCCGTCGTCTTTGGGTTGTTCGGGTTTGTTAGTTGTTACGTTTTCTTTTTCTTTGCTCATATCATTGTCCTTGTAATTCTATAACTGTACTATATATAGACTTATTATATATCATTTCCAAATTAAAGTCAAAAGGAAAAGTTCAAAAAGACGCTAATTGAAAAAATTTCAACAATTTTTCATAAAGCAACTTTATGTTGTTTTAATTTCAAAACGAATAATAATCGACTTATAGAGTAACTTTTATTCGTTTATTAACAATAAAAGTTCGTTTAAAAGGTATTTCCAAATTTTCGGAACGTCGTTAGCGCCTTGATAAGTTAGACAGTCTTGCCCGAACTTTAAAACGATAGCCCAAACGAAATTGGACGCCGAAACTGGTTTTTTATAAACCTTTTTCCAGTTGAAAAAACAAGCGTTTTTAAGAGTTTTTAAAAACTTTTCTTTTGCTATGGACAGGCGTTTTTCGGTCTTATCGTCGTTTACTAATAAAAACTCAAATTTGTCCTTATTTATCGTGGCGGACAGAGTTTTAAACGGTCTGTCGTTGCTTTCAATAGCAATGCCAAATTCTGTTAAACCGTTTAACTTTTCGTTGAATTCTTTATAAGAAGATATTGCGCTTTTTGGTGGATAAAGGGTGTAGCCGTCTAAGTCTAAACAAATTCTCGCGTTTTGTGTTTCGGCGGACAAGTCGCGATGGGAAAACGAATACCCTTGCCACAACGAATTTTTAACCAAACTTACGTTATAAAAGGAGTATTTTTTAACCCCGAAAAACGATTCCATTTTGTAAAGAATATCAAAGACGTCTTTAGATAGCGTTATATCGTTAAAAACGAGTAATTTTTCATTTCCTAAAAGGGCAAAACTGTAAGGAAGATCGGCAATTTGCAATCCAACGGTAAGTCCGCGTTCTTTTGCAAGGTTAAAATCGGCGGTTAAAAACGCAATTAAACCGCAGTTTTCGTCGTCTAAAATAAGTGGCAGAGCGCAGTCGTTTTTAACGAAGTTGGGAAAAGTTATTTTGCCTGTTTTTCTGTCTACAGCCAAAAGGTCGTCGCCGATTTTAAGGTGGCATTGCCTACGTTCTAACGTAAATCTTCTCGACCATAAAAAGCAAAGTTGTTCAAACGTTATACCGTCGTCAGCGTACGATTTCAAATGCTTTAAGTCTTCGTATTCTATAGGACTATTGACTTTCAAAATTATGCAGTCGTTTTCTTTTGCGCTTGCGTAAGAGGATATGAGTTGATAAAAATTACTAAAATCTTCTTTTGTGGAAATTTTTATAAACTTAACGCCCATATAGCGCGCAAATTCAAAAAGGTAGTCTATAAGGTGATTAACGCTACTTTCTGCGCAGTCGTCAAGCCCAAATTCCAAAACGTTAAGGTAAGTATCGTAAGCCGAAAATTCGTGTTCGTCGCAAATTAAAAAATTCTTTTCGCAAATAAAATAGCCTTCTTCGTAACCGTCTTTGAACATAGTGATACAGTTTTTTACGCCCGTATCTTTGGCGGTTTTGTCGTGGACGTAAAGATATTTAAAGTCGGGGCAAGATTGCCACCAACCTTTTTGGTAGTTTTCGTCTAAATAAATTTCTATGCCGTCGTCGTTTGAAAAGGCAGGTAAGTTTGCTTCAGTCCACTTCATTTTTATTCTCGCTAAATTGTAATGAAAAAATTTTAACACAAAAAGTAAAGGCTGTCAACAAACGCCGTGTTTTAACTTGCTTTTGAAAGGAAACTTTTAAATTTCTCGGGTTATCTAGCGCGGTCAACAGGACTCTGTTCCGTTCGTATTTAGTTTTGTTCTCGTTTTTAATTTGCTCGCCTTCGCACGCGCAGGCTTTTCAACTCGTTCGTTTAAAATTCTGTTACTCACTATCGCGAACAGGGTAGCAAACAACCGTTTCATCGGTTGTTTGGTCGTAAACTTCTTTCAAAAACAAAAAGTAACCGTTAGTTTATGACTGCCTACCCGTTCAAGTCCTGTTTTTAAGTTTTTGCAAAACAAAAGGCAAACTCAGAAAGAGTTTGCCTTTTGTTTGGTGCGGTCAACAGGACTTGAACCTGCACGAGAAATTACTCATAAGATCCTTAGTCTTATGCGTCTGCCAATTCCGCCATGACCGCATTTTTTAGTTGCTCGGCTAAAAAACGGACTTTTCTAACCAAGTTTGCTCGCATATAATACCAAATTAAAAAAATAATGTCAACGATTTTTAAGTGCCTTTTAAAAATTTTTTAAAAATAAAAACGTCGAAAACAAGAAAAAAAAGATTTTAGGGTTGACTATGTATGTTTAGTATGTTATAATATAATACGCGTATGTGTATGCACACGACGTCCACTAAATAAAGACTGTACTTTTGGGCGTAAATGCTAAATAAGGGGTATCGCAAGAAGATATAGGGAGAAGAAAATGTACAAGCATTTTTTTAAAAGATTTTTTGATATTATTTTTTCGCTTTTAGGATTGATCGTGACGGCAATCCCAATGTTGATTATTGCTGTTGCGATTAAGATTGATTCTAAAGGACCTGTTATTTTTAAACAAGAGCGTTTAGGAAAAAACGGAAGAGTTTTTAAGATTTTAAAATTTCGTTCTATGTGTGTTGGCGCTGAGCAGACAGGAAGCGGGGTGTATTCGGGTAAAGGCGATACCCGTGTTACTAAAGTGGGTAAATTTCTTAGAAAGACAAGTTTGGATGAAATTCCGCAGTTATTCTCGGTGTTAAAAGGGGATATGAGTTTTGTAGGACCACGCCCACCGCTTACCTACCACCCTTGGGAATGGGACAAGTATACCGCAGAGCAAAAGCGTATGTTTGAAGTAAGGCCGGGGATTACGGGTTGGGCGCAAGTGAACGGGAGAAAAGACGTTGAGTGGAATAAGCGTATAAATCTTAACGTTTGGTACATAGATCATCTCTCATTGTGGCTAGATATTAGAATCTTATTCATGACGGTAGGTAAGGTGTTTACTAATGCGAATAATGAAAACACTAAAGCAACGGTTGTGACGCCTATTGCAGAAATGGCGGTAACAGAAGACGAAAAAGCGGACGGAGACGATAACGGCTTACAAGATATTGATCATAACGAAAAAACCGAAAAGGAAGCGGAAAATGATAAAACTAATGTACATAACTAATAGTGTTGATATAGCGAGAATCGTAGAAGATTTTGGCGTGGAAAGGATTTTCGTAGATATGGAATATATCGGTAAAGATATTCGACAAGGCGGAATGAATACCGTTCAAAATCATCACACTGTAGAAGATGTAAAAGCGATACGAAAGGCTATATCAAAAGCAGAACTTTTAGTGCGTTGTAATCCAATTCATGAAAAAAGCGAAGGAAATCTTTCTTCAAAAGAAGAAATTGACGCGATAGTTGAAAGTGGGGCGGACATTATAATGCTTCCGTATTTTAAAACGGTAGAAGAAGTAAAGATTTTCGTCGACCTTGTTGGTGGCAGGGCGAAAACCATGCCGTTAGTAGAAACTGCAGAAGCGGTTGCCGTTATAGACGACATTTTAGAAATTGACGGTATAGATGAAATCTTTATAGGTCTTAATGATTTAAGTCTTAGTTATGGGATGTCGTTTATGTTTGAACTTTTATCAAACGGATTGGTAGAAACTTTGTGTAAAAAATTTAAGGCAAAGGGAATTCCGTATGGCTTTGGCGGAATTGCTTCGCTTGGGAAAGGGCTTTTAAATTCCGAAATGGTTATAAAAGAGCATTACCGTTTGGGTTCTACGAGCGCAATACTTTCAAGAAGTTTTTGTAACAGTTGCAATTATGAAAATTTAGGGCAAATAAGCGAAATTTTTAACGTTGAACTTGGCAAAATCAGAGAGTTGGAAAAATTTTGTGCAAAAGGCGAAATTGATTTTGTTTCGAACCAGGAACACGTTAAAAATAGGGTAAATGAAATTGTTTCAAAAATGGGTAAACAACAATGAAATTGCTTGTTACTGGCGCGTGGAAAAATGGCAATACGCA
The DNA here is from genome assembly GCA_017453045.1 of Clostridia bacterium. Lineage (GTDB taxonomy): Bacteria > Bacillota > Clostridia > Christensenellales > Borkfalkiaceae > UBA10281. The sequence goes on along the minus strand of JAFTKX010000014.1, from coordinate 39,153 downwards.
ATTAAATAAAATAAAGGAGATGGGGTATTCTCCCGTCTTTATGCAAAATGAAAAAGACGAATTGCCGTGTGATCCCGAAACGGTGGAAGGGGTTGTTTGTAACGGGCTATTTTTATATCACGACATAAGGGAATTTACTTCGCTTAAGTTCATCCAACTGACGAGCGCAGGGTTTGACCGTGTACCTATGGATTACGTTCAAGCGCAGGGGATTAAAGTTTATAATGCACGTGGAGTATATAGTGTTCCCATGGCGGAATTTGCCGTTTGTGGAGTGTTGCAGTTATATAAACAAGGTCGATTTTTTTACGAAAATCAACAAAAACACGTGTGGGAAAAGCATCGTGGTTTATTAGAACTTTTTGGGAAAACGGTTGCCGTTGTCGGTTGTGGAAACGTAGGATGCGAGTGTGCAAAAAGGTTTAAGGCGTTTGGTTGTAATTTAGTTGGTGTGGACTTGTATGACGGTGAAAGCGAACTTTTCGGTAAGATTTATTCGATAGATAAAATAGATTGTGTTTTAAAAGTTGCCGACGTGGTTGTTTTAACGCTACCGCTTACGGATAAAACAAAAGACTTGTTCAATGAACATAGATTTTCTGCTATGAAAGACGATAGTGTGTTGGTTAATATTGCTCGCGGAGCAATCGTTAATGAAAAAGCGCTTGAAAAAGCATTAAATACTAAACTTTTCGGCGCGGTAATAGACGTTTTTGAAAATGAACCGCTTATGGAGAGTAGCGAACTGTGGAAATTAGAAAACGTTGTTCTAACTCCTCATAACAGTTTCGTTGGCGAGAATAACGAAGAAAGGTTAGCAAGCGTAATTTACAAAAACTTAAAGGGGTAAGCGATGATAAAAGAAGTTCTTGCAAAAAATGAAGATTTAAAAGAATTCTTATTTGTTCGTGGTTTTTTGATGACTAATACGTCAAACGTTGATACGAACGATTTTCCTTTTTATGGTAAGTGGAATCATACGAAAATTTACGGATATAATATCTATACGCATCCGTTAGCAAAAGCCTATTGCTACGAAAAGGATGGCAAGGTGAGTTTTCTTTTGGGGCACGCTTACAATCCGTTTACGGGTGAAATAGATGAAATCAAGATTTTAGAGAGAATACATGCGACCATCAATACGGACAAATATTATGATTACGTGGACGAAATAACAGGCTTATTTATATTGGGTTATATTGACGAAAACGGAGTAAAATTCGTAGTTGATCCGTCAGGAATGCAGTCGGCGTGTTATTGTCTTGACGGAGATAAATTTTATATTTCGTCGCATCCTCAGATGATTGCCGACGTTTGCGGGTATTCTATGGATCCGTTCGTAAAAGAATTGGTTGAGTATAAATGGTATAAAAGGGTGATGGGGCCGTATCTTCCTGCGGATATGACGCCTTTCGAGAAAGTAAAAAGAGTTGTTCCCAATATTGAGTTTACTTATTCGATAAAAGAATGTTCTGTAACGCATAATCGTTTTTATCCGCTTAAAGATTTGAAAGAGTGCTCGTCTAAAGAAGAATATGACGAAACGATAAAGCAAGCGTCTGACATTTTGAAAAATAATATGGAACTCGTAATTAAGAAATGGGCTAATCCATGGCTTTCTTTAACGGGAGGAATAGACAGCAACACCACTTACGCCGCAGCGAACGGACATTATAATGAGATTAACACGTTTAGTTATTGTTCGGCAGAAAAAGAGACTATTGACTGTGATGCTGCGGAAGTTATTTCAAAAAAGTTTTCTACCAAGTGGACAAAATATATTATTCCGTCAACTAATGACGAAATAGATAGATTTGAGGAGAAAAAGGCTGTTATTCAACATAATAACGGATATATAGCAAAAGAGAAAGATAACGAACTCAGAAAAAGATTTTACTTGCAAGAAAATTGTCCTGCGGACGTAGAAATAAAAAGTTGGACGTCGGAAACGATACGGGCATACTGGTACAAGCATTACGGTAGGAGAAAAATGCCTAAACTGTCAGCGAAACTTTATAGAAACCTCTATAAAATTTTTACGACCAATAGAAAATTAGCGCATAAAATCGATAAAATTTTTGATACGTATATTAAAGATTTTGAGTACGAAAAAATACCTTCTCAATATCCGCCTGCGGACATGCATTACAATGAAGTAACGTGGGGTAGTTGGGGTGGGCTAAATATTAGCGAAATGAAATATTGTTTTGACATAACGATAATTTATAACAATAGGAAATTTTTGGATTTATTGTTTAAAGTTCCGCTTAAAGATAGAATATCAGATAAGCACCATCTTGATATGAAAAAATATCTCAATAAAGATCTTTACGATATGGGTATTAGAGTAGTTAACATGAAGGAGACAAAATTTAGAGCGTTTGCGCTAAATGTGTTGTTCACAATAAATAGTATTTTACCATTCTAAGAGAAGATATGAAAAAAGTTTTATACACGGCAACGGTATTAAGCCATATATGCCAATTTCATTTACCATATTTAAAGGCGTTTAAGGAAAACGGATATGAAGTGCACGTTGCCGCCAAAGATAATTTGGCGGAGAAAAACGGGCTCGCGCTGAATTATGCGGACAAGTTTTTTGAAGTTCCGTTTAGCCGTTCGCCCAAAAGTTTACAAAATATAAAAGCGTTAAAGCAGTTAAAAAAACTTTTAAAAGAAGAATATTACGACCTTATCGTGTGCAATACGCCTATGGGTGGAATTATAACTCGTATGGCTGCGAAAAAAACGAGAAAGAAAGGAACAAAAGTCGTTTATATGGCGCATGGTTTTCACTTTTATAAAGGAGCGCCTAAAAAAAACTGGCTTGTGTTTTATCCTATTGAAAAACATTTTGCAAAAAAATGCGACGTTGTTATAACTATAACTGATGAAGATTATAGGTTTGCATCTCAAAAATTTAAAACTAAAGTTGTCCGTATGCACGGTGCGGGTGTAGACGGAGAAAGACACATCTTTGTAGGCATAGATGAAAAATTATCAATAAGAGACGAATTAGGTATTAATAGAGAAGATTTTGTTTGTCTATGTGTTGGAGAATTAAACGCAAATAAGAATCAAAGTCAAATTGTAGCGAGTGTTCCGAAATTAAAAGAAAAAATAGAGGGATTTAAACTTATTCTTGCAGGAAACGGAAAAACAAAAGAAGACCTTGAAAGACAAATAAAAGAACTTGGTGTCGAAAAAGAAGTCGTATTAGTTGGTTATCAGCCTAAAATCGAGCGTTACGTAAGGGCTTGCGACGTGGTACTTTCTGCAAGCAAAAGAGAAGGATTGCCGTTTAACGTGGTAGAGGCGATGCTTGCAAAAAAACCGGTTGTCGTAAGCGAAAATAGGGGGCATAGAGAACTGGTTAAAGATGGAGAAACGGGTTTTATGACCAACGATATAAAGCAGTTTGAAGATGCTATAATAAAACTCTATAAGGACCAAGAATTGTATTTGGATATTGCGGAAAAAGCTTATAGTTACGCAAAGGCGTATACGGTGCAATCGACAATAGAAGAATTTAGGAGTATTTTGGAGTGAATATGCCAACTATTAGCGTTGTAATGGGAATATATAACTGCGCAAAGACTTTGGAAGAAGCGGTTAATTGTATAATAAACCAAACGTATACCGATTGGGAACTTATTATGTGTGACGATTGTTCTACGGACGAAACTTACGCCGTAGCGGAGAGCCTTGCGCAAAGAGACGAGAGAATAGTCCTTTTGAAAAATGAAAAAAATCTAACGCTTGCCCCAACGCTTAATAAATGTATATCTTATGCGAAAGGCAGATATATCGCCCGTATGGACGGGGATGACTTGTGTAAAGCGGATAGATTTGAAAAAGAATTGGCTATTTTAGAAAATAATCCGCAAATTGCAGTTGTTGGTTGCAATATGGATTTGTTCGACGAAAATGGGGTTTATAGAACGATTTATTATAACGAAAATCCTACTTTAGTAAATCTTGTTAAAACGTCGCAGTTTTGTCACGCAAGTTGCATAATGCGTGCGGAAGTTATTAAAGAACTTAACGGATACGACGTGTCCGATAAGTGTAAGCGCGTGGAAGATTACGATTTGTGGGTGAGATTATATGCTGCGGGATATAAAGGATATAATATTCAGGAATCTCTCTATTTGATGAGAGACGATAGAAACTCGAAAAAGCGTCGAAGTTTAAAAAATAGGGTAAATGAATGTGGGGTTATGAAAAGGGCTTTTAAATTGGCAAAAATGCCGTTTTACAAATATCCTTTTGTCTACGTGCCTATAATAAAATTTTTCACCCCAAATTTCATATATAAAATAGCGCATAAAAAAAAGAAAAAGAATTTAAAGGAAGGATAAAAAGTGAGTTATCTCATACTTACGGGCTTAGTCGTATTGATTTCATTTTTTTATGAATATATACGTGGAATAGAGCAAACGAAAAAGAGCGTTAAAATTATCGTTCTTGCTTTGTTGTGCCTTGTTTTGTGTGGGTTTGCAGGACTTCGTACCAAATATAATGACACGGGCAACTATATCTTGAGTTTTTTGGAAACGCCAAGACAAATTTCAACGATATTTAAGGGTGAATTTTCTTTAGGTGGGGTTTATTTATTTGAATTGTGGAATTACGTTATTTTCCATTTTATATCATCTAACCCTAACGTGTGGTTGTTTTTGTGTTCTATGGTATTTGTTTTGCCTACCGTTTACTTAATAGCAAAATATGCAAAAGGATTTACCCTTTCAATGTTTTTGTTGATGATTGTGGGCGGATATTTGTTCTCGCTTGCAGGCTTAAAGCAAGCAATGGCAACGGGTATCGTTATGATGGGTATTCCGGCGCTGATTAATAAAAAATATTTTAAATATTATATCTTTTGCTTTATAGCGATGAGTTTTCACACGTATAGCTTAATATACTTAATTTTACCGTTGATAGGTAGAGAAGTGTTTAATAAACGAACGATAATTTTCTGTGTGGCGATGCTTATTTTGGGTGTGGGCTTGTCTTTCTTTGCCGATACGGTTTCGAGTTTGGTTGAAATTTTAGGAAAAGACGTTGATGAAGAAACAATAACAAGCGGTTCAGTAAACATTTTAAGAGCGCTTGTTTACGCAGTTCCGTTTGTTTTGGCTGTTTTAGGAAGAAATAAAATAAAGGAAGGTTGCACCGAAGTTGATAAGCGATTTATAAAAATTGCCTTAATGTCGTCAGTGTTTATGATTTTGGCAATATTTGGTAATCCGATATTGTTTGGCCGTGTACCCCATTATTTCGGTATAGGCGTAGTTGTATCTTTGCCGATACTTATTGACGGAGTATTTAAAGGGAAAGACGCAAGGGTAGTTACGGTTATAGCAATAGTTCTTTATTTTGGTTTTGGACTCTATCAGTTATATAACGACGGCGCGTTTATGAAAGATATTTTTGGTCTTTTATGGTTTTAAACATATTGAGAGGTAGTTATGAAAAAGATTTTATTTTTAATTCACGATTTAAGTCATGGTGGGGCTGAAAAAGTATTAGTTAATTTGGTAAACAATATTGATAAGACGAAGTTTGACGTAACGGTAATGGCTTTATTTGGGGGAGGGGTAAATGAGGCTTATATAAAAGAAGGTGTAAAATATAAAATCGTTTTTAAAAAACCTTTTCGTGGAAATAGTAAACTTTTTAAATTGTTCTCTCCGAGAATGCTTCACAAGAAATTTATCAGAGATAAATATGATATAGAGGTGTCTTATTTGGAGGGGCCTTGCGCTCGAATTATTAGTGGGTGTCCGTATGATGACGTGAAGTTAGTGTCTTGGATTCATACTGAGCAACACACAAGAGAGATTGCGTCTAAAGCATTTCGTTCGTACAAAGAGTCTGTAAAATGTTATCAAAAATTTCATAAAACGGTATGTGTCTCAGATTATGTTAAGCAAGACTTTTTAACTATATATCCAATGTTAACTAATATTGAAGTTTTGTATAATACAAATGAAACAGCGCAAATTTTAGAGATGAAAAACGAGCCAGTAGCCGAAAATCTTTTTTCGGGAAAAGAAATAAAACTTTGCGGGGTTGGGAAAATTATTACGGTAAAAGGGTTTGATCGAATGGCTCGAATCCAAAAACGTTTAAAAAGTGAAGGGTACTTTACACATTTTTATGCATTAGGAGTTGGTCCAGAAAGAGAAAACATTGAAAAATACTTAAAAACAAACAATTTGACGGACTCTTTTACGTTTTTAGGCTATCAAGAAAATCCATATAAATATGTTGCTAAATGTGATATGTTTGTTTGTGCATCTATAGTAGAAGGGTTTTCTACTGCAGCCACAGAGGCATTAATTGTTGGAACGCCTGTGGTTACCACATTCGTTTCTGGTATGAGCGAGATGCTTGGCGACAATGAATATGGAATTATTACAGAAAATAATGAGGATGCTTTATATATAGGAATAAAAAGCTTGTTGGATAGTCCTGAATTGATGGCGCATTATAAAAAACAAGCTGAAGTTCGTGGGAGATTTTTTAGCACGGAAAATACCGTTAAAGCAGTTGAGAATATGTTGGATAATTTGTAAGGAATTATTGTGTTAGGGGGTTATTAAAAGAATTGTTATATAGGATAAGAGGAAATACAGCACAGAAAAGCTCATAAAATGGATATGAGGACAATGGGTAAGAGGTGAGGTTAATAATTATGTCGTCTTGGGTAACTATTGTATGTAATTCAGCGTGAAGAATTTGTAATATTTATGAATACTTTTATAGGCAAAGAACAAAAATAAGAGATTACGCTAATTATGAATAGAGTTACATTTTGCGTGAAAACAAAGAAAGAGGAGCAAAGGCGCGCTCCCGAAAATTCAGTGGGGTATGTAGATTAATGGAACAATGTTTAATCTCAATTGTTGTGCCTGCGTACAATGTGGAGCATTTTATTGAACGGACAATAGAGTCTATTTGTAGTCAAACCTACAAAAATCTTGAAATAATTATTGTTGATGATGGGTCAACGGATGGGACAAAAGGCGTTATTGAAGAAATCTCAAAAAAAGATATTCGTGTAAGAGCGTTTTTTAAAACTAATGAAGGCGTTACAAAAGCAAGATTATATGGTGTTGAAAAAGCGCATGGAGAGTGGATTGGTTTTGTAGATGCTGACGATTTAATTGCTCCTAATATGTACGAGACACTTTTAGCCAACGCAGTTAAGTATAAGGCAGATATTTCTCATTGTGGCTATGAAAAAATTTTTAATGATAAAACGAAAAAATATTATGGAACAAAAAGTATTGTAAAACAAGAAACTAAGCAAGGAGTAATGGAATTATTAAAAGGCGAAATTATAGAGCCAGGGCTATGTAATAAGATTTTTCGAAAAACACTTTTTATTAATATAATAGAACAAAATCTTATGGATTGTACGATAAAAAACAATGAGGATTTATTAATGAATTTTTATTTGTTTAGCCAAGCAAAAATAAGTGTGTTTTACGATGTGTGTCTATACTATTATTGTTATCGAGAGGGGTCTGTTTCAGCAAGAGAGTTAAACAGAAATCAACTGATAGACCCAATAAATGTGAGAAGAATCATTTTTGACAACACAGTAGGTGATGAAGATGTAAACCAAATAGTAATGGAAAGTTTATTTGTAAAATTGATTAACTTATCAACAATGAGATGCACAAGAAACACGTTGTGGGTAAAGCCTTATCAAAAAGATGCAAGAGTTGAGTTGAAGGAACTGTTCAAGCAATACAAGAAAAAGCTAAATCGTAAATTTAGATTTCGAGTTTGTATTGCAATTAGATTTCCTTTTATATACAACATTTTACATTGGATCGTCAAGAAAAGGAAATAAAAATGGATTTGATTAGTGTTATTATTCCCGTTTATAATGTGGATAAATATTTAAAAAGATGCATTAATAGTGTAATAAATCAAACGTATAGAAATATAGAAATTGTTTTAGTAGACGACGGATCCTCGGATAAATCTTCTAAGATTTGCGATAAATACGCAAGTAAAGACTCGCGTATAAAAGTAGTTCATAAGATAAATGAAGGAGTGAGTGTCGCCAGAAATGTGGGAATGCAAATTGCAACAGGGGAGTTTTTGTGTTTTGTAGATAGTGATGATTTTTTGCCTAAACATTCTGTTGAATATTTATATCGTGCAATAGAAAAAGAAAATGCAGACATGTCTGTTGGGTGTTGGACAATGATTAACCCTAAAGGGGATCGATCTAACTGTTATGAAGCGAAAAAGGTTCAAAGAAACAATAAAAAAGAATTAATGGAAGTGTTGTCTATTCCAGAAATAAAAGGACCTGTTGCAAAACTCTTTAGGACACAAATAATTAAAACGAATCATCTAGAATTTCCAAAAAATATTTTAGTGAGCGAAGATACGATTTTTGTTTATCAATATGCGAAATATTGCGAAAGTATGTGTGTTATTAATAATATTGTGTATTATTACAATAGATTAAGCATAAATTCAACAACAACAAAGTACTATGAAAAGTTTCATGAAGTTTCTTTAATGTGCGTTAAAGGCTATATTGAGAATGTTGTTGGAGATGGTGTAGAACTGGGAAATTTAATTTTGCAAAAAAAGATAATTAATGATTTTCTGGCAGTAAAAGGCTATTTTTTGCATTTTGTAAATGAGAATAAAGAAGAAATAAAAAAGAAATTGCAAGAGACTTATAGTTTGTTTAAACCATATATAAGTATGTTAACAATTTGGGAGTATCCGCACGAATTTAAAGATTTTTTAGACCTTTATCCTTATTTGGATAGTGGACAGATGGAATATGTCATAAAAGAACATAGTATTAGGCACAGAAAAAAAAGTAATAGAATTAAAAAAGCGCTAACACGTGTAGTTGTTAAAATAAAAATGATTGCGATATATAAATTTCAGATGGGATATAAAGAAAAACGGGGAAAAGATGGCAAATAGTGAAAGTATAAAGCAGAAAACCATATTCAGTATTATTTGGAAAGGGGCAGAGAGAATCTCTGCACAATTGGTGTCTACGATAGTTTCTATTGTGCTGGCACGAATTTTAACGCCTGATGATTATAGTATTGTTAGTATAGTGGCGATATTTTTTGCTTTTTGTAATATTTTTATTACTGGTGGTTTAAGTTCTGCATTAATACAAAAAAAAGATGCTGATGAATTAGATTACTCTACAGTGCTAGTAGCCAATATTGTTCTTGCTACGGTATTGTTTTTGATAATGTTTTTTATAGCTCCCTTTATCGCACAGGTATATAATAAAACGATATTAATACCTGTTATACGTGTAATGTCGGTAACATTTTTTATTAATGGATATAAATCTATTGTAACGGCAAATATTTCGTCCAATTTGCAGTTTAAAAAATTTTTCCATTCAACAATATGGGGAACGATTGTTTCGGCCGTTATAGGTGTTGTGATGGCATTAAAGGGGTTTGGTGCTTGGGCGTTGGTAGCACAACAGATAACAAGTGCATTTGTTGGAACTATTATTTTAACTTTTACAACCAAGTTGAAATGCAAGTTTAGATTTTCATTTGCAAGATTTAGAACGTTATTTAAATATGGTGGAAAGTTGTTTTTGGCTTCAACTATAACTGTTGCATATAATGAAATCCGACCGATTATAATAGGAATAAATTATTCAGGAAGTGAGCTTGCGTATTATAAAAAGGGCGAGATGTTTCCAAGCTTGTTAAATTCTATAACAAGCAATACGATATCGTCAACATTGTTTCCTGCAATGTCGAAAGTCCAAGACAGTAAAGCAACTATTTTAAATATTATGAGAAGATATTTTAAAACGGGTTCTTTTGTTATATTTCCTCTTATGCTTGGATTTTTAGCCGTTGCTGAAAATTTTGTTCGTATCGTTTTAACCGAAAAGTGGTTGTTTTGCGTTCCGTATATTCAAGTATTTTGTATAGTTTACATGTTGGATTTAATACAAATTGGCAATATACAAGCCATACAATCTATGGGACACAGTGGCTACATATTAATTATGGAAATAATTAAAAAGTCAATTTATTTTTTGATTGTGCTATTATTTGTGTTTTTTGTTGAAGGTCCATTATGGCTTGCAGCGTCCAGTATTCTATGTTCTTTAGTGGCAACTGCTGTTAACACGTTTCCAAATAGAAGGTTGTTAAATTATGGATATTTACAGTTGTTAAAAGATATTTTTCCAAATTTAATACCTGCCATTATAATGTGTGGTGTTGTGTACTTAATGAATTTTTTAGAAATTAATATATTTTTATTATTGGTTACACAAGTTGCCGTCGGGGGGTGTGTGTATATAGCTTTAACTTTAATAACAAAGAATGAAAGTTTATTTTATGTTTTTGATTTGGTGAAATCTATTTTCAAAGGGAATAAAAATGAAAACAGTTAAAAATTTTATTAAAAGTATGGTATACTTTTTTAGCAAGAAGTGTATTGTTTTTGAGAGTTGCCCAGATATGGGGGATAATTCAAAAGCAGTGTTTGATGAAATGATACGTAGAAAATTGAATAAAAAATATAAATTAGTGTGGTTAATTTTTGACGACAATGTTGATTATCCTAAAATTTACAATGTTGAATATGTAAAAAAAGAAACAAAAAAGTATAGAAAAACAATACTAACTGCCAAATGTTTTATTTGCAGTAATCGTTTTGTTTATTCTGATGTGGCAAAACAAAAAAGTTTTTTCTTAACACATGGCATGTATGTGAAAAATCCTAAAGAATATTATAAGGTTCCTGATGAAATTGATTATTGTTTAAGTGCATCAGAGGGCTTAAAGGAGATACAGGCAAACGCTATTTCAGCACCGATAGAAAAAATGTTTGCGTTAGGATATCCAAGAAATGATGTGCTAACAGAAACCAAAATGGATTTAAGTAAATTTTTTGGAAATTATAATAAATATATTGTTTGGTATCCAACTTTTCGTCAGCATAATTCGGGAATGGGGACGGGCAGCAAACATGCTTTCCCAATAGTGTGGAATAAAGAATATGCCACAAAACTTAACGATTATGCAAAAAAGACAGATACATTAATAGTGTTAAAACCCCATTTTGCTCAGGATGTTTCTAAAATAAAAAATTGGGAATTGGACAATTTACGTATTATTAGCGACAGCTTTTTTATCGAAAACAACATAACATCCTATCAATTTGTGGCATCATGCGATGCGTTATTAACAGATTATTCATCTATTTATTTCGATTATACTCTATGTGACAAACCGATTGGGTTGATATGGGAAGATTATGAAGATTATGAAAAAAACCCAGGTTTTGCTTTTGATATGAAATATTATATGCAGGGTGGAGAGAAAATTTATAGCGTAGAGGAACTGTGCTCTTTTATTCAAAATGTGGCCGATGGAGTTGATGTATTGCAAGAAGATCGAAGGAAGATTAGAGATGTTGCAAACTTTTCAATTGATGGAAAAAGTGCTATGCGAGTTACAGATTTTATTATAAAAAAGGCAAAACTATAAGGCAGGAGAAATGTGATATTACTATACTTAATATTATTAATTATTTGTTTATGTGGAATCAAAATACGACGGGTTGAAAGTGGAGATTGTGCATATTTGGACAAAAAACAAACAAAATCAATACAAGGGATATTTGTTATATTAGTTTTTTTTAGCCATTTCGCTAGCTATATAAATGCCGAAAACATTTTAGATAAAAGTTTTGTTCTAATTACTAGTAAAATAGGGCAACTAATGGTTACAATGTTTCTTTTTTATTCTGGATATGGTATTATGCAATCTATCAAAAAAGATCGGGTAGGTTATGTTAATAATTTCGCAAAACATCGAATATTGACAGTATATGTTAGATTTTTTGTAAGCGTAATTTTGTTTTTAGGTTTAAATATAGCTCTTGGATTGGTGGGGACAAAATACACAATAGTTGATTGCTTGTTGGCATTTATTGCGTGGACAAGTATTGGAAATAGCACATGGTTTATGTTTGCAACTTTTACGATGTATATAATAGTGCTTATTTCTTTTATGTCGTTTAGTAAGCACGATGTGAAAGTTCCTTTGATTTTTGTAACGGTATTAACGTTTGTATACATAATAATATTTGCAGTGCTTATAAAACGAGGTCCATGGTGGTATAATACAGTGCTATGTTTCCCGTTTGGCATGTGGGTTAGCTATTTTATTGATAAAATAAAAAATATTGAAAAAAATAATAAATTATATTTTATTGCTGTATCCTGTGCAGTAGTATCTTTTTTAGGCTTATACCTCCTACAAGATAAAATACCATTCGCATGGGGTTATTGCTTTATGTCTTTAGCGTTTGTTTCAATTGTAGTTTTATTTACAATGAAAATTAAGGTTGGGAATAAAGTGCTCGAGTTTCTAGGGACTCACGTGTTTAGTGTTTACATTCTGCAGAGGTTAATGTATATCATTTTTAATGATATTAGCGATAATTTGTATTTGTTCTTTTTTATAAGCGTCGCGTCAACTTTGATAGTTTCTATATGTTTTGATTTTTTAATGAATAAATTACTCAATAAAATAAAAAAGACATAATTACAGGGTATACTTAAGAAAACTGAAAAGTTTAAGAGATTGTTAAAATAAGTTTTTCAAATAGAAGCAATATTCTTGAAAATCAAAATAAATAATAAGGAAGGTATCTTTTAAAAACTATGGATATAGATTGCTCTTTGAAGGGCGTGTTAGGTTTTGTTAGGAACGAGATTTTTGGGAATGAAATTTCTAACGAAATGAAAAATTTAATATCTGAAGATTTTTGAATGATTTATTTAAGTTTATATTTTAAAAACTTGCAAAAATAAAAAAGTCTGGTAGCCGATAATTAGAGGAGAAGGAAATGAATTTTTTAAAGACAGAGGATAAACATGCAATATTGATACAATGCCATAATAAGCCAGAAATTGTTAATTTTTTGATAGAAAATTTGCCCAGTGAACATTTTGATTTTTATATTCACGTTGATAAAAAATCAGATATTTTCGATAAGATAGTACGAAAGAAAAACGTTATTTTTAGCAAAAGAATAGATGTTAGATGGGGTAGAGTTTCTCAAATAGAAGCAACATTGGCGCTATTTGAAGATATAAAGGGTAAATATTTATACGTTCATTTGATTTCTGGATTAGATTTTCTTGTCAAATCACCTAAAGAGTTTATTGACTTTTTTAAAAAGGCAGAAGGAAAACAGTATATACAAAGTAATCCGTTGCCAGAAAAAAGTACATGGTCATGGGGTGGGATGGATCGAGTATGCGTTTATCATCCGCAATTCATAATTCGCCGTCCAACTAATAAGTTTTGGAAGTTCATTAGGGTGGGTTGGAGAGAATTTGTAATGCGGACAAAATTTTTAAAAAGAAAGAGGCAACCTGTTAATAAATTTTATGGTGGCTCATCTTGGTTTTCTTTGACGGGAGAGTGTGTTCAATGGATTAAAGAATATTTAAAAGCTCACCCGAATTATTTGCGTTTTTTCAAAAATACAGTTTGTGGGGATGAAATTTTCTTCTCTACTATTGTTAGATATTCCCCGTTTTCAGATCAAATAGTTAACGAGCCATTAAGATTCATGAAGTGGCGCAATACTACTAATGGCGGACCTGCAGAAATTAAGGAAGAAGATTTCACCCATATGATAAATTCTATTCATGTGTTTGCCCGTAAGTTTACATCTGTGCAAATTATAAAAAAGTATTTAGAATTTTATAATAATGAAAAAAATGAAAAGGATTGTAAAAAATTTTAAGCTTTAATACAACTATTGTGTTTAGGGTTGAAAGTTAAAATAAATAATAAAAAAGGAATCTTTTGAAAACTATGGATATAGATTGCTCTTTGAAGGGCGTGTTAGGTTTTGTTAGGAACGAGATTTTTGGGAATGAAATTTCTAACGAAATGAAAAATTTAATATCTGAAGATTTTTTGAAAGATTTGTTTAAACTTTCAAAACGGCATGACGTGGCTCATTTGGTTGGTAACGCCTTAGAAAAAAACGGTTTATTGCCTGACGATAGCCAAGTAAAAACGCAATTTTTAAAAGAGCGTAACATGGCGTTATTTCGCTACGAGCAAATACGTTATGAGTTGGATAGGATATGCAACGCGTTAGACAAAGCGCAAATACAATATATTACACTAAAGGGTAGTGTTATAAGGAAATATTACCCAGAGCCTTGGATGCGGACAAGTTGCGATATTGATATTCTTGTTCATGAAGAAGACTTGCAAAAGACAATTGAAATCTTACAAAACACACTAGATTATCGTTATGAAATGACTGGTAATCACGACGTAAGTTTGTATGCGGAAAGTGGAGTTCACTTAGAATTGCATTACAGATTAGACCCTAATGAGAACTCATGGGCAAAAGTTTTGTTAGACGTATGGGCGAGTGTTAAAAGTTTAGATCAGCCACGTTGTGAGCTAAAGGAAGAAATGTTTTTCTTTTATCACGTTGCCCACATGGCAGGGCATTTTAAAGCTGGCGGTTGTGGTGTTCGCTCCTTTTTAGATTTATATTTATTAAGAAAAAATCTCGTGTTCGATTTCGATAAACTAACTGCTTTATTAAAAGAGGGTGGGCTTGACAAGTTTTATAATTCTGTTTGCGCGGTTGCGGATTGTTGGTTTGGAGAAGGCGAAAGTACGCCTATAGTGCGTTCTATAGAAGATTATATAATCAATTCTGGAATGTACGGAGATATGAGAAATCGCGTTGCAATTCAACAAAAAGAAAAAGGCGGTAACGTGAAATTTTTGTTGTCAAGAATATTCTTGCCGTACAGTCAGTTAAAATTCGTTTATCCAAAATTGCAAAAGTATCCTATTTTGTTTCCTTTTTATCAGGTAAAGCGATGGTTTAAGTTATTAAAAAAAGATTCGAGAAAGAAATCAGTTAGCGAATTAAAGGAAACTATTAGTGGCGACAACGAAAAGAAAAAAAGAGTAACGAAGTTGTTAAAAGATTTAGAACTTTAATGGGTTTGAATTGAAATTAAGAATCTATACTTGCGCTAAAATGTGAATTGTTGCATATAGTATAATAAAATATATTTACAAAAGGTAAAATATGGAAATCGTAATTCTTACGGCGTTGGGCGTTGGGGGAGCAACGGTTATCGGTTCTCTCATCGGCTTTGCCTTTAAAAATCTTTCCCATAAATTTTCAGATATAATCCTTTCTTTTGCGTCTGGCGTAATGCTTGCCGCGGCGATTTTAGGGCTTATAATTCCGTCGCTTGATTACGGTGGAAGTTGGGGTATTTTAATAACCGTAGTGGGAATTTTCGTCGGGGCGTTGTTTTTAAATTTGCTCGACAAAGTCGTTCCCCATCTTCATAAACTTATAGGTCCAAGTTCAGAAGAAGAACCGCATCCAAATGCAAAATTAAGTAAAGTAATTCTATTCGTTTCGGCGATTGCGATTCATAACTTGCCCGAAGGAATAGCGGCAGGCGTAGGGTTTGGCTCTGGTAATTTAACGCACGCGCTCGTTATCGCTGGGGGAATAGCCCTTCAGAATATACCCGAAGGTATGGTTATTATCTCTCCTATGCTTGCGTCGGGCGTAAGCGCTAAAAAAACTTTTTTAATTGCGTCGATTACGGGGCTTGTTGAAGTTGTTGGAACGTTCATAGGCTATTTTGCGGTGTCGGTCGCAAAGATAATTTTACCCTTTGCGCTTGCTTTTGCGGGAGGGACGATGCTCTACGTTATAAGCGACGAAATGATTCCCGAAACTCACGCGCACGGAAGTCAACGCGGGGCAACCTATGCGTTGCTTATCGGATTTTGTTTAATGCTCGTGTTTGACTTTTTCTTATAAGCGAACTATAATGAATAAATATAAAAAGCGGGGCTATAGGTTGATTATCAACCTATAGCCCCGCTTTTTGTGGTAAAATCATCTTAAAATTCCAAACAAATAAAACATCTTTTTCAGTAGGCCTTCGATTTCTTCCGGCTCTGCTAAATATAGTTTCTTTTCAAGTTCTTCATATTTTTTATCGTCGTTCATACCGATAGTATGGATATAAAAGGTCGTTTTATGCAAGGAAAAAACCGACTGCGAGCGACAAAAAAATTCTTTCTTTCCGTAATAAAGGTTAAAAGGTTGATTGTTCGACTAAAACTCCTTTTTTTCGACAAAAACGCACGCAAATTCGCATTGAAGAAAGCCTTTTTAGATGGTATAATTTAATTATCAAAAAAAGGAGAATTCGTATGAATAAACACGGTATAGTTATACTTCAGGATAAAGAGCAAAAATGCGAAGAAATAAAAAACGCTTTTGAAAAAACAGACGAGTTTGAAGTTTTGGGAACTGCTTGCGACGGAGAAGAAGGTGTTGGACTAGTAATTAAAACAGGGGCGGAATATTGCGTTACCGATTTAATTTTGTCAAACCTTGACGGGCTAGGGGTTTTGGACAGGCTTGTAAAAGCGGGTATAGATACCAAAATAGTGGTCTATAGCGCGCTTAATCGCGATGAAGTTATTGAAACTTGTATTGCAAAAGGAGCGGCGTTTTATATAACGAAACCTTGTTCTCCCGACGTTTTAGTAAGTAGAATTAAAGATTTATTTTTAAACGAAAAGAGTTTCGCTCGCCCTATAAGTCCGAGATTTAAAACTCCGTCGCTCGACGAAAAAATAAGTAAAATATTCATTTCCGTAGGTATTCCGCCTCACATAAAAGGCTATTCGTATTTAAGAGAAGGGATAAAACTTGCGGTTGAAAGTCCTGACGTTATCAACAATATAACGAAAAAATTATACCCTATGATAGGAGAGAAATACGCTACGAGTCCGAGCAAAGTCGAAAGGGCAATTCGCCACGCGATAGAAGTCGCTTGGTCAAGGGGTAGAATCAACAATATAAACGATTTATTCGGCGTTCAAACGTATCTTGCCGGAGAAAAACCGACGAACGGGGAGTTTATCGCGCTTATCGCAGATAAGATGCTACTTGAAGGCGCGTAAGCAAAAAGTTAGACAAAGCCTTAAATTTTGCAAATTCAACGAGAAAAAGAATAAAAAATTTTATAAAAATATCAAAAAACAGTTTACAAATCAAGTTAATATGTCTATAATAATTCCGCTACGCATATAAAGGGAAAGGAGAGCCTTTTCCGTGCAATAGCGGAATTGTTTTATTGAAAATTTTTAAAAAGTCAAGAGTATATAACCGACGAGCGCTACCGTCTTGATTTAGAAGGAGGAAAATATGGGTTACGTTAAATGCCCGAGATGCGATCTTAACTACATGAAAGAGGAGGAGAAATATTGCGACGTTTGCAAAGCCGAACTTAAAATAGGTCCTGCGCTTAAATTTGCCGCACTCAACGACGACGAGGAAATGGAACAAACGCTTTGTCCTATATGTAAACGCAACTTTATGGATGCAAGCGACGAAATGTGCGCTGAATGTAGAGAAAGGGCAAACGAAAAGGCAACTATCGAGCCTGACAGAGACGTTGATCCCGACAATGACGAAGAATGGAGAAATTTCCTTGACGAAGACGAAAAGGACGCAATATCCAGCAAGGGCGACGAAGAAGAAATGTTATCGCTTTCGCAACTTGAAGAAGACGAAGCGAAAGAACTTTTTGACGACGAAGAAGAAATTGAAAACGATTATTATGACGACGACGTAAAAGACGAAGACTTTGATTTCCCCGAAGGCGACGCCGACGATTACGATGAAGAAGACGGAAATTTTGACGACGAAGACGATGACGAAGATTTTTAATTGCGTTTAAAAATTAAAAAATTGTCAATACTGTCTTTATGATAAAAAACGGTAGAGATTTAAGCGCGGTAAAAAAAGCGGTAGAAAAGTTAAAAGGCGAAATGATAGACGTAAAGGTTAATTTGGGTAGAAACAAATTCGTATCTTACGAAGGCGTTTTGACAAGCGTTTATTCGTCGCTATTTACCGTTTCGCCAAGTCGCGAGTTTAAAGGTAAAACGAGTTTTTCTTACGCTGAACTTATGTGTGGGAACGTTAGAATAAGACCGCATTTAAAATCACAATCGAATAAATAAGTAAGAGCCACGCATGTTGCGCGTAAACGATAAAAAATATCGTTGACGTACAAAATACGAGGCTCTTTTATTTTTTTGTTAAAAAATTGCTTAATTTACGCAATAAATTTAAAATTAGCGGTGTAAACGACTTGATAAACACAGTTTAAAGTGCTATAATAAACTACATTAAATATTAAAGAAATAAAAAAAGGAGAATTTTTATGAAAAAGAAGTCAATAGTAATGCTTTTAGCAGCATTTACGCTTTCTTTGGTTTTCGGTCTCGTTGGTTGTACCACGGTATCTGAAGGCGAAGGCGTAAAACTTTCTAACGAAACGACTTTTTCTCTTATCAAAGACAAAAACGACGCTGAATATTTGTTGGATAAAATGTCAAATTATCACGTTGTTTACAACTTTGAAGAAGGCGAAACTGCTGGTTACCGCGCGGATTATTTTTATAGTGTAACGGATGGTAATCTTAGCGCTGATTACAGTCTTGTAGACGCAGAAGAAAAAGTACTTGCTGCAACTAACGTAAGAGATGGTTTTAGCTACACCTTAAATGCAGATGGTAGTTGTGTTCTCGGTGTTTATACGGAAGCTCTTACTAAAAAACAGATTCTTGAAATTGGAACAATAAGTTTTGAAGATCAAGTTTTAGTTAGCGGAGTATTGTTTGACGGCGAAACTTTATCTTTTTCAACTAGCGAGGGTGATGAAGACCTTGCAGGTATGGCGTACGACTGGGTTGTAGATTATGAAACTCTTCTTATACAAAGTTTAGTAAGAACTACGACGGATGAGGAAGGAAACGTCGTTGAAAAGGCAACAGTAACTTTTGGTTATGACGAGGAAGATTTTGAGCCTAACCTTACAGCGTATGAAACTATTACCGATCCGAATGCTGAGCAGGTTTCTTTAACCGTATTATTTAACCCAGACGGACAATCTTACGAGTATGAAAAAACATACACCGTCGCTTTAGGAACGAATATAGTATTTAATCCGTCTGAAAGTGGAGATGCTTACTTATTATACGAAAACGCTGCATGTACGAGAGATATTGAAAACGTCGGCGAGTATTTAGAATATTATAGAGATCTTACGGTTTTTGCTGCAAAAGGTCGTCCACAATTCTCGTTTGATTTTACTCTTACCGATGCTGACGTAGAAGAAATGCAAGCATATATTGAATTATTTGTACAAATGATAGAAGAAAACTATTCTATTTCCGATATTGAAAGCGTAAGAGCGGCTATTGAAGATAAGATGGCATATTTCGTACATATGTACTATATGGGACAAATCAAATATTATAGCAATATGGCAGATGCTGAAAATCAAGAAGCTTTTGTATATGCTCAAACGACTTATTACAATATGTACGACGCATATATCGAAGCGTATAAAGCCGTTTACGAAATGGAAGATACAGTGGAATATAAGCAATATTTCTTTGATGGTTGGACTGAAGAAGATTTTGCAATCTTTGAACAAGACAACCAAGCGATTGCCGAACTTGAAGAAGCGAACGCGCAACTCGAGTTGGAATATAATAAACTTGTGTATGGTAGTGATGGGTACTCTGAGCAGGTCGAAGTTATTTATGAGCAGTTTGTTGCAAATAATCAAAAAATAGCAGAGTTAAATGGTTATGATAATGCGTATGATTACCTTTCGGAAACTTCATACGATCGTTATTATTCAGAAGAAGAAAGAGCGGCTTTTTGTCAATATCTGGAAAAATATATAGTTCCTATGTTTACATGGGCGTCTAATGGCTTTATTGATCTTATGGAAAAGCAAGCCGATCTTGATGAAGTGTATAATTTTTTAGATGCTTCTATAGATTTAAAAACTGATAAGTATCTCAATGGATATATTGATTCTTTTGATAATAGCCTTAAGCAAAAAATGAAGAACATGTCTGAAAAGAGTGCTGCTCTTTTTGTACAAAGCTCTTTATCTGCAGGAACCGCTTTCGCCAATTATTCTTCTTACTATGACGAGGCTTTTACTTTCTTTGGTTCAGGATATCAAGGGCTTTTGACGGTTGTTCACGAAATGGGACACTATATCTCTTTTGATTCTTATTCCCTTTCAAATATGGGATATGATTTAGCGGAAACCCATTCTCAAGGTAATGAATGGCTTATGCTCTACTACCTTAGAGATAAAATGGATAGACAGATATTTTATAACAGACTTTTGTTCTATCGTCTTGCCAGTGGTTTTCAAACTGTTGTGTACTCAGCGTTTGTAGATGCGTTTGAGTATGCTGTATATACAGCAAAAACACCGGTAAAGGCAGGTGAGTTTGCCCAATTAATGAAAGACGTTGCTCGTGGTTTCGGCATATATTCAACTTGGGAAAAATACTACGATTATGCTTTACGTGTAATCATTTCTTCTCCAATATATTATATGAACTATGCAACTTCTGAAATTGCGTCTATGGGATTCTATGCAATCGCAGAACAACAAGGTTATGCCGTTGCTCAAGAGGTTTATCGTAGGCTTCAAGAAGATTGTAATATTTATAAACCGTATGGTCAAATTTTACAAGATATCGGTTTAAATAGTCCGTTTGAAGAGCAGACTTACATTGATCTTCAAGAGTCGTTCTTTCCAGAATATTAATAATTAGAAAAGCACGCAGTTTTGCGTGCTTTTTTTATGCCTATCGTTAAAATTTATCTTTGCTCTTGACTAAAATAAACCTTTAATATATAATGTATACAAGTAACGTAAAGGTAAAGTTATTTATGCTAAACGAAAAAATTATAAAGACTTACGAAGATATTTTAATCGAAGAATTACAGCCTGCGATGGGTTGTACCGAGCCAATAGCAATAGCCTACGGCGGAGCGATTTTAGGGGACGCTTTGGGCGAAAAACCCACCGAAATAACCGTTGGGTTAAGCGGTAATATTATAAAGAACGTAAAGAGCGTTATAGTGCCGTCTACGGGCGGAATGCACGGCATAGAAACCGCCGTGTCGGCAGGAATAATTGCCTCTCATCCCGAAAAAAAGTTAGAAGTTTTATCTTCGCTCGGCGAAAACGCAAAAGAAGAAATTACGGCGTTTTTAAACTCTTGCAAAATTTCCGTTAGCGAACTTTCGTCGCCCTGTACTTTCGATCTTTATCTTGAAGGTAGAGTAGACGGCAAGTTTGCGTCCGTAAGAATTTCCGAACGTCATACTAACGTAATTTCGGTAATCGTAAATGGCGAAAATCTAACGAGTGGATATATGGAAAGTGGAGTTATCTTTTCAAACGAAAACAAAGCCGACAAAACTTTGCTCAGCGTAGAAAATATTGTGGAATTTGCCACGAGCGCCGATATAGAGCGAGTAAGACCGCATATAGAAAGGCAAATAGAAATGAATATGGCAATAGCCGAAGAAGGCTTAAAAAGGCAGTACGGCGCGTCTATAGGGCAACTTTTATACAAGGGCGGAAAAGCCGATTTAAACGGCAAAGCAAAGGCTTACGCCGCGAGTGGCTCGGATGCAAGAATGAGTGGGTGCGAACTTCCAGTTTGTATAATTTCTGGTAGCGGAAATCAAGGAATTACGGCGTGCGTGCCCGTAGTTGTATACGCCAAAGAACTTGGCTATAGCCAAGAAGAAATGATAAGAGCGGTAATACTTTCCGACCTTATAACCGTGCACTTAAAAACGGGAATAGGCTGTTTGTCGGCGTACTGCGGAGCGATAAGCGCAGGTTGTGGCGCAGGCGCGGGAATTTGCTTTTTAAAGGGCGGAAGATTTTACGAAATAGCCCACACAATCGTCAATTCAGTCGCAATACTCTCGGGAACTATTTGCGACGGCGCAAAGCCGTCTTGCTCGGCTAAGATTGCAATGGCGGTTGAGGCTGGAATTATGGGCTACGAAATGGCTATAACGAAAAGACAGTTCGTAAGCGGTGATGGAATAGTGGTCAAAGGCGTTGAAAACACTATTAAAAACGTTAGTCTTTTAGCCCGTGAAGGTATGAAGGAAACGGATAAAAAGATAATAGATATTATGATAGGTAAATAATATACGATAATAAAAAAGCCCCCGAATAAGTCGGTTAATCGACTTATTCGGGGGCTTTTAACTTATAAAATTATTTTCTTAAATCAATTTGAGTGGTAGAGTCGCAAGTCATTGAGCCAAGATACTTCGTAGCGAAGAAATCGGCAACTTCTTGAGAAAGCATAGCGTTTGTTAAAGCGTCGATTTTTGCTTTGTAAGTTTCGTCGGTGTTATAGTCGTTTTCTCTTGCCGCGATAACGTTTGCTTTGCCTGCTACTGCCGTAACGTCGTCTTCAACTGCCGCGCGCTTTGAAGAATCCACGTTGCCGGTATACGCGGTGTTGCAAGGAAGACAAGCAAAGTCGTAGTCGTTAAGCGAAGAAACGAGTAAATTTTCTGCAACGAGTGTTACGGTGAGATTGCCCGAAACGCTCGTCCAAGTTTTAGAAGTTTCGCTCATATTTAAGGTTTCGCCGTCGGCGTTTACAGGGTAGTTATCGCCTTCGGTTGCCTTGCTAATAACGCCTTTTGCTTCTAAAAGATTAAACGCTCTTATAGCGTTAGAAACGTCGTCGCAAATAGCGAAAGTTTCACCTGCGGTTACCAAAGTTCCGACAGTTGCTTTGCCGTAATAAATTCCTAAAGGTTCGTAGTGAACTTTGCAAGACGCAAAGAGTTTGGTCGAGCCTGTGTAAGTGCTTAAATACGGAACGTGTTGGAAGTAGTTAGCGTCGTAATCTCCGCTTGCAACCGAGTCGTTTTGAATTGTCCAGTCAAGAACTTCAACCTTTAAAGTCCATCCGTCTTTAGCCAAAAGGTCTTTAACGCACTCGTTTAAAACTTCTGCGTGAGGAACGTCCGACGCGCAAACTCTAATTGTCTTGTCAGATTTTTCGCAACCGCTAAATAATCCGCAAGAAGCGATTAAACATACCGATAAAATTGTCGTTATAAATGATTTTAAAAACTTTTTCATATATATTCTCCTATTTTAAAATTTTTCTTTTATCAAGTTTTTTGGCTATAAAAAGCCCTAATTCTTGAATTCCTTGAACGATTAACACGACTAAAACTATCATTACCCAGAAGATAAATTTGCCTAAATAATCGCCCGTGTGTCTTGTGTAGAATGTGTAAATACCCGAAATAAGTCCGCCCGCGCCTATGTTGTAGGCAAAAGACGTGTAACCTAAAATGCTAACCGCAACGACGGCAACTCCCGTTACGAGCGAAACTCTTGCTTCGGGAAGTAAAACTTTCATTATTACTTGAAAATCGGTAGCGCCGAGCGACTTAATGGCTTCGATTTCGCCTGCGGGAACTTCAGCGAGCGATTGTTCAACCATACGAGAAACAAACCCAAAAGCGCAAACGGTAAGCGGAATTAAAATTGTGTACCACTCTCCCGTGCCTCTGCCGAAAATTTCTCTCGTTAGCGGAATACAAAGCACTATAATTATAAGACAGGGTATCGAACGCAAGATATTTACTATAAGTCCGACGAGCGTATTAAGCCACTTGCAAGGTTTAAGCCCGTTTTTGCCCGTAACGTTTAAAAGCACTCCGCAAGGAAGTCCCAAAACGTAAGCAAATAGCGTTGCTAAAGCGGTAACGCCAACCGTTTCGGCTATCATTATCAAAATATCAGTAAAGGGCATCGCTGTCCACCTCCTCAAACGGCACGTTTTCACGCGTTAGGTAGTCGGTCAACTTCACTATATCTTCGCTATAGTTAGGAAGACGGAAAATAACCTGACCGCAAACCCTGTCGTTTATAAGTTTAGTTTCGGCGTACATTATTGAAACCGAAATTTTAAGTTCGGTAATGACGTTTGAAACGATAGGCTTGTCGACTTCGCCCGTAAACATAAGTTTAACGAATTTTTCGCCCTTAATTCCCGTGTTTACGTGTCCTGAATAAATAAGTTTTTTAGCGACTTCGTTGGTGGGGGAGAGAAATACGTCTTGTAAATATCCGTTTGAAACTATTCCCGATTTATCGAGTATTGCAACTTTGTTGCAAATTGCTTCGATAACCGACATTTGATGGGAAATAATAACTATCGTAAGATTTAACTTTTTATTAAGCGATTTAAGTAATTCTAAAATCGAGTGCGTAGTTTCGGGGTCGAGAGCCGAAGTCGCTTCGTCGCAAAGTAAAACCTTTGGGTTTGTCATAAGCGCCCTTGCGATTGCAACTCTTTGTTGTTGCCCGCCCGAAAGTTCGGCAGGGTAGGAGTTTAGTTTGTCTTCAAGCCCTACGAGTTTTAAAAGTTCTATCGCCTTTTCGGTGGGGTTTTTATTTCCCGCTATTTCGCCTGCAAGTTCAACGTTTTTCAAAACGTTTCGTTGCTGAAGTAGGTTGAACTGTTGGAATATCATACTGATATTTCTTCTAAGTTGTAAAAGGCGTTTTTTTGAAACTTTAGTTAAGTCTTCTCCGTCGATTAAAATTTGACCGCTCGTTGGTTTTTCAAGTAGGTTAATGCACCTAACGAGAGTTGACTTACCCGCGCCCGAAAGACCGATAATACCGTAAATATCTCCGTCTTCAACCGTTAAATTGATATCCTTTAAGGCGACGAAACCGCCCGTTTTTGAAGGATATATTTTTTCAAGATTTTTAATTTCTATCATTTTTATCCTTTATTTTAAATAAAAAATCCCTACGGGAAAACCCGTAAGGACGACTTTAAAACCGTGTTACCACCTTACTTTATCTTTATTTCGCAATAAAGACCTTATTAGGTACGCGAGAAAACTCTTAATATCCTATCGCTATATCGGGCGAAACCCGTCATCCCTTAAATATCGGGGACACCGCTCCAAGACCATGTTCTGCAAAATTCCTTCTTCCCCTTTCACCAAACGGGGCTTCTCTGTGCAAATCCTTTTGCGTACTCTTCTTTTCGTTGCGTTAAGTGTTAAGTTATGTTAGCATTTTACACTATCGAAAAACTATTGTCAACTGTTTTTTTGTGAAAAATTTTCCAAAAGCCGACAAAGGTTATTATTTATCGCGCGCACGCATATTTTATAATGAATAAAACGCGGAGAAAAATTATATGCAAAATTTTAAAACCGTTGCTCTCGTTAGACAAACGGCGCAAGGTTTTTCTGACGGAGAAATTAGGGGAGTTGCAAAAATTTCCGATAAAAAAGGGCAAAAAGTAATTGATTTGTCGCTTATTAACCTTTTGCCTGCGAAAAACGGAAAATATTTACTGTTTTTAGATTGCGAAAAACAAGAATTCAAATCATTAGACGGCGGTAGTTATATTGCTCCAAACGATTTTAGCGGAGCGGTCTGCCTATTTTTCGACGAAGGAGAAGAACTTATCCCCATTGCGTACGGCAACTTTTCTCCAAGCGCGAAAACTGTTAAGGAGATTTTAGAAAGTGAGAAGAACGACTATAAAACGGAAGAAGTTATCGGGGAAAAGACAACTGTTTTTTCTTCGCAAGAATATGACGACGAAGCGATTGCAACCGTCGATTATTACGACTTTGAACGAAAGTGTAAAGGAGATTTAATTGATGAACGGAGCGACTCTTTCGGCGAGCAAGTTTTTGACGAGCCAAGTGCTTGTCAAGAACAAAAAGAAGAAAAAAGCCATTTTACTTCGCCTAAAAATGATGAAAACGGCGACTTTATGCAAGGCGATATGCCCCAAACATATTATCAAAAAATAAAAGGGCAAATAGAAACTATTTTTAAAGAGAACGAAAAAGAGCAGTCGCTTGAAAATATGGTAGGGCGTAGCAGATGGGTAAAAATCGGCGACGGCGGAAAAAGTTTCGCTTTTGGGGTTATTTTAAGCGACGGCGCGCCAAAATATATTTGTTACGGAATACCGGGTAAATTCTCGTCAAAGCCTAACGAAATAAAAAATTACAGTTCGTTTATTCCTAAAAGTCCGTTTAACTTAAAAGGCGACGGCTATTGGGTTATGTTTCAAGAGGCAATAAACGGAGAAAGTGATTGATTGTAGTTGAAAAAATTTTTTCTTTGTGGTAAAATGCCTCTATGGTAAAAATTTGGATTAAACTTATTAAAGAAGATAAAATTGTAAAAGATATCGTCGTTGAAAAAGACGAGCCGTTCGATTACGCAAGTTTTGCGGATTATTTAACCGAAGGGCTTTTCCCTTTAGACGAGCCAACCCCCGTAGTAATCAAAAATCACCTTTTTGATTTTGCTAAATTTAACGTGGTTAGATTTCGCCCGTCCGATTTTGTAGAGTCGGTAGACTTTGATTATATGTGGGTTGAAAATCTTGATAGAGATTGAGAGTTTAAAAGTTTTTTATAATGGCAATAATTAGCCGATAAGGAGATGGAATATGCGAATAACCGCCTTATCGGCTTACTTTTTCATAATTTTAGGTGCGTTAGACAGTTTTTGTTACGGGCTTTTCGGCTTTAGAATAAGTGGGGAAATTTTTGGATACGCAACCTTTTTGCAAAGGTTGTTTTTTTGTATAGTCGGCGTATCGGCTGTGTTTTTTATAGTCTTTGCAATTTTATACAAACCTTTCAAATCGTTATCAAAATAAAAGTCTATGTCACAACTTGTGACTGATATTCGAGTGTTTATATGCTACGCAATACTAGTATTTTTATGGCTTTTTGCAATTCCTATTACCAACAAGGTAATTCCCTTGTAAAAATCTCATAAAAATCCCGTCTTGCTTGCATCTAACCGCTCTCATAAAATCAGTCATACGTTATGACACAGCCAAATAAAAAAAGGACAAAGTAGGCGTTATAGTCTACTTTGTCCTTTTGAAAGTTAATTGAAAAGGTCGTTTGCAGAGATGTTGAGAATTGAAAGAATTTGGTATATATCTTGAACTCCCGGATTTCGTCTACCTTGTTCCCAATTTGCATAGGTACTAACAGGTATATTTAATGCTTGAGAAAGTTCTTTTTGTGATAGACCGCGTTCTATACGCCAGTCTTTAAGATTTTTGTGAAATTTGAGATTGGTTTCCATAAACCCTCCCCTTTTTTTATAAAAGTATATCATAAAATAGTCAAAAAGACTTGATAGTAGTCAAATTGACTACTATAATTATGATATAATTTATTAAAGAAAGGAGAAATGGTTTGGAGCATAAATCAATTATAGAAGAATCGTTTTATTGTGGTGTCGCAAGAAATGAAACTTTTGATAAAACGGACAAAACTTACCTTACAACGTTGGATAAGGTTGTAGAAGTTGAAGAACAACTGCTTGAAAAAATAAAAAGTGATAAAATCTTATACGAAAAATACAACGAATACGTACGCATTGTGGGAGAGCTTCAATGTTTAGATATTAAAAAACAATACGTTTCGGCGTTTAAGTTTGGCGTTTTGTTGGGGTTGGAACTTGCAAATACAAACTAAAAATCCCATTTGGGAATAAAACTTTCGCTTGCCGAACCTAACTCTTGTATAAAATATTCGCTAATGCCGAGCGATAATAAGTGCTCGTAAACCCTATCGTATTCCTTTTTGGTGATAGGGCGTTTTAGTTCGGGAAAGTTTTGGTTGTCGCCAAACGGGGTGTACTGTCCCATAAGCGAAAGGTACGCGCCGTTTTGATTATTTTGAGCAAACCAACTTAAAATTTGTTTGCTATCTTTTACGCCGAGTGGCATAATCATATGCCTTACTATAACGCCTTGTTTTAAAAGTCCGTCGTCCCCCAAAACCGTTTTTTTAGCGTTTAACATAAACTTAATAGCCTTGCTCGCAACCTTAAAATAGTCGCTTTTCCCCGTATATCTTTTAGAAAGTTCGGGTGAGAAAAATTTAAGGTCGGGAAGATAAACGTCGACGTATGGGTTGATTATCTCAAGAGTTTCGACTTTTTCGTATGCGTGAGTATTATAAACGACAGGTACTTTAGGGCGATAAATTTTAAAGGCTTCGACTATTTGATTTACAAAATGCGAGCCTGTAACCAAGTTTATATTGTGCGCTCCCATTTTTTCGAGTTCTTTAAAAATTTCAGCAAGTTCGCTTGGGGTAATTTCTTTGCCCGTTTTCGAGCGAGAAAGTTCGTAGTTTTGACAAAAGACGCACTTAAGAGAACAACCGCAAAAAAACACCGTGCCCGAGCCGTTAGTTCCGCTTATCGGCGGTTCTTCATAGGTGTGAAGATAATATTTTGCAATTTTCATTTTGTCGGATTGCCCACAGTAGCCAACGCCGTTTTTTCTGTCGGCGTTACACTCTACGGGGCAAATTTTACATTGCTCGCCCATAAAAACTCCTAAAAGTATTTCTACCGTTTTATTTTAACATTATCTTTTAAGATTGACAAACGTTTTTTTATGATATATAATGATGTAAGTGCAAAAAACGACCACAAATCTTATTTTTGCTAAAAGGATTTTATTATGAATAAATTTTTTACAAGCGAGAGCGTTACTGAAGGGCATCCTGACAAAATTTGCGACCAAATTTCAGACGCCGTACTCGACGCTATTTTAGAAAAAGACCCAAATGCAAGAGTTGCGTGTGAAACTTCGGTTACTACGGGGCTCGTTCTCGTAATGGGCGAAATTACCACCGATTGTTACGTAGATATTCAAACGGTTGCGAGAGAAACGGTAAGAGAAATCGGTTACGACAGAGCAAAATACGGGTTTGACTGTGATACTTGCGCCGTGCTTACGGCAATTCACGAACAAAGCGCGGATATTGCGCTCGGCGTTGACAGTTCGGTTGAACATAGAGAAAGTGGGGACGAAGCAGACCTTCACGGCGCGGGCGACCAAGGTATGATGTTCGGTTACGCTTGCGACGAAACCGAAGAATATATGCCTATGGCAATAACCCTTGCTCACAAACTTACGAGAAGACTTACCGAAGTTAGAAAGAGCGGTCTTTTACCTTATCTCCGTCCTGACGGAAAGAGCCAAGTTACCGTTGAATACGAAGACGGAAAGGTAAAGCGTATTGACACGGTAGTCGTTTCAACTCAACATAGCGAAAGCGTTTCTACAGAGCAACTTCGCCAAGATATTAAACAACAAGTAATTCTCGCTTGTCTTCCAAAAGACCTTATAGACGAAAATACGAAATATTTTATCAACCCAACCGGTAGATTTGAAATAGGCGGACCGCACGGCGATAGCGGACTTACGGGTAGAAAGATAATCGTTGACACTTACGGCGGAAGTTGTCCGCACGGCGGTGGAGCGTTTAGCGGAAAAGACCCTACCAAAGTTGACAGAAGCGCCGCTTATATGGCAAGATACATTTGTAAAAACGTAGTTGCGTCGGGGCTTGCTAAAGAATGCACTTTAGAAGTCGCTTATGCAATCGGCGTTGCAAAACCCGTATCGCTTTTCGTAAACACCAAAGGCACGGGTAAACTTCCCGACGGCGAAATTGCGGATATTATCGCAAAGGAATTCGACCTTCGTCCGCACTCTATTATAAAAACTTTAGACCTTCGTCGTCCTATTTACAAAAATACTGCGGCGTACGGGCACTTTGGGAGAAGCGAGTTCCCGTGGGAAAAACTTGATAAAATTGCAGACCTTAAAAAGTATTTATAACAAATAATCGACTTATAGACGCATTTTTATTAAAAATCAATCCCTTTATGGTATGTATTTCGTAAAATCGGAATATATATCGTAAGGGGATTTTTTATGACTTTTATTGAAGACGCGCTTTTTTATTTGGGGCTTGGAAAAGAAATAACCCCTTACTCTCACCGCGTAACTCTTTACGGAAAAAGCGGATGTTTAATTGAAGGCGTTAAAAAAATTCTGTTTTTTTCGGAAAATAGAATAGAGTTTTCCTTAAAAAACTGCGCGCTGACCGTTGTTGGAGAAAATTTAAAAATTAAAAAATACGGCGACGGCGAAGTTGCGATAGTCGGGGTTATAACGGGGGCGAACTTTAAGTGAAAAGGGGTAAACTGTTTTTTAGATACGAGATTTTAGGCGCTGAAGGGTTTAATCTTATCGAGAGGCTTTACGCGCAAAAAATAGCCGTTTTTGACGTGGAATTTCACGAAAATAAAATAATTATTTCAATAGATGCAAGCGATAGTAAAAAACTTTTTGCAATTTCTCGTAATATGTGTTATAATATACGTAGGATAAAGTATTATGGCAAGGTGTCGCCCGTCAAGTTTTTGCAAAAAAAGATAGGAATCGTCTTGTGTTTTGCGCTTACTTTATTTCTTTTAGTCGCGTTCGACGGGTTCGTAACCAAAATCGAATATTTATCGGACGCTAAAACGCTCGCGCCTATTATCGACGGGGTTTTAAAGACTAACGGCGTAAAAGAAAATTCTTTTTTAACCGCCGATTTAAAAAGTTTAGAAAAAGCCGTTTATCTATCGAGCGATAAAATTTCTTTCGTTTCGATAGAAAAAAAAGGTAGAATACTATCCGTTGAAGCCCGACTTGGAGTTCAAAAAACCGAGCCGATAGACTTAAAAAAGGAAAAGATAATTTCAACGGTTTCAGGCGAAGTTACCGCTATAAATTCGTACAGCGGAACGGCTAAAGTTAAGGTTGGCGACAAAGTTAAAAAGGGCGACATTTTAATCGACGGATATTACGACTGGAACGACCAAATAATTAAAACTTACGCGCTTGGCGAAGTGGAAATAAAAGCCGAGTTTAAGTTTGATTATAAAAGTTTCGCAAGTGGAGAAAAATATAAAAACAGAGCGGTTTTCCTTGCAAAACAAAGTCTTAAAAGTCAAGAAATAGTGCAGACTAAAGTAGAGCAAAAAAAGGAAAACGGAAAAATTATTTACTCGGTAACGCTATATTATCTCGTAGTCGTAGGGTAAAAAGGAGAAAAGTTTGGCTGAATTTACGGTTTTTGCCGATATCGGCAGTTTAGAAAATCTTTCCAAACTATTGGGGGTTTTTGACGAAAATTTGAATATTATCGCACGTGAAACGGGGGTTTTGGCGTACGTCGAAGGAACGGGAATTCGTTTATCGGGCGACGAGCAAAACGTACTGCTCGCCGAAACGGTTATAAGTAAACTCGCTCAAATTATAAAAGCGGGCGAACCGCTCGATAAAACGCGAATAAATTATTGCATAGAACTTGCCAAAGAAGGAAATGCCGAAGGCATTGAAAAAGTTATGTCGGGAGTTATCGCCATAACGCACAGGGGCAAGCAGATAAAATGTAAGACGGTAGGACAAAAAAAGTACGTCGACGCAATCAAGAAAAACACCGTAGTTTTCGGGGTTGGACCTGCGGGAACGGGAAAGACTTATCTTGCCGTAGCAATGGCGGTATCGGCGTTTAAAAATAAAGAAGTCGAGAAGATAATTTTAACAAGACCAGCCGTCGAAGCGGGGGAAAAACTCGGCTTTTTACCGGGTGATTTACAAACTAAAGTAGACCCTTATTTAAGACCTTTATACGACGCTTTGCAAGAGATGTTAGGTCTTGACAGTTACGTTAAACTCATGGAAAGGGGAGTAATTGAAATCGCTCCGCTTGCGTATATGCGCGGTAGAACGCTTTCAAACGCGTTTATCATTTTAGACGAAGCGCAAAATACCACCAAAGAGCAAATGAAAATGTTTTTAACCCGTATGGGCGACGGCAGTAAGATGGTTGTAACGGGCGACCTTACTCAAATCGACCTTCCCGACGGTAAAAAAAGCGGGCTTAAGCACGCGACCGATATTTTGAAAAATATCGAAGGTATAGAGAGCGTATTTTTAACGGCGAAAGACGTCGTAAGACACGCTTTGGTTATGGAAATAATCAAGGCTTATACAAAATATGAAGAAAGACTTGTTGATAAAAACAAATAAGTCGGAGAAAATTTATGAAAAAACAATCTAAAAAATTACTCGCATGGGAGATAAGAGATTACGTAAGAACGATAAGTTGGTTTGCTTTGCACACCGCGATTTTCGTCTTGGGTTTCGTTGCAGTTTTGTATATAAATTCGGGGTTTAGTTTTACTAAAATTCTCGAGTACGTCCAAAACGGCAGTAACGTAAACAATCTTATTTATCTCGTAATAGCAATGTGCTTGATTTCGGTGGGAATATATCTTTATTTCTACAACGAAAACAGGGATTTTCTTCATAAAACCAAGAATATCAATATGATATTTTTGCTTTTGGAAATCTCCGTTGCAATCAACTACGGCGTGGGAAAATATATGGTTTACGCCCGTCCGTTTGCAATTTGCGCTTTGCTTTCGCTTCTTTTAATGGACAAGCGTAGGGCGATATTTATGAATACCGTCGCTTGCTTTTTAACGTTTATGATAGACGCCTTTTTATCAATAGGCGTAATGGAAGGGCACGTTTTATACTCGTCGCTTTTAATAGGTTTTTCAACGAGCATTTTAGCGGTGTATTTAGTTCACGGAACGAGTTCAAGACTTAAGGTTTTCCTGCGTGGATTCGCAATTTCATTACCTATCATAATTTGTACGGTTTGCCTTGAATTTTCGGCGCTTTTAGTTTCGCCCGTAATCTTTATCGTAGCAGGCTTTACTTCGGGAATGCTCTCCGTCGTCTTGCTTATGGCTTTACTTCCCGTGTTTGAAAAACTTTTCAACAGGGTTACGACTTACAGGCTCTCGGAAATAACCGACCACAAAGCCCCGCTTTTAAAACAACTTCGCGAAGTTGCTCCGGGTACTTTTAATCACAGTTTGGTCGTATCTACTTTGGCTGAATCTTGCGCTACCGCTATCGGAGAAGACCCCCTTCTTGCAAGAGCGTGCGCTTACTATCACGATATAGGAAAAATTGAAAATCCCGAATATTTCACCGAAAATCAAAGCGGATATAATCCGCACGGCGAAATTACGCCCGAACTTTCGGTTGACATTATCCGTTCGCACGCAACTTACGGCGCAAAACTTATAAAAGAGCATCGTCTTCCGCAAATTCTTTCGGATGTTGCGCTTCAACATCACGGCACGTTGCACATTAGATATTTCTATATGCAAGCGAGCAAGTTTTCGGAAGAAACGCTCGACCTTAAAGAGTTTTCGTACAAAGGTCCGCGTCCAAGAACCAAAATTGCAGCCATTATTATGCTTGCGGACGCTTGCGAAGCAAAGGCGCGTTCTCTTACCGACCGCTCGCACGAGAGCGTTGACCTTGCCGTTAAGGAAATTATTGAAGAAAGAATGGACTTCGATCAGTTCTACGAGTGCGACATCACGATGAAAGATTTGGACATCATAAGAAAAACGCTTACCAACTCGCTTGCAGGCGTTCATCACGACAGAGTAGAATATCCAAAACTAAAAATAGGCGGAAATAAGTACGAATAATGAATACTTTAAAAGTTATTTGCGAAGATAAAGAAAGTCTTGAATTTAATTTGCAAAAGGTTGCCGATTTGGCGTATGAAACGCTCGGTCAAAAGGAGCGCCTTTTAATTGAAGTCGCTTTCGTTTCTGAAGAAGAAATTAGAGAAATCAACAAAGAGCAGAGAAATATAGATTCGGTTACCGACGTCTTGTCTTTTCCGTATTTAGACGGAATAAAGGGCGAAGTTTTAACCCCCGCTCATTTTGGCGAAGAAAGCGAAGAAGACGGGTTTTTGCTCGGCTCGATTTGTATTTGTTTGCAAAGGGCAAAAGAGCAGGCGGTAGAATTTGGACACTCTTTAGAGCGAGAAGTTTGTTTTCTCGCTTTGCACGGCGTTTTGCATTGTTTCGGTTACGACCATATAGAAAAAGCCGACGAAACCGAAATGATGGGAATTGCTGAAAAAATTATGGAAAAATTAAACTTAAAAAGAACTTACTAAAGGTGATAACTAATGAAAAGCGGAACTGTAGCCGTAGTAGGTAGGGCAAACGCGGGCAAATCTACCCTCGTAAACGTTTTGGTTGGGGAAAAGGTGGCTATCGTTTCTCCAAAACCGCAAACGACGAGAGATAGAATTTACGGGGTTTTAACTACCGAAGAATATCAAATAGTTTTTGAAGATACGCCGGGCATTTACAAGGCGAGTACCACCCTTAATTCGCGTATGCAAAGGGCGGCGGAAAATACCGCCAAAGAAACCGACGCTATACTTTTCGTCGTCGACGGACATACGGGCTTAAAGGACGACGATTTAGATTTGGCAAGGCGTTTTGCGAAAGTAGGCGCGCCTATGATTGTCGCTTTTACAAAAACGGATATTATGCCAAAGGAGAATATTCCCGAAGAACTCGTTAAACTTGCCGAAATCGAGGGCGTTGACGAAATAGTGCCCGTATCTGCAAGAAAGGGTAGAAACGTAAAGGAACTTCTTAACGTTATTTTAAAATATCTTCCCGATGGCGATTACGTGTTTAATCCCGACGCAATTTCAGATAAAAGCGAAAAGTTTATGATTGCCGAAATTATGCGTGAGAAAATTCTTCTTAAATACGATAGAGAAATTCCGCACGGCATTGCAATTACAATTAACGAGTTTTCGCAAAGGAAGAACGGCATTTACGATATAAATTTAGATATCGTTTGCGAAAAAGAAAACCATAAGGCGATTTTAATCGGTAAACAAGGTAAGGCTTTAAAAGAAGTTTCTTCTTTTGCGCGCGAGGCAATGGAAAAGTTTTTAGGCTCTAAAGTATTTTTAACTACTTACGTAAAGGTAAAGGAAAACTGGCGCGATAAGCCTAATTTGTTGAAAGAATACGGCTATTCTGAAGACGTATAAACGGTGCAATACGGCGTTTCTGCAATTTGCTCTTGACTGGGATGACCAACAAGGTCTATCCCACCCAATATCAATTTGCGAGCCTTGTCTTGCTTGTTTCTCCGTCTTCAGAAGCGTTATATAGTGAAAAGTTTATAAACGGCGCAATACGGCGTTTCTGCAATTTGCTCTTGACTGGGATGACCAACAAGGTCTATCCCACCCAATATCAATTTGCGAGCCTTGTCTTGCTTGTTTCTCCGTCTTCAAAAGCGTTATATAGTGAAAAGTTTATAAACGGCGCAATACGGCGTTTAAACCTTTAAATAGTTGTATAAAACGTATAAAAAATCAAAGGATAAACATACTGCTAAAAAGGAGAAAACAGTATGAAAAAACCTGAAGATATGGCGTGGCAACTGTTTGAAAAAACGGGTAAAACGGGCTACTATATGCTTTATAAAAAACTAAGCCAAGAAGATAAGCGTAGTAAATAAAACGACAATCCCCCTTGCAAGATTTATCTTGCTTTCCCCCTTTCTACAAGGGGGACGACTATGCGTTAGAGAATAGTTAAAATCGCGTCCAAGCCTCCTTTGTTAAAGGGAGGTGGCTTGCCGAAAGGTCGGCAAGACGGAGGGATTGTATTTAAAAATTAAAATAAAAATATAGGTTTTACTAAAATAACAAGCGTGTAAAAACAAAAGGAAAAATGACTGAAAAGGTAAACGGAATAACGATTCGCGCCGTCAATTATAAAGACAGCGACAAAATACTCACCGTATTTACTCTCGAAAAGGGTAAGGTTGCGGTTTCGGCAAGGGGAGTTCGGAAAGCAAATGCTAAAATGAAGCAAATTTCCGAGCCTTTTTGCTTTGCGGAGAGTATTTTGGCGGAAAAATCGGGTAGGTTTACCGTTACCGAAATAAATTCTTTCGACGCTTTTTATCCTATTCGTTGCGACCTTAAAAAGTTTTACGCGGGCACGATTGCGTTAGAACTTACCGACGCGTTTTTACCCGACGGACTCGTGTCTGAAGGACAATTCGTTTTACTCGTCGAATTTTTGAAAAAACTTGCCTATAAGTCGTTTAATCCCATAAATTTACTGCTTAAATTCTTTTACGACGTCGCTTTGGAGAACGGTTATTTAATAAATTTATCGGCTTGCGGAAGGTGTGGCGGACAAATTACGGAAAGAGTATTTCTTTCGGTTAAGGACGGTTGTTGCGTGTGTGAAAGTTGTAAAAGGCAAGGTGAAAACGGTTTTTCGATAGATACGTACTTGTTCTTAAAAAAGATTGCAAGCGGTAATTTAGAAGAAGAAAATCAAGAGTTCGCTAAAAACGGACTTCGGTTTTTCGGTTACTATTTTAATAAAGTTGCGGGCGTAAACTTAAAGAGTTTAACTACTTTGATAGATTTGTAAAAGCGGACTTGGTTTCCGCTTTTTTTAACGCAAAAGAGTAAAAAGTAGGGTAAAATTTACTTTTTATATAATATTTATATAAAATGGTGTAAAATCGCTTGAAAAAAAACTTTAAATAGGTTAAAATGAGAAATGCAAAAAATGTAAAATAGATGCGCGTGTAATTTGCGCGCGTTAATCAGGAGGAATTTTTAATGGAAAACAAAAAGTACGTTTACCAGTTTTCGGAAGGAAACGCTAAGATGCGTGAAATTCTCGGTGGTAAGGGCGCAAACCTTGCTGAAATGACTCATATCGGTCTTCCAGTTCCACAAGGCTTCACTATTTCAACCGAAGCGTGTACTAAGTACTACGAAGACGGTAGACAAATTAACCCTGACATCCAAGCTGAAATTATGGAAAACATCGCAAAGATGGAACAAGTTACCGGCAAAAAGTTCGGCGACAAAGAAAATCCGCTTCTCGTTTCAGTTCGTTCGGGCGCAAGAGCGTCAATGCCCGGTATGATGGATACCATCTTAAACCTTGGTCTTAACGAAGAAGTTGTTGACGTTCTTATCAAGAAGTCAAACAATCCAAGATGGGTTTGGGACTGCTACAGAAGATTTATCCAAATGTATTCTGACGTAGTTATGGAAGTCGGCAAGAAGTACTTTGAAAAACTTATCGACGAAATGAAAGAAAAGAAAGGCGTTAAACTCGACGTTGACCTTTCTGCAGACGATCTTAAAGAACTTGCAAATCAATTTAAGGCTGAATACAAAAATCAACTTGGAACTGATTTCCCATCAGATCCAAAAGACCAACTCTTTGGCGCTATCAAGGCGGTATTTAGAAGTTGGGACAACCCAAGAGCAAACATCTACCGTCGTGACCACGATATCCCATACAGTTGGGGTACTGCAGTTAACGTACAAATGATGGCTTTCGGTAACATGGGCGACGATTGCGGAACGGGCGTTGCGTTTACTCGTAACCCTGCAACCGGCGAACCGGGTCTTATGGGCGAATTCTTAATGAACGCTCAAGGCGAAGACGTTGTTGCCGGCGTTAGAACTCCAATGCCGATTTCTCAAATGGCAGAAGTTCTTCCTGACGTTTACAAACAATTCCTTGACATCTGCAAGACTTTGGAAAATCATTACAGAGATATGCAAGATATGGAATTCACTATCGAAAAAGGCAAACTCTACATGCTTCAAACGAGAAACGGTAAGCGTACCGCTGCCGCTGCTATCAGAATTGCATGCGACCTTTTAGACGAAGGCATGATCGACGAAAAAGAAGCGCTTTTACAAATCGACGCTAAAACTTTGGACATGCTCCTTCACCCAACTTTCGACGCAAAGGCGCTTAAAGACGCTGACAAGAACAACGTTGTTGGTACTGGTATTGCCGCTTCTCCGGGCGCTGCTGCAGGTACTATCGTATTCACTCCTGAAGACGCTGTTGAACTTGGTAAAGCAGGTAAGAACGTTATCCTTGTAAGACTTGAAACTTCTCCTGAAGATATCGAAGGTATGAAGTACGCTCAAGGTATTTTGACCGTTCGTGGCGGACAAACTTCTCACGCAGCCGTTGTTGCTCGTGGTATGGGTACTTGTTGCGTATCTGGTTGCGAAAAAATCAAGATGCACGAAGAAGAAAAATACTTTGAACTTGCAGGCAAGACCTTCCGTGAAGGCGACGCTCTTTCTCTTGACGGTTCTACCGGTAAGATTTACGACGTTGCTATTAAGACTGTTCCTGCTGATCCTAACAGCGGTTACTTTGGAAGAATTATGCAACTTGCAGACAAGTATAAGGCTCTTGGCGTAAGAACCAACGCCGACACTCCTGCTGACGCTCAAAGAGCAGCTGAACTCGGCGCTCAAGGTATCGGTCTTTGCCGTACTGAACACATGTTCTTCGGCGAAGGAAGAATTGATAAGTTCCGCGCTATGATTTGCGCTGAAACGGTTGAAGAAAGAGTTAAGGCTCTCGATGCAATCGAACCTATGCAACAAGCAGACTTTGAAGGACTTATGGAAGCGCTTCAAGGACATCCTGTTACTATCAGATTCCTTGACCCACCGCTTCACGAGTTTGTTCCTACTTCTGAAGAAGATATTAAACTTTTGGCTGACGCTCAAGGCAAGACCGTTGAAGAAATCAAGATGATTTGTAACGGACTTCACGAATTCAACCCAATGATGGGACACCGTGGTTGCCGTCTTGCAGTTACTTATCCTGAAATTGCTCAAATGCAAACTAAGGCTGTAATCAAGGCTGCTATCGCCGTACAAAAACGTCACCCAGACTGGAACGTTGTTCCTGAAATTATGATTCCGCTCGTTGGCGAAATTAAGGAACTTAAGTTCTGCAAGAAGACCGTAGTTGAAACTGCTGACGCTGTTATCGCCGCTGCAGGCGTTGACCTTAAGTACGAAGTTGGTACTATGATTGAAATTCCAAGAGCATGTCTTACTGCTGACGAAATCGCTAAAGAAGCTGAATTCTTCTGCTTCGGTACTAACGACTTAACTCAAATGACCTTCGGTTTCAGCCGTGACGACGCTGGTAAGTTCCTTAGCGCATACTACGACGCTAAGATTTACGAATCTGACCCATTTGCAAGACTTGACACCACGGGTGTTGGTAAACTTATGGATTTAGCAGTTCGTCTTGGTAAGGGCGCAAACGACAAACTTCACTTCGGTATTTGTGGCGAACACGGTGGAGATCCTTCTTCTATCGAATTCTGTCACGCAATCGGCTTAACTTACGTAAGCTGTTCTCCGTTCAGAGTGCCCATTGCTCGTTTAGCAGCAGCGCAGGCTAATATCCGTAATCCTAGGGGCTAAGATTTAGCGCAAAAAGCGGTAAAAATTCACTATTTTAATTAAAAATTTGTTTTTAAGTGGCCATTCTCCCAAAAGAGTGGCTACTTTTTTTCTCTTGAAATACTCTTG